>NZ_JBNPWM010000005.1:0-425146 GCF_050433825.1 Mucilaginibacter sp. UYCu711 | reverse complement strand
TTACCGTCATTGTTAATATCTGCAATATCATTACCCATCGAGTAAAAAGAGGTGTGGCCTATCTGGTGGGTTAGTTGATCGGTAAATGTGCCATTTCTATTGTTAATATATAATCTGTCGGGTACGCTGTAATCATTAGATACATAAATATCCGGCCACCCATCGCCGTTAACATCGGCTATGCCGGCAGCCAGCCCGTATGATAAGGCGGTATTGATTATACCTGATTGTGCTGTTATATTAGTAAAAAGTCCATTATCATTCCGGTACAGGCAGATCCCTGATTGCGGGTCGGGCTTGCTCATTATTTCTTTAACAGCAATATCATCCAGGATATTTAGCCGCAGAATGTTATGATTTACTAGCAACAGGTCAAGATCACCGTCGCGGTCATAATCAAAAAAGTAAGCCTGGGTACTGTACGATGAAAAACCAAGGCCAAATTCGGCTGCCATCTCTTTAAATTGCGGCACGCCGTTACTATCATTTCCCTGGTTAATAAATAATTGGTTTACCCGTTTTGCATCGCGAAGCTTGCCGGAATAACACACAAAAATGTCCAGCTTCCCATCTCCGTTGATATCAACTAAGGTAACACCGGTTTTCCATGGGCCGGGCCGGCCGGCTACACCTGCTATGGCTGTAATATCTTTAAACTGCATGTGTCCTTGGTTCAGATATAGTTTATCATCGGTCATGTTACCACTAAAATAAATATCCTGCAAGCCATCACCATTCAGATCACCTACTGCTACGCCGCCACCATTATAAAAATACTGGTATATCAATACATTGGTATTTAACCCCTCGGTTAATGTATTCGTGAAATCAATATGTGTTTGTTCGGGGGTTAATAATGAAAATAAATGATCATTGTTATTTTCATTATTGCTATTGACCGGGTGTTGACAAGCGGCTATGCCGAAAAGGACAGCAAATAATGGCGTGTAAACGAATTGAAAATATCTGAGTTTCATCATCTTTTTGGAAAAATCTTAAAATAAGCAGGCCCTGCACCGGGGAGATACAGGGACCTGCTGCCTAACGAACCAATTTTAATAACCAGGATTTTGCTTCAATTTTGCATTTTGATCTACAGCCCTTTGTGGAAGTGGGAACAAGTAATTTTTACTTGCATCAAACATAAGGTTACCACCGGGCGTAGTGACAGGATTATAATTAAATCCACCGCTGCCGTTCGCTGTAATAGCAATTCCATGAACAGGTTTATTTAAGTTTATTTCTGCCAGTTTCCATCTTCTCAGATCCCAAAGCCGTTTATCCTCAAAAGCCAATTCTATTCTCCGCTCACGCCTGATAGCGGTTCGCATGACATCCTGACTAAGCCCGGGGGTTAAGTTTGGCAATGCTGAGCGCGCACGGACCTTGTTAATCGCATCATAAACAGTATTATCAGGTCCGACACCTTCGTTTTGTGCCTCCGCGTACATGAGTAATACCTCTCCATATCTGAAATAATAATAGTTTTGAGCACCAGTACGACCGTCCCAGTTAGCTGATCCCAGCGGAATATTTTCTTGTACCTTTTTACGCAAGTAGTAGCCGGTTTGCGTCGCATCGTTTTTGTCCGAAAGATCGATTTCGTTTGGACTTTTTATACCTTGTCTGGTGTAAATGGTGTCGTTGTAAAAATACGAGCCATCATAAACGATAGATTGATAGAAGCGTTTTTCCCGATGGAGGTATGGATGTTTGGCGTCATAGCCTGAACCTGTGGCAGCTATCGGCAAACCATTATCCATCGCATAGTCATCCACCAGCTCCTGCGTCGGATCGGTTGAGCCCCAGCTTGTTTCTACGCCATTTTTTGTGAAAGTTGGCCCTCCAATACCGGCGAAGCGATTGCCTTTGACAACCGCGATGTACTGCCGGTAAAATATGGCTTCCTTATTTACCGTATTGTCAAGGAATAGGTTTTGATAGTCCGGGTAAAGATCATAGAGTTTACCGTCTATTATTTGTTTAGTAGTTGTCGCAGCTGCTGCAAAATCATGGTGATATAATTGCACCCAGCCTAATAAGGCTAGGGTAGCACCCTGTGTAGCCCGGCCAGGGTCGGAAGTAGTAGGCATATCCGGAGTTATTGCTGTAAGTTCAGTAGCTATAAATTTATAAGTATCGTCAGATGAACTGCGTTCAACAAATGCTGCATCCCCTTGCGTGTTGACGTCTAATGGATTGGTGAGGATCGGAAGGCCGCCATAAGCCATCCATAATAAATGATAAAAATACGCACGTAAAAACCTTGTTTCAGCTATTCTTTTCTTTTTGTAATCGTCCGCTAAGGTAGATGCCGTCACATTCGCAATGAAAACATTACACTTTCGAATGTTAGTATATAGAAATTGCCAGCCTAAATTAAGGGCATCAGAATTATTTCCAAAGCCTAAAGTTGCGGGTGTATAATTATTTTGTTGAGCTTCGGTTCTCGAATTTCGAGAACTGTATCCACAAATGGAGTTGTCAGACCAATTGTCAAATGGGTCATCCCAATTATTGCCGTCGGGTAACTGGTTATAAATGTCATTCAAGACAAGGTCTGCAGTTGAAACAGTTGCGAAAACCGTATTACTGGTCAGCCGGTCATGTGGCGTAATATCCAGCGAAGAATCCAATGATTTTTTGCAGGAAGTGCCCATAATACTGACGAAAAGGAGTATTATAGAGCTTATTGAAATATATTTTAAATTTTTCATTTTCTAATCTTTTACAATGGTTAAAAGCTTACGTTTGCGCCAACGGTAACTACTTTAATTTGTGGGTAGTATTGCCCGCTGCGGGCAGAAACCTCGGGGTCAAAATTTTTGATCTTACTCCAGGTCGCTAAGTTTTGTCCTGACAAATAAAACCTTATCGATTGTACATGCAAACGCCTCATGACATTTTGGGGTATGGTATAACCTAAAGTGGCGGTCTTTAATCTCAAATAAGAACCGTTGATCACCCAAAATGACGAAAATTGGGTATTGTTAGTAGTTGGTTGTGTCGTTATCCGTGGATAAGCGGCATTGAGATTGGTAGGTGTCCAGTAATCCAGTGTGTTTATTGGTGCAGATGAGGAATTATCAAATGCATAAACTTGATTATAGAAGTCACGGTTAGCTGCACCTTGGAATAAAGCACTCAGATCAAATCCCTTGAAGGTTACGCTTGGCGTAATTCCATAAATAATTTCCGGAAATACGTCTTTTCCAATAGGAACGATATCATCAGGATCAATTTTTCCATCCCCGTTTACATCCTTATAGTGGATATCCCCCGGAAATACCTTGCCCCAGGGCTGGGTGGCAATACCTGCTTTTAAAATGCCTGCGGCATCAAAGTCATCAGCAGTAAAAAATCCCAGCGACTGATAGCCAAATATGGCACCCAGCGATCGGCCGGCTATACGGCGATTAGGGTTGTTAAAGGTTGCTGCGGTTTCATACACCTGTATTTGTTTATTTCTGGCATAGGTGATGTTTCCATTAATGCTGAAGCTAAGATCTTTATTAATGCGCTGTGAGGTACCCAATGAGAGCTCAATGCCGTGATTACTCACAGCACCGCCGTTGACCTGTGGCAAGCCTACACCATACTCGAAAGGCGCAATTACAGTTGGATTTATGAGGATATTATTCCTGATTTCGTAAAAATAGTCAGCCTCAAAGGTCAGACCGCCATTCCAAAAATCACCTTCAATACCTATATCCGTCTTTTTAGCCCTTTCCCAGGTTATCAAAGGATTCGCTTGAGAAAGCTCGCTTATACTTTGTGTGGCAGCTCCGCCGATGACTGCACTATTGCTGCCTAGCCCGAATGCACTTAGGTATTGAAATGCAGCACTAGGCAAACCGCCCGACTCGCCCCATGATCCCTTGATTTTCAAATTATTGATCCATGGAAAATTATCTTTTATAAAAGATTCTTCTGACAAGCGCCAAGCTGCCGAAAAGGCTGGAAAAAATCCTAAACGGTGACCGGGTGCAAATGCATAATATCCTTCATATTGTCCGGCGGCTTCAAATAGATATTTTCCATCATAACCGTAGTCCAGTCTAAAAATGCCGGATTTCTGTTTGGTTTCTGATGAACTGCCTGAATTGGAGATATCCGTGCTATTTGAACTACCGTTATCTAATTCCGGAATGAGAACATTATAATTTTGCCTGGCCGCACTAAATTTTGAATACTTTGTATTCCGAATGTCAAAAACCAATAAACCAGTTATATCATTTTTACCAAAAGTGTTATGATAATTTAAGTAAGCTTGGTAGGTAAAAGCCTGTGCCTGAGCAAAATATTCACTATAGTTGGGTTTAGCGGGACCATCACTACCAGATTGTGTGATGGCTTTTGTGGTGGCATTATACGCATAATAAGGGATGGGTGTTATCCATTTTCGTTGAAAGGTAACATTGCCATCATCATTAGGTAAGCCGGGGTTATAGTCATAACTAACGGCTGCCTTAACGCTCAATCCCTTAACAAAAGGTAATTGTTGTTCAATACTTAATTGGGTCAGCATATTAAAACCTGAATTTTGTATAAACCCACTATTAAATATGTTACCATAGGCGGAACGGCCGATATAGGCCCCTGGAAGACCGTTGCTAAACGTTAGCGGCGAGTTTGGTGGGGTACGAAATGCCTGGTAAAAAATATTACCGGAACTTACACCTGGAAAATCACCTTCCTCCACGCGGCCATTCATTGAAACATTTACCTTGGTGCTTTTTGTTGCATCTGCTTCAAGGTTGGCTGTAATATTATAGCGTTTAAAACGTTCCGGTGCCCAAAGTCCATTCTGGGTTAAATATCCGATACCTGCATAATACTTAACGGTTTCAGAACCACCGGATAATTGCAGATTATTACTGGTCATTGGTGAATTGCGGGTGGTTAGCTCGCCTAGAACGTTGTGATCCGGATGCCCGTCTGGATCAGTATGATTTTGATAAAGCTCAAGATCAGCTGCAGAATAAGCTGGGGGTTTTCCAGGCGTTGAATTCTGTACAGCTGCGTTAAAAAGTGTTGCGTATTGGTAAGAATTGACAAACTTGGCTAACACCGTTGGGTTTTGCCAGCCAAAGTAAGTGTTATAGGTGAGTGTAGGCTTTCCGGTTTTCCCCTTTTTTGTAGTGACTAAGATTACACCGTTTGCGCCGCCTAGGCCATAGGGGGCTACCGCAGCAGCATCTTTAAGGACAGTTACATTGTCGATACTATAAGGATCGAGTTGGGTGAAAGATCTTGGCACACCATCTACGATAATCAGTGGCTGGGTGTTACCAGTTGTCGCGCTACCGCGAATTAAGATCTTAGAACCATCGAAACCAGGTTCTCCGCTCGATTGGGTGGCCATGATACCTGAGGCTCGTCCAACTAACGCATTACTGATGTTTGCGACAGGTTGTGCCGCGATATCCTTACCTTTTACCGAAGATATGGAAGCTGTGAGGGAAGTCTTCTTTTGTGTGCCATAAGCCACAACGACTACCTCATCCAAGTTTCTTTCTGCTGATTTTAGCTGTACCTGTAATTTACTTTGCCCATTGACTGGAATTTCCTGATCAATGAATCCTACAGAATGGAACACTAAGCTTGTTTTCTGGTTGGAAATGCTGATCGAAAAGTTACCTGATACATCAGTGGTTGTGCCAGCTGTAGTTCCTTTCAGGGTAACACTGACACCTGCAAGTGGTTCGCTTTTGTCATCTTTGACGGAACCTGTAATTAATCTGGTTTGGGCTGAAGCTAGCTTACTTATCATTGTAAGTAATAGCAAAACCACAAACAGTTTCCTCGAGTTCAGATGAATTCCATTTAACGGAATATCTGAAAATAGCGGAAATCTTACGCATGTAAAATTAAAATTCATAATAGGTTTACTTTTGGTTAAAATTGAATTGACTTCTCAGGTAACAAAATTGATACTCAGACCATTATGAATAAATAGATATTCTTATTATAAAACTGGATTATTTGATTGGTGCTGTACCCTTGTGTCGATTAGCCTGTGTTTTAAATTTCCAGGCTTTTAAAAACTAATTGCCGCTTAAATAAAATTAGTTTTATCAGGGTTTTCGGGTATAAAAGAAATCTGAAATAGCAGCGCGCGATGGATTCCTGTCAACTGGATTGAGTTAATATTTATAACGACAATCCCTACAATTGAACCTATAAATCAAACAAATTTTAGACGATATCACTTTCTATTATACTGAAACAGCATGTTTTAATAATATAATCCAGTTTTAGACAAAAGAATGTCTATCTGTACCTTGATCTATTCAGCTTATGGAGTATTAATAGCACAGATCTGTACGTTTTCCAAGTTGTTGGTAATAGTTGCGTGAATCGTGCTTATTGGAAAACGATTTTCTGGATTGCTACGATCGAAGTAATCAGAAGAATAGATCCAATATATCAATTATCGCTATTCAATATAAAAGGAAAAGCAACCAGAATCGCCGATTAGTAAGCGAGATGTTTCTTAACATATATAAAATAATTCATAAATTATATCTTAGTCATCGTCCAACGCTCATTATCATTGTAACTTTACGTCCATAAGACACATTTGACGACATTGGCCGTTCCTGAGTGTTGGATATTAACAACGCTCATAGTAGTGGCTAATTATCCGAAATAATTAGACATCTTAACAAATACATAATATAATCCAGTATTATAATCACAAAATCTATTTAATTAAAAAACTTCCTCCTCATTTTTGGATGAACTTATTTATAACTAAAAATAACCCATTGAGACTTGCGGTAAATTGCATTTTCTTATTGTAATTTATTTTAAGCTTAAAAAAGATTGTGCCAATATTCGACTGATTTTGAAATAATCTAATTAATTGCAACAGCCTACAAGTATTAAAATATAACAGTCGTAGCGACGGTGTTCGTTATGAAATACATTTCAATTCCAACTAAATCATACATTATGTCAAAAATACTTTTCAAGTACATTCTTTATAAGAATATTGAGATTTTCAATGCGTCATTTGTACAATTGCAAAAGAGGCATCGAAAATTCATTTACTGTTTTTTAACTATGTCAACAGGATTTTCGACTGTAAATGCACAAACGATCACGTTGAGTGCAACCGGCAAAGGACGTGTTTTTGAAGGCATCGGAGCGGTAAGCGCCGGGGCATCAAGCCGTAACATAGTTGATTACCCGGAAAAGCAACGATCTGAAGTACTGGATTTTCTTTTTAAACCAAAATTTGGTGCAGGTTTTCAGCATCTCAAAGTGGAAATTGGCAGCGGGGAAAATTCAACCTGCGGCAGTGAACCTTCCCATGTGATCACTCGCGAAGAACTAAAAGCCCCGATAGCTCGCGGATACGAACTTTGGCTGATGGCAGAAGCCCGTAAGAGAAATCCTAACGTGATCCTGGATTGCTTACCATGGGCCTATCCACGCTGGGTGGGTACGCGTTTTTCCCAGGCATCCGCCGATTGGACTGTTTCCTTTCTGGAACTTGCCCGTAAAAAGTATGGACTTGAAATTGACTGGGTGTCTGCCGCCCAAAATGAAATGGGAACCGATTTAAACTGGATAGCCAATAATTTACGCCCTACACTTGATAAACACGGCTTTTTAAAAGTCAAACTACAGGCGCCGGACGATGATAGCGAATACTGGCAAGTATTTGACAAACTGGAAAAAGACCCTAAACTGAATAAACTCATAAGTGCGGTCGGTTACCATTATGTGGACGGCCGGGAACCTTGGGAAATCGATCAGAAAGCAAATCGCAGGGCAACTGAAAAAGCGAAACAAACCGGTAAGCCATTGTGGGCAAGTGAGGAATGGAGTCAGTCGGGACAAGATTGGGATGGCAAAGGTGCTTTGTATCTCGCCCGCCTCATGAATAAGCTATATTCGCTTGATCGTATCACTAAATTCGAGATATGGTGCCCGGTTGATGGTATTTATAACCAAGTTATTTGGGCGAATACCGGTGTATTGCAGGCAGATTCACCCTGGAGCGGGAATTATTCTGTGTGGCCATCTGTATGGGCTGTGGCCCATACCACCCAATTTGCTGAACCAGGCTGGGTTTACATGGATGAGGCTTGTGGTCAATTTACTTCAGATTCCTGGCGTGGTAGCCATGTGGCATTACGGAATCCAAACACTGGAGACTGGTCGGTAATTATTGTCACCGGCGATAAACGCAAAATAAAAGTCGCTGTTGGCGACGGACTCACGAAGGGTAAGGTCCATGTGTGGAAATCAACTGCTAAAGAACAATTTATTGAGCAAAAAGCACCAACACGGGTAAAAAATACCTTAGAACTGGAAGTAGAACCGGACGCTATATACACGATCACAAGTACCAACGGGCAAAAGAAAGGCACCTTTGGTGAGCCATTAGCAAACAAATCTTTTCCATTCCCTTACAGTGAAAATTTTGACAGTTACAAATCGAATGAAACTCCACGCTACTTTTCTGATCAGAAGGGCACCTTTGAAACTATTTCTTCGCCAAAAGGTGGAATGTGTCTTGTGCAGGCAGTACCAGAAGAGGGGATTTTATGGTATAACAACTGGTTGCTCAAACCCCACAGCCTGTTTGGTGACTTAAACTGGGAAGATTATGCCATTGAAAGCGATATTTTGCTAAAGGGAGGAGATGTTGAAATCGGTGGACGTTATGCTAACCGCGACAAACTGGGTTACCGTTGGATCTTGACCCGAGATGGACGTTGGCAACTGAATTGGCAATACACGGTACTTGCATCCGGTCAAATCCACAATTTTACACCTTTAGACTGGCACCATATCCGATTGGAAATGATCGGCACCCAAATCTCAGGGTTTGTGGATGGAAAGAAAATGACAGCTATTTCAGCTGAATCCACAGTTAAGGGAATGGCATTTATTGCAAGCACCTATGACAGAAACTTGTTTGATAATATTAATGTGGAACCTATTCCTGGCAAATAGGCCCCACTCTTCATATAAATCATTCTCATTATCGCGGGCCGATAAATTAAAAAACAAAAACGGATTTGACATATGACAATAAATTAAATTGATAAAGTGACCGTTAGATTATCGCCCCAGGATATAAAGAAGCACAACTGGTATATCTGGAAGTTTTTTATAGGCTGCTTTGCATTTGTAGTAATATTAATAGGCCTTACTACCGTTGGCGTTTTTGGCCCTCTCCCATCTCTACGCGAATTGGAAAACCCTAAAAGCGACCAGGCATCAGAGATCATTACGTGTGATAAGCAGGTAATTGGCAAATATTATACTAAAAATCGTTCGAGTGTGCCTTTTAAAGACATCTCCCCAGACGTGATAAATGCATTAATAGCCAAAGAGGATAATCATTTCTATTCGCATTCGGGTGTCGATTTTTGGCGTACTTTTTCTATAATTCCTTACAATCTTGTTGGTAAAAGGCAAGGTGCCAGTACATTAACGCAACAGCTTGCTTTAAATTTATTTACCGGACAAACCAGGGCGCGCAATCCCATTAAACGAATTATTCAAAAACTACAGGAACTAATTATTGCTGTACGTATTGAAAAACACTATACCAAGCAAGAGATTATCACTATGTATTTAAATACAGTTGATTTTGGCTCCCAAACCTTTGGTATTAGCTCTGCAGCGCAAACTTATTTCAACACCACGCCCGCAAAATTAACTGCCGACCAAGCCGGCACTTTAATACAAATGTTAACGGCACCTACAGCCAATTCGCCGATTAGGCACCCGCAAAGAGCCCTTAACAACCGTAATTTTGTGTTGGGTCGTATGGCACATGAGGGCTTTATAACCGAGGCACAAGCTACCGACTTTAAAGCAAGGCCATTGGGCCTTGATTATCGCCCCATTAACCATACCGAAGGTTTAGCACCTTATTTTAGAGCGGTGTTAAGAGAGGATATTAAAAAGATCCTGACCACTGTAAATAAAGCAGATGGCACGCCTTATGACATTGACAGAGATGGCTTAAAAATTTACACCACATTGGATGGCAATATGCAACTTTATGCCGAACAGGCGCAACGTGAGTGGATGCGCGACCTGCAGGCACAATTCAACTCGCAATGGAAAGGCGTTAAATTAGCTGATAAGGTAAAGAACTATAAATTATTGATAGATCAAGGGATTCATTCATCTGACCGTTACCGCCAATTAAAGTTGGAGGGGCGAAGCGACGAGGAAATAGACCAAAATTTCAATACGCCGGATACATTAAACATTTTTACCTGGCATGGTGATATTGACACTTTAATGAAACCGATAGACAGTATTATATATTGTAAAATGCTGTTAAGAAACGCTGTGATGAGTATGGACCCTACAACCGGCTCTGTTAAAGCCTGGGTTGGTGGCATAAACTTCGAGCATTTTAAATACGACCAGGTAAAAATTGGCGCAAGGCAGGTTGGATCAACCGCTAAACCATTTACTTATGCGGTAGCTATCGAAAATGGGTATTCGCCCTGTACGCCGGTAGATAACGTTCCGATTACTATTTCGGGTTATGGTGGCCAGAATTGGACACCAGGTTCCTCACCACTAGAAACTTTGCCGGGTAGGATAACCTTACGTACCGCATTGGCTCACTCACAAAACTGGGTAACAGCCTATGTAATGAAAGAATTAGGACCTGAGCCTGTTGCTGAATTGATAAAGAAAATGGGGATCCATAATAATGTACCGCCATATCCAAGTATTTGCCTGGGTGTATTTGATGCTACGGTAATGGATATGACAGCCGCTTACTCAACCTTTGTAAATCATGGTGTGTGGACGGAGCCCACCTATCTGTTGCGTATAGAAGATAAAAACGGCAATATTATATATAATTACACGCCAAAAGTAAAACAGGTAATGAACGACCAGGATGCTTATGTAATGGTTGATATGCTGCGTAGCGTTGTAGATCAATCGGGTGCTACGGGTAACAGGTTGAGATGGAAGCCCGGTTATGGGGGCTTTACCAACCCAATTGGCGGTAAAACAGGTACTACATCTGATAACTCTGACGGTTGGTTTATAGGCATAACCCCAAAGCTGGTTACCGGCGTTTGGACAGGTTGCGAGAACCGTGATTTCCATTTCCGCACTACACGAATGGGCGAAGGATCAAACTCTGCTTTGCCTATTTTTGGATTGTATCTTAAAAAGGTTTATGCAGACCAATCGTTAGGTATTAAAAAAAAATTAGATTTTGAGCTGCCTAAAAAAGGATTGACCACGGTATTAAATTGTGATGCTTATAGCCAACAGCAAAAGGGCACTAATGAAGTGGAGAAAAAGTTAAGTTTTTAACGAGATTCTTTAGAAGTTTTTATTTGTTGTTTATTCTATTTGATAGATTTGTCACCCATCAAATATGATATCGTATTATCTAATTGAATTTAGTTTCCGTTTGATGAAAAATTCTAGTGACTAATCTTTCTTTATTGTTCCAAGCGTAACATCGGTATCGTACTGGTACAGTACCCCATTACCGTAAATTTCAAAGGCAACACGAGGCCGGCATCGCTACGGGTTGCGCTGACCGAATCTTGCCACCAGAGGCCATGCCTCAGATTATAGAAGATTATTTAAGGACGGTGTGCTTGAACTGTTGACAGAGCATCTATTTTTTAAAATGGCTCAATTCCTTATATTTGTATGTCAACCAGACAGAGTACGAAATGAGTAACAGTTAAGTTGGGCAATAGATAATTAATTGTGAACCAGCCTAATAAATCATTGATTCCGAAGTGTTTGTTCCAAGTATTTCTTCATTTCTGCCTTTGACTATTACAAACTGACCTTATAAAGGAACTAGGTATATATGGTACATTTTACTATTTTTTCAATCCTCGCAATGTAAATTGAGTTTCTACGACCAGGGGCGGTACACCCAGTACAACTCAAATAGTTATTACCAGTAACGTAATGAGCGTTCCTGATCAGGAATTGATCCGCTTGGGCTTAAGGTACAGAACAAGTAGTTTCAATTTTTCTGCCGGTGTTCGCTATGAGTGCCTTCCGTTAAAGGACATAATCGGCGAAAGCGATGGATTCAGGAGACCAGGATATATAATCTCCGCGGAACCGGGGATTACCTACCGCCTTAAAAAATTATCAGTCTATGCATTGGTGCCGATTGCTCTTATTCGCGACCGTACAATAAGTGTAGCTGATATCAGAACTACCGAACTTACAGGAAAGTATACACATGGGGATGCAGCTTTTGCAGATTATGTTATCAATATAGGAGCCAGCTTCAGATTTCAATAACAAAATCTATGATTACAGTTTAATAATCCATTCTTTGAAGGGTAGTATTCACGTATGTTTAGATAAATTATAAACTTCAAATTCATCCCTTTCCGCCGGGACTGATCGATTAAATTATGAACAAGACTTATCAATTCATCTTTGCACTTATATTATGCTTTTTTGGCCGATTCTCAGCCCTCGCTCAAACCAAAATAAAGAATATCAAATTACATGAAATCGATCTGGCCGGTAATTGGAATTTTCAAATTGATTCCTTATCACAGGGGATAAAAAACAAATGGTATGCTGGGGATTTGAAGGATAATATTCATCTTCCAGGTTCGATGACCACCAATTTAAAAGGAAACGATATCAGTTTAACCACTCCCTGGACAGGAAGTATTGTCGATTCAGGTTATTTCACTAAGCCTCAATATGCGAAATATCGTAAGGCAGGAAATATAAAAGTTCCATTCTGGCTTCAGCCGGAGAAGTACTATAAAGGGGCCGCCTGGTACCAGAAAACCGTTGATGTACCGGCATCCTGGAACGAACAACATATAGAATTGTATATAGAGCGTGCTCATTGGGAAACCACGGTATGGGTGGATGAGCAATCGGCCGGTATGCAAAACAGCTTGGGGACGGCTCATGTTTACGATCTGACCACAGTTTTAAAGCCAGGAAGGCACCGTATCACCATTTTGGTCGATAATTCTGTTAAAAGCATCAACTTCGGGGAAAATTCCCATAGCATTTCAGATCACACCCAAAGCAACTGGAACGGCATGATCGGAAAATTGAAACTAAACGCCCGTCCCGCTGATTATATAGACGATATCCAGATCTACCCGGATTTAGCAAAAAAGCAGATCGTCGTCGAAGTGAAGATCAACAATGACCGTCATATTGCACATACAGGGGATATTGAGTTAAAAGTAAATTCTGTCAATCACCCTGAAATACCATTATCCACGCTAAGAAAAAAAATAACAATTTCAAAAAATGGGAACCTGATAAGGATGGTTTATTCAATGGGTATATCGCCCTTGTTTTGGAGCGAATTTCAACCCAATCTTTACAATCTACAGGTAACTGTTATTAATGGGGCAAATCCCAAAGATGTTTTAACTAAAACTTTTGGGATGAGAAATTTCGAAACCTCCGGAACAAATTTCACAATTAATGGCAGGCTAACCATGCTGCGTGGCAGCCTGGAGTGCGCGGCTTTTCCAATGACAGGCTATCCCCCAACCGATATTTCTTCGTGGTTGGAAGAGTTTAAAACCTGTAAAGCCTTTGGCCTAAACCATTTGAGGTTCCACTCCTGGTGCCCTCCTGAGGCTGCTTTCGAGGCCGCTGACCGTTTGGGCATTTACTTGCAGATCGAGTGCTCCTCGTGGGCTAACCAAGGCGCAACAATAGGAGACGGATTACCGTTGGACGATTATATTTATAAGGAAAGTCGGGCAATTGTGCAAGCCTATGGCAATCATCCTTCCTTCTGTATGCTTTTATATGGAAATGAACCGGCTGGTAAGAATCTGACCGGATACCTGAGAAAATTTGTGCTTTACTGGAAAGCCCGGGATCATCGGAGACTTTACACTACCGGTGCCGGATGGCCTGTTATCGACCAGAGTGATTATAATAGCACGGATTATCCGCGCATTCAACATTGGGGGGAAGGCCTTAAAAGTATTGTTAATTCTAAAAATCCGTCTTCAGACTTTGATTGGTCGTCTATCATCGCTAAATGGCACCATCCAACAATTAGCCATGAGATCGGTCAATGGTGCGCTTATCCCGATTTTGATGAGATCGCTAAATACACAGGTGTATTGAAGGCGAAGAATTTTGAAATTTTCCTCGACCAACTGAAGGAAAACAACTTGTCTGAATATGAACATGATTTTTTACGTGGCTCGGGTAAATTACAAATCCTCTGCTACAAAGCCGATATCGAAGCAGCCTTAAGGACGAAAGGTTTCGGGGGATTCCAATTGCTGGGATTATCTGATTTTCCGGGCCAGGGAACCGCCCTGGTTGGGGTTCTGAATGTTTTCTGGAAGGCGAAGCCTTATGTGACGGCATCTGAATTCAGCCGGTTTTGTAATACAGTGGTGCCCCTTGTCCGCCTTCCCAAAATGGTGTATACGAATAGTGAAGAACTTGATGTACCCGTTGAGATTGCACAATTTGGCGAAAATGTGCTGAAGGATATTATCCCCGCTTGGGAAATTTCTGGTGACGCAGGCGAGGTATTGTTTAAAGGCAGGTTGGCTAAAACAACCATTCCGTTCGGTAATGGCCTACAATTAGGCCAGATTAAACAAACACTTACCTCAATTACAAAGTCATCCAAGCTTACGTTGACCGTTTTTGTTGGCAAATACAAGAATAGCTGGGATATTTTTGTGTACCCCGAACATTTACCGGATGTTAACGCGAAAATCCTGATCACTCAGCAATTGGACTCCAACGCGCTGAAAACACTGAATAATGGAGGTAAAGTCCTTCTTACTTTAAAAAAAGGTAGTGTGTCAGCCAACAAAGGCGGAGACATAGCCGTTGGATTTTCAAGTATCTTCTGGAACACCGCCTGGACAAATAGCCAGCCACCGGCAACTTTGGGCATTTT
Organism: Mucilaginibacter sp. UYCu711; assembly: GCF_050433825.1. Classification (NCBI taxonomy): domain Bacteria; kingdom Pseudomonadati; phylum Bacteroidota; class Sphingobacteriia; order Sphingobacteriales; family Sphingobacteriaceae; genus Mucilaginibacter; species Mucilaginibacter sp. UYCu711. The sequence continues at coordinate 410,238 of NZ_JBNPWM010000005.1, read as the reverse complement.
ATGTGATCCGAAACACTCCGCCTTTAATGACTTTCCAACAGGGAGGTTTAGTAATTATCAATGGTGGGATGCTATGAGCCATTCCAGTGTAATTAAGTTAGATTCTGTGGCCAAAGGTCTTCATCCCATTTTACGCGTAATTGATGATTGGGTGACTGCTCGTTCACTGGGACTTATTTTTGAGTGTCGGATAGGTCCGGGCAAGTTAGTTGTTTCTGGCATTGATTTACTGAGCGACGCGGAAAACAGGCCAGAAGTGCGGCAGTTGTTGTACAGCCTGAAAAATTATATGGCCAAGAAAGATTTTGACCCGCAGACAAGCATAGAGGTGCAAAAGATTAAACAATTATCCGGGGCGAAGTAATGATATTGACCTTACTAATCCGTCGTTACGACCAATTTATCCGCTAGTTTTTATGAACCTGTATACTGATTAAAATGTTAGACGGTCGATTAATAAAATTCTTGGGCTCAAGAATATATTTTTTAAAAAAATGCTTCTACCGCGGTCTGATTTTAATACCGCTATTCATTTGTCCAGCAAAAGGTCAGATAAAAAACTATACTGTTGATGCCAGGCAGTTTGCTGATGCGAAACCGGTGAATATTGTCGCTTTAGGCGGGAGTAACCCGGGCGGTGAAAAAATTGCTGTTAATAATTTTTATATCACCAAAGGTGGCGTACCCATTATTCCGATTACCGGTGAAATACATTATTCAAGATACCCCCATCAGTATTGGGAGGAATCGATCAGGAAAATGAAAGCAGGCGGCATTAATATGATCGCAACCTACGTTTTCTGGAATATTCATGAAGAAAAAGAAGGCCAATTCAACTGGAGCGGCGATCGGGATCTGCGAAAGTTTATAGAATTATGTGCTAAAAACAAAATCATGGTTGTGGTAAGGATCGGCCCATTCGATCACGGGGAGATACGTAATGGTGGGATTCCGGACTGGATACTGGGTAAACCACTTACGATAAGAACAAATGATCCACTATATCTCCATTATGTTGAATTATTATACAACGAGATCGGTAAACAACTCAAAAATCTTTATTATAAGGACGGGGGGCCTATCGTCGCTATTCAACTGGAAAACGAAATGCAGCATTCTGCCTCGCCATGGGGGCTGACTTATCCGGGACAACCTTATGATTTTACGGTAGCGGATCGAGATCGCGGTAATACGCATGAAGGCGTAAGCGTTGCCTCGAAAAATAATTCCTTTGCTGAATCTGGCAATGATCATATGCGCACCTTAAAAGCCTTAGCTTTAAAAGCCGGGATGCAGGTGCCGTTATTTACAGCGACTGGCTGGGGATACGCAGCTATCATTCCCAATGAAACTTTACCGGTGACTGCCGCTTATGCTTATCCCACCTGGATAGCAAAAAAGGAACTTTCCCCTTTTTACCTGTATAAAGATCTGCATACGTATCCGGATTATGCACCTGTGCGGTACAATCCCATGGATTACCCTGCCTTTGCTGCCGAACTGGGTTCAGGCATTATGACCACTTACGCACGAAGGCCAGTTGTTCCGCCCAACAGTTTAGATGCGCTGATTAATCGTTGCCTGGGTGGTGGTGCAAATGGCATTGGCTATTATATGTACCACGGCGGCTCTACGCCTGTTGGTGAACATTATTTTTTTAATGATGAAGCATACGGCTATCCGAAAATTTCCTACGATTTTCAGGCACCGATTGGTGAATATGGCCAGGTGAGGACATCGTTTCACCGCCTTAAACTGCTACATTATTTTATCAATGAATTTGCACCCGATCTGGCACCGCTTCGGACCGTATTACCGGAAAATAACGCACACATCACGGCGGATAATCTCAAGGATCTCCGTTACGCAGTACGGACTGATGGAAATTCCGGTTTTTTATTTCTGAACAACTTCCAGGATAATGTTACCACTCATGACCAGGCTAACATCCGCGTCCGTATTCAAACGAATAAAGGATTTGTAAACATTCCTGAAAAAAAGGGGATCACTTTAAAGGCTGAAGAAAACCTGGTACTTCCATTCAATTTTAATCTGAGTGGTTCCAACCTAATTTACTCCACGGCACAATTGCTGACCAGAGGAAAGGCGGATGGAAGCGACTATTATGTTTTCTTTACGACACCCGGAATTTATCCTGAATTCAGCTTCAATAAAACAAATACCTCCATCATCAATATACTGAATTGTACTGTGCACCAGGCAGGTGGGAAAATTTACGTGAATTCAACTTCTGATTTACCTGCGTCTTTTTTGATCACAGGGCCCAAAGGAACAAAAACCAGGGTGCTGGTGATCAGCAAAGACCTGGCTATGAAATGTTATCTGCAGGAATTGAAGAATGATCGCAGATTGATTTTTTCCGATGCGCTTGTTTTAAATGATGGTAAGCAATCCGAAATGCTAAATACAGGAAGCAACAATTACTCCTTCTCTGTTTATCCCCAGATATCTGTGCTACCCAAGATTGATCATGGTAAGCTAAAAGTAATCGGCAGCGATGTCCTGATGTCAACTTTTGAAGTTGAATTGCCAAAAGTAGTGCTAAGGGCTGAAATTTTAAAAACTGGGACCAGGAAGCTCCAGGTAATCTTTCCAAAATCGATTCCCGACGGACTTAATGATCTGTTTCTGAACGTGGACTATATCGGTGATACCGGAATGGCCTTTTTTAACGGCGATTTGGTGGCGGATGAATTTTATAAGGGGATGCCCTGGGAAATTGGTTTGAAACGGTTCAACGGCGTTGGGAGCAATAAAATGGGCTTTTATTTCAGGCCGATAATGAGTGATGCTCCTTACTTGATCGATCTTCCTGCCTCCATTCAAAAAATAGCTGGAAAAGCAAAAGAAACTCTTGAAATAAAAGGCGTTTCTTATACCCCTGAATATAAATCTTTAATTATTTTTGAATGAAATATCGGGTGAGGTTTTGGGAACTACACCGGCCATCAATTACAATAATACCAATAGCTTGGAGATCTTTTTTATTCAACGCTGGGTGGTTACCGTTTTGATTTTGACGTAATATCCGGGCATTACCTTTAAGAATGGTTTTGATTTTAAAGGTTGCGCTTCATCAATGCTATACAAATACTGGCTCCTATCAAAAACCACCGCGCCGCTTAGACGTTTATTGCTGCATGGAAACGCAAACAACACCCATTAAAACGAGATAATTTATCGGGCAGCTGGAAGCGGCGCTGGTGTTGATCGCCAATAAGATCTCTGGTATCATTTTATATGCACTCCAGATGTTTTGATATAGCTGTTCGGTGCGGCCCAATCAAACTTAAAATAAGCACCGCCTGAGCATGATTTAGAAATATCATTTAAAAGCCCGGAAGGGCCATATTCAGAACCACCATTCCACTTATCACCAATTGGCGCGATGTAATTAAAAATATAAATCCCACTTTCTTGTGGATAAGGGATGATTGCACTTTTAGGATCTTCGCCCGAATTGGGTTTCAATAAACCTACATAAAGTTCTTGGTTATCAAGAGCCAAACCTATAGTACGATAATTAGTAAGATTAATTTGCCCCCAATACCAATTATTAAAATAACCCTCAAATTCTGGATAATTGTAAACCTGTCCGGGAATATTCAATTGATTTTTGACTTTATAAACATTCAGATTGGTTCCCTGAAGTCTGTTTTTATAAACCCTATACGGGCCATTTCCAAGCCACCTTTTTTCTGTCACATTATCCGAAGCAATGTTTAGTCCAACGCCGGCATAATAATATTTATCAGCGGGCAATGTATAAGTATAATTTGCTTTTAACACGCCTCCGGGCATTATTCTCCAATTAAATCTGTCGAAACCATTTTGGCCTTCGGTGCTTATGAGATAACTATCTCCCTCCTTTTTTATCATAGGAAGGACGTTGTTTTTTTTCTCAGGAACATTATATTTTCCTTTTTCTGTTTCAGCGACTATATGAATTAAATTTGTAATAGGAAAAAGGGTGCTGTCTGTTTTAATTTTTAAAGGCATTCCGGTTTCTTTATCAAACAAAAACGTGGTATTACCTGAATAAAACACCCATTTGTTTACCGAATCTTGAGAAACTTTATTCCCGATGCTTGTCGCCAAAAAATCACTCATAAAATCTCTTCGTGGTGTTTTCATTAATTCCCATGTCCACAGTTCTGTTCCTTGTGGATCGAAAGCAGTAATTTCTATTGCCTCGGCATCATTAAATTTTGATGAGACTGGGATTTGTAAAATACCAGTTTTTCCTGCAAGCACATCAGGCCCCCTCATTTCACCTTGATCAGCAATTGTATAACCGCTTTGAGTGCTTTTTGGTGAAGCAAATTTTATCAGTTTCCAACTAAATAAACATTGGTTGAGATTTGTGAAATTGAATTTATTATTAACATTAATTCTTCCATCAAAATTTTCTGAAATTTCACTGGTATTCACCTGTACCGGCGACCATATTTTTTTCACGGTGTTGTAACTCCCCTCCTTTTGTTGATGAGGCCCGACTAAACCGTCCGGGGCAAAATTTCCTTGATTGTCTATCCGGTATCCCTCATCTCCCCGAAAGACGCCTTCATCATACAAAGCCCAAATAATAAGCCCACCGCCCACTTTCGATTTTTCAATACTTTGCCAGTAATCGTCTAGGCTGGCACCACCACCACCATCAAACAAAGCATGTAATGTTTCCAATGGGCAAACAATTTGATCGGATGCAAGGCCTGCCATTAATTCTTTATAGGTTGGATAATAACGAGTATCTATAAGCTGAAATTTCCCGGGCTTTTTTCCGGGCCAAGGTTCGTTTCTTGCAGCATTTTTGTAGGGCCTGCGCTGTTGGATATCCCATTTTAAAAAATCATCTTCCAGGTCAGCATTGTGCGAATAATGGTTACCATTACCCCACATAATTATTGATGGATGATTTACGTCTCTAATTATCAATTCCTTAACAAGCTTTTTACCTATATCTGTGGGCAACGGTTTAGACCAACCAGATAATTCATTAAGCACCATTAAACCCAGAGAATCGCACAAATCCAGAAAATGTTCATCCGGTGGATAACAAGGTGCTCTTACTGTATTAAAGTTTAAAGATTTCATTAATTTTACGTCTGAGAGATTATCCTCTGCACTTAAAGCACGTCCGGTTTCTGGTCTAAAGCTGTGCATACTTGCACCCTTTAGCAATATCCTTTTTCCGTTTAAGTAAAAGCCATCATGATCTTTAACTTCAAACGTACGAAAGCCAAATTTTTCTTTTATGGTGTGAATAGTTTGCTTTTTGTTTTTAAGACTAATCTTCAATTCATATAAATTCGGAAATTCATCAGACCAAAGTTTGACATTTGAAAATTTACCTTCGATAGTGATTTTATTAGTTTTGGCATTTACTTTCAAAGTTATCGGCTTTCCTAAAGATTTGCCAGACACCGTATACACCTGTGCCCAAACTGTTTGTCCTTCTTTAATTTCTCTCAGGTAAACATTAGCCGTTAATTGGCCGTCCATTTGTGCATCTATGGCCGCTCTTTCTACGTAAGAATCTGGGAGGATATCAATATATACCGGGCGATATATGCCACCGAAAAGCCAAAAATCTGCTACTCGCTCTGCCAATTCTACACCATGATTTGCTGATGGTTTGCTTACCTCAACCTCTATAAGATTTGTTCCTGATTTTATAAGAGCCGTGATATCATAAGAAAACTGATTGTAGCCACCCTGATGAGTTTCACCAGCCGACTTTCCGTTAATTTTTACTTTGGTATCGGTCATGGAGCCTTGAAAGACTAACCTCATTCGTTTTTTTTTGGTCGATGGCATTTGAAATGTTCTTTTGTAATTGCCAATTTCCGGGTTAGTTGCATAATCTTCTCTGTCTCGCCAGTAGGTGTAGTAGCCAAAACCTTGAAATTCCCAATTAGACGGTACCATTATGCTTGTCCAGTAACCGCTATTACGGCCTACGCTCATTTTAAAATCCCATAGCAATGCGTCACTGGCACCTTTTCCTGTTAAATAGATTCTTTTTGACGAAGCGTCTTTAAGACTTTGTTGATTTAATGACCGCGAAGCATATACATCTTTATTAAGGCTGAAAAGAAGGAATATAGTTATAGCATAAAATAATTTTTTCATTGCTGCTTTTATTGAAGTTGTTTGTTGCATTAATTCATAACTATATTCAAAAAGTTTTGAATAATTGGTTTAAATGTTAAAATAATTAGATATAGCACTTTAAACAGAGCCAAAAGATCCGCCACCAGAAACTTGGTCTAATTTGGAAAAGCGATACTAACGGTTTTACAAGAACTATACAATGAATAGTAATTTTATCTATTAATTCCATTAGAATGTCCAGTTTTTAACACTGCCCTATCCGCATTAGTTAGATAATATTGTAATTAAGGCTTGCCATGCACTCGTTCGCGAACACGTAACTTTTATAAAAGAAGATCGCGTGTTTGCCGACGATATTAACCTTTTACACCAATTGATCACCGATGGTTCTTTCCTGACGATTGCAGAGGAGGCCGCTTTACAAATAAAACTAAACCTTTACGATGACGCGTTTGGAATTTATTAAAACTTATCGCAATAATACACTTTTTGGATTATTGTGCTTAAACTTTGAAATTGCTCGTTTTCGTTTACAAATAAAAATTAAGTAAATTCGTTCTTTACATAACTGATGGTCAAACCGGGTGCGCTTTTGGATGAGGAGTTGCTGCTGCTTTTAGCAGGGGGAGACCGCGTAGCGTTCGAGGAGTTGTTCTTACGTTATGATACTTTGTTATTTAGTTATGCTTTTCGGAAGTTGCAGGATAAGTATGAGGCGCAGGATGTGGTGCAGGAGGTGTTTATTGCTTTATGGAATAAACGGGAATCATTTATGTTGCAGACAACTTTGCGGGGCTATTTGTATAAATCGGTGTTGAATCGGGTACTGGATATTTTTAAGCATCGGAAGGTCAAGGCGGCTTATAGTAGTCAATTCGTGGAAGTGGATAGCGCCCAGACTGATTATTTGCTAAGGGAAAAAGAGATAACGGCGTTAATTGAGAAGGAGATAGCTATGATGCCACCGAAAATGCGGGAGATTTATGAACTGAAGCGCAAGGATTTCCTGTCGACCAGGGAGATCGCTGGAAAACTGGACATTTCTGAGCATACCGTTAATACCCAAATGAAACGGGCTTTAAAACACCTGCGTGTTAAATTGGGGGTTTTAGTTTACCTCTTCTATATCTTACATTAACAATTTTTTAATTTTTTTTTAACGCGTTGTACCTAATCGGTATTTCATGATCGTCTATGTCTTATAATGGAGCAAAAAACGATCACCGAGTTATTAGAGAAAATAAAAAACTGTACTGCAACTCCAGCTGAAGAAGCAAGTGTTAAAGCCTGGTTGCACAAACTGAATGAAGCAAATGCTTCCGGTCTTTCCGACGAAGACCTTTTACATGGCCGTACCGCCATGTGGCAGGCTATTTACTCTGCGACTACGCCTCGCACACGCTCTCTTTGGCCGCGCATAGCCGCTGCCGCGTCCATATTATTTGTATTGTCATTCGGAGGTTATTATTTACTATACAAGCAGGCTTTCCAGACAGTAGCTGTAACCTACAAAATTGATATTGCGCCTGCCCTTCATCATGCAACTTTAACTTTAGCTAACGGCCAGCAAATTGCCTTAACCAAAACGGTCGCCGGAAAGCTGGCCCAGCAAGGAAATACCGCTGTCGCCGTATTGGCAGGAACAGGATTGACTTATTCGACCATTCCGGAAGATAATAGTACAAAAGTTGAATACAATACACTTACTACTGTAAGAGGCGAACAAGCACCATATCCATTGCAATTGGCTGATGGGACAAAAATTTGGTTAAACGCCGCTTCTAGTATTACTTTCCCGGTGGCTTTTAATGGTAATGAAAGGAAAGTAACGGTTACCGGCGAAGCTTATTTTGAAGTTGTGCACAACGGCGCAAAACCATTCCGGGTATCGGTGAAAGATCAAACGATTGAAGATATAGGGACTCATTTCAATATAAATGCTTACGATGATGAGGCAGTTATTAAAACTACGTTATTTGAGGGAAGTGTCAGTATTGCTAAAGACAAGGCTAAGGTTGTTTTAAAACCAGGTCAGCAAGGTATAACAGCTGCAAATATATCCGGAATTAAAGTTAATAATGTGGATACAGAGGAGGCATTGGCCTGGAAAAAAGGCCGTTTCTATTTCGAACACGAAACATTACAAAGTGTAATGCGGAAGATTTCGCGCTGGTATGACGTTGATGTACAATATCCAACCGACCAGACATTACACACAAATTATTGGGGCAGGATGTCCCGTGAGACTAATATATCTGTGGTATTGAACAGGCTTGCGGTAACTAATAATGTACGATTTATAGTTGACGGAAAAAAGGTCATTGTTTTAAAGAAATAACTTATAAAACCTAAATAAAAACTATTAATTAATCTCAAAGTATAAGGCGTATGAATAAATAAGGAAACCGGCAACTAAGGTGATCAGTGTAAAAAATAAAGCGGAAGTGTTCTAGCACTCCCGCTTATTATCTGGCCAACCTCTCCAGGAAAGGAGGAATTATTATTGAGCAATATTTCACAATTAAACCAGACCATCAAATGTATAAAAAATTTACCCAATTTTTTTGTACGCCGGAAGGCTACATCCATAAATTCTTGCTGATCATGAAATTAACGGCAGTTTTAATCATCGCAACACTTTTACAGGTGAGCGCAGCAAGCTTCGCTCAGAAGATAACCTATGTCAATAGCAGCGCATCTTTAAAACAAATTTTTATAGAAATTCAGAAGCAGACGGGTTATGATATTTTAATTTCGGGCGATGCATTGAACACAGAACCCAATCAAGTAGTTAATTTTAATCGAACCCCTTTAAAAGAAGTCTTGGATAAGTCTTTGCAGGGGCTGTCACTTACCTATGAAATAGAGGGTAAAACCATTTTAATAAAAGAAAAATCATTTTTCAGCAAAATACTTGCTGCGGTATCAGCAAAGAATGTTAACGGGAACGTTGTTGATAAAGAAGGAAACCCATTAGTAGGGGCTACAGTTATTGTTTTAGGTACTACCAATTCAACTTCAACATCCCTATCTGGTAGTTTTTCCTTAACAAATGTAGATGAGGGTGCCACCATTCGCTTTTCCTATATAGGCTATATTTCCAGGGATATTAAAGCAAGTGCCGACTTATCTGTTATTAAGTTGGAAATTGGCAACTCTAAATTAGATGAGGTAAAGGTTATCGCCTATGGTACTACCACGCAAAGGTTAAGTACCGGTAGCCAGGGAAGCATAAATGCAGCAGACATTGAAAAACAACCGGTGAACAATATTTTAGATGCCTTAGTCGGCCGCATTGCCGGTCTGCAAATTACCCAGACTAGCGGAATTTCAGGAGCCGCGCCTAAAGTAAAGATCAGAGGTCAGACTTCTATACTTGCTACAACAGATCCCTTATATATATTGGATGGCGTTCCAGTTAGTAGCGCGCAAGCTCTTACCGTATCCGGCGCATTAGACAACCGATCATTAAACCTGTTAACTAGTCTAAATACAACTGATATCGAATCGGTAACCGTTTTAAAGGATGCCGATGCGACAGCTATTTATGGATCCAGAGGTGCAAACGGAGTTATTCTAATAACCACTAAACGCGGTAAAGTGGGTAAGATGGCCATCAATATAAGGGCTTCAACAGGCATACAGCGGGTAGGCAATCGGTTAAATCTGCTTGATGTAAACCAGTTCCTCGCCATGCGTAAGGAAGCCTTCGCCAATGACGTTACTTATGGGGGGTCCACTACTGTTCCTACGGTAACCAATGCGCCGGATCTTTTATTGTGGGACCAAGCTAATGTACACGACTGGCAGAAAGAGTTTATAAGCAAAACAGCGGTAAGCAATGACCTTGGGCTTTCTATTAGCGGGGGTAACGAGAATACAAAATACTTGATTAGCGCGGGCTACCACAAAGAAGGTACAGTAATGCCCGGCGATTCAAAATTTATCCGTAAATCTCTTGCGGCGAATATCAGTAGTAGTTCAGAAAACAAGAAGTTTAATATGGAGGCACGCACCACCTATAGCGAAACCACTATTAACCTTTTGCCTACGGACTTAGTACAATCCATTTTCCTGGCACCCCATTATCCGATTTATAATTCTGATGGCAGCCCGAACTGGACCTATACTACTTTTCCATTGTCTTATACCCTGCAACACTACTATGCGCCAACTACAAACATTGGTATAAACGGCCTGATGAGCTATGAATTTATACATGGCCTCAAACTTAAGTTGACCGGTGGCTTTAATACAACTACATTAAAAATGTCGCAGGAGCAACCGCTCGGTTCTTTTGATCCGACCAGCAGTTCCGCAACCGCAACATTGGACAAACAGACTACCGACAATAAAAACTGGATACTTGAACCCCAGTTGGAGTACAGCCACACTTTCAATAAACATCACATCACTGCCTTGCTTGGCAGCACTTTCCAAGAAACTAAATATAATTCCCTCTTACAAAAAGGTACGAATTTTCCTAATGACAACTTGATAAGTAATATAGGTTCGGCGGGAACAATTACCACAAGCAGTCAGTATACGCCTTATAATTACAACGCCTTTTTCGGCCGCTTATCTTACGATTTTAATCAGGAAGTTCTGGCAAATGTTACTTTCCGTCGCGATGGGTCATCCCGTTTCGGCCCCGGAAATAAATTTGGAAATTTTGGCGCGGTAGGTTTGGGCTGGATATTTACGCAAAGGGAATGGATAAAAGATAATCTTCCATTCTTAAGCTATGGAAAAATAAGGGGCAGCTATGGTATTACCGGAAATGACGGGATCGGAGATTTTGCCTATCTGAATACTTATTTCTCAGGCTTTGGAGGATATAATGGTTCACCTGGCCTGGTGCCCGCGGGAATTGCGAATCCGGACCTGCATTGGGAAACAACTAAAAAACTGGAAGCTGCGTTAGAACTTGGATTTTTAAATGACCGCATTTTATTATCCGGCACTTATTTCAGAAACCGTTCAGGCAACCAACTGGTAAGTAACAATGTTTCAACACAAACAGGGTTTTTCAATTATCCAGCCAATTTCCCTGGTTTGGTTCAGAACAAGGGCTATGAACTGGAGCTTAATACCAAAAATATAGCTGGTGCTTTCACTTGGAATACTAGTTTTAATTTCTCTAAATCAGACAATAAACTGGTGGAGTATCCTGACTTTGCTTCATCAGCATATACATTTAGATATGCGCTCGGTGAGTCATTAAACGTTATCAAGGCCTACCAATTAGCCGGGCTAAACGCAAAAGGTTTACCAATTTATAAATTGGCAAACGGTACTACGGGCGAATTCCCGGGCAATGATGACCGTATTATTGCGGGCGCTGCTGACCCTATGTATGGCGGTATTTCAAACGAATTTAGCTACAAGGGATTTACCTTTAGTTTCTTTATACGTTATGAGAGGCAAGTAGGAGTGCCTGCATATTATCCTAACAATAACGTAGGAGGCAGTTCTACTGCCAACTGGAGTACTTTTGTACTTGGCAGGTGGCAAAAACCTGGTGACGAGGCTAATACCATTATCCCGAGGTTTACGAGAAACTTTGCCTATCAGTCTTTTTATTACCTGAGTGCTGACCAACTTATCCAGACCAGGCATATTTTTAGGTTAAGTAACGCAGCATTGGCCTATACACTGCCCGCTGCGTTTAGCTCTAAACTAAAAATGAAACGTGTGCAACTATACGTAAATGGTCAAAATCTCTATGTTTTTGATCAACACAGAGCGTATGAACTGGATCCGCTAACCGGTAACCAATCTCTGCCACCGCTCAGAACAATAATATTTGGTATGAATGCATCATTTTAATCTGATTTTATATGAAAAATTATCATAAACAAACTATAAAAGCCATTTTCGGTATTCTGCTAATCAGTCTTCCACTATGGTCATGCAAAAAATTTGTAGACATTAAGCCGACGACAAGCCTTTTGGGCGAATTTATTTTCGACAATGATGCAACTGTAAAGTCGGCATTAAATGGAGTATATATAAAGTTTTCCAGTAACTATAGCTCGGCTTATACAGAGCCGGCTTTGTACGCAGATGAACTTACCTATGCCTACGATAAGGTACCGGAACTTAATGCTTATACTCCAGATATCTCCAATGGTTTTTTTGACCGATATTATGCTACAATATATAGTGCAAATGCCATCCTGGAAGGGATAGGTAGCGCATCGAAGATAACCCCCGCCACAGCTGCTTTAGTAAAGGGCGAAGCACTTTACTTGAGGGCTTTCAGTTATTTTCAACTGGTGAACTATTATGGAACTGTACCCTATGTCACGATGACCGACGCCAATATTTCCGGCCAGGTAGGGAATACACCGGTTGCTACCATTTATCAGAACATCATCGCCGATTTGAAAACATCTGCCGGTTTGTTAATGAATGCTTATCCTGTGCCGAACCGCACAAGAATTAACAAACAGGCGGTCAATGCGCTATTGGCCAAAGCATATCTTTACACTAAAGATTGGGTAAATGCGGCCAGTACCGCAGACTTGGTTATAGGTTCTGGTATTTACAGTATTAACAATGATTTAAACGCTGTGTTCGCTGCAACTAGTAACGAAACGATTTTTCAGGTATGGAATTCAAGCGGTACAGCATTGGGTAATCAGTTCCTGCAATATAGTCCGACCTCTAGCGTAACTTATCCGATAAGACCGGAATTGGTAAATAGTTTCGCGGCGAATGATCTGCGTAAAGGAACTTATATTAAGCCTGGAACGGGACCCGCTTTAGCAACAAATACCTACGTTGTAAGTAAATATAAGGCAAATGGCGCAACCGCCGGACAACCTGTGGAATATCCTATCATTTTCAGGTTGGCAGAAATCTATCTGATCAGGGCTGAGGCACTGGCACAGCAAGCTACACCAGCGTCGATAGCTGCAGGTGCGTCCGATCTGCAGGTAATTCGCACCCGTGCGGGTTTAACAACGCCATTAGTAATCAGCACATCAACGCAACTGCTTACTGCTTTGGCCGATGAAAGAAGAAAGGAATTATCATTTGAATTAGGAAACCGCTGGTTCGATATAAAACGCACTGACCAGGCACTTGCTGTTCTACAGCCACTAAAGCCCGGTATTGATGCGCATATCTTACTGCTTCCTTTTCTAAGAAAATACACAACGCTTAACAAAAACCTTATACAAAACTTGGGCTACAAATAAATAATAAACCTTTAAGTTACGGTGTATGCTAATAAGCGAATTAACGTACACCGTGCTTTTTATTTATCAAATAACTTACCATTTATTAACCAATATGCACAGCTATGATATCATGGACTGGGAGAAATTCGTAAAAAAAATATTTAATGAAGAATCAAATTTTAAGAATTGAGCATTTATCGCACCGTTATAGTAGTAATTGGGCCATACGCGATATTAACTTGGAGATAAACCAAACAGGCATTACCGGCTTGTTAGGCTCCAACGGCGCGGGCAAATCTACTACTATGAATATCATGTGTGGGGTGTTGAATCAAACTGAGGGTGAGGTTTATATTGATGGTATAAATATGCGTAAAGATCCAGAAGCTGCAAAGAAATTGATAGGCTTTTTGCCGCAAAATCCCCCTTTATATCTTGATCTTACTGTAGATGAGTATCTAACCCATTGCGCGTATTTACGCCTGATGGATAAGAGCCAGTTAAAAGCTGCGCTTGACGATGCAAAAGAGCGTTGCGGCATAACCCACTTTAGCAAAAGACTGATAAAAAATCTTTCGGGAGGCTACCGTCAGCGTGTGGGCATTGCCCAAGCCATTATTCACCGCCCCAAAATGGTAGTATTGGATGAGCCAACAAACGGCTTAGATCCTAACCAGATTATTGAAGTCAGAGCATTAATAAAAGAAATTGCCGAGGACCGTACGGTGATATTTTCTTCGCATATTTTATCAGAGATCCAGTTGTTGTGCAAGGATATTACCATGATCGAGGGCGGTAAGATCGTATTTGCCGATACCATGGATGCATTTAACAATTATGTGGAGCCTCATAGCGTGCTGGCACAGCTATACAATCCGCCGCCAAAAGAAGAGCTATTGAATATACCGGGCGTTACACAAGTTGAATTTCTGACCGAAAGACAAGTACGCTTGTTTTTTACCGGAGATGCAGCGATTTCTGAAAAGATTGTGGAGGTCAGTGTTAAAAAAGGCTGGCAGTTAAGAGAGATCCACCTTGATAAAAGCTCTGTTGATGAAGTATTCGCCCAATTGTCAAACAAATCAAAAACTAATTAAATGAAAACTATCTACAAAATAGCCAAATTAGAACTTAGCACGCTATTTTACTCGCCCATTGCATGGTTTTTAGCCATTGTTTTTCTATTTCAGGCAAGTATGGCGTATACGGGAAATATACATAGTTACCTAAATCTTCAAGATCTGGGCGGGGCTAATTTATTATACCTCAGATATCTTACTTTACATGTATTCGGCCCCCCTTTTGGGATGTTTTCAGTGGTCATGTCTAAAATATATCTGTATCTCCCTTTGCTTACTATGGGGCTGATCAGCCGTGAAGTTAGTAGCGGCACCATCAAACTTCTTTATTCATCCCCAATAAAAGTAAGCCAAATCGTTCTCGGAAAGTTTTTTGCTATGGTGGGTTATAATCTGTTGCTTATTGCCCTATTGGGTATTTTAGCTATATCAGGCCATTTTAACATTAAGTCGCCTGATACCGGGGTGTTGCTATCAGGGATGCTGGGTATTTTCCTGTTGCTATGTGCCTATTCGGCCATCGGGCTGTTCATGTCCTGCCTTACTTCTTACCAAATCGTGGCGGCCATCAGTACTCTGGTGGTATTTGCTGCTCTGGAGTATGTTGGAGAACTATGGCAGGGTATTGACTTTGTCAGAGACCTTACTTATTTCCTTTCTATCTCCCAGCGTACAAATCATTTCCTTTTGGGCCTCATGGAGACTAAAGACCTCTTATATTTTGTTATTATTTCGGCCCTTTTTCTTGCCTTCAGCATTATTAAACTACAATCAGATCGGTCAACCAAATCATTTATTGTCATAGCGGGCAGGTATAGTGTTGCCTTCGTTTTGGCCCTAGCACTAGGTTATATCAGCGGTATTCCCGGCTGGATTGGCTACCTCGATGTAACATCCACCAATATCAACACACTTACACCCAATACGCAGAAGGTGATAGCGCAGATTGGGGATGAGCCGTTAGAGATCACTTCTTATGTGAACCTCTTGGATCCGCATTTTTCTTTAGGTGGCCCGGAACATCGAAATGCTGATCTCGACCGTTGGGCAAGGTATTTAAGGTTCAAGCCCAATATCAAATTGAATTATGTATATTACTATGCCGCACAACTTGATCCAAACGCAAATTTGGGAAAGTACTATCCGGGAAAAACGCCTAAGCAACTTGCCAAGCGGTTTGCTGATACTTACAAGGTTGATTTTAAAAAATTTAAAACCCGGGAAGAAATAAATCAGATCATTGATCTCCGGGCTGAACAATATAGAAATGTGGCGCAAGTGAAGTTTAAAGGTAAAACCACATTTTTGCGGTCCTTTAATGACCAAGAATATTGGCCTGGGGAGGCCGAGGTCACTGCTGCGTTAAAAAGACTGACAGTAAGCCTTCCCAAGATAGCATTTTTACAAGGGGAGTACGAGCGAAGTATCGATAAATTAGGCCCCCATGACTTTGGCGCGATAGCGAATGACATTACGTTTAGATACGCTTTAATCAACCAGGGATTTGATGTTGAGACTATAACACTGCAAAATCAGGATATCCCTAAAGGCATTAGTGCGCTGGTAATAGGCGACCCCAGGACTGCATTCAGTCCCGTAGTTTTAGGAAAAATTCGAAAATATATTGCCGATGGCGGTAACCTTCTTATTGCAGGTGAGCCGGATAAAAAGGCTGTTCTGGAACCCATACTTGAGACTTTGGGCGTAAAAGCAATGGATGGCTTATTACTGCAAACCAACAAGGATAATCCCCCGGACTTGGTAAAACCACTGTTAACCAAAGCTGCAACCGAACTCTCGGCTGGGCTGATAGAACCCTTTACTGATAGCGTAGGCGTAAAAATGCCAAGCGTAATGGGATTAAACTATAGGCCTAGTAACTCTTATCGGGTAAAACCTTTATTGATGACAGACGCAAAAATAACCTGGAACAAAAAAGGCAAGGCTGTGCTGGACTCTGCGGCGATCGAATATTCTGCCGTTGATGGCGACGATCATAGTTCCATTTCAACCGTATTGGCATTGACCAGGAATGTTAATGGAAAAGAGCAGCGCATTATTGTGGCGGGGGATGCCGACTTTCTAACCACAACTGCAATGACACCTTACGGAAATTCCAACTTTGCATTTAATACACAGCTATTCAGATGGTTCACCTATGGGCAGTTCCCGATTGATACCAGTCGGCCAGAATCACAAGAAACGAAAATTAATTTAACCAGTTCAAGTTTTGACACCCTCAAAGTTTTCCTTTTAGGAATCTTGCCCGGAATCATCTTAATATTTGCCGTTATATTCCTGATCAGGCGTAAAAGAAAATAATATGCTATTTACTACCGACCAGCAAACTATTGAGGACCTGAACATATTCGGGAAGCATTCGCGCGCTTCAATATATACCTTGTTTAATCATACGCATACAAGGGGTGCCGCGGATCTGTTGGAAGAGATGTTCAGGTTCCCACTGTCTGATGCCGCTGCTATTAATAAGCGCAGCGGCGTCATCAGGTATTTTTCTATCATTCCCTCATTTCCTTTTGATGCCGAGCTTTTTGATATTGTAGAACAATACCTGGGTAATACAGACGAAAGGACAAAACTATCGCGCGAAGGCGACACCGTTATAAAAAGGCTCAATAACTTAATAGCCGAGGATAGCAACTATAAATTTATAAACAATGGTGTATCTGCTTTTGTAGCGATCGTAAACGCGCTTAAAGCATTTACAACGTCGCTTACGTCAGTAAATAAAACAGCGTATCAGCAGGATAAGGAAGCTATTGATGGTTTACTTAATGAGGCGTTGTTTAAACAGGTGCTTCTAAATAGTAATAACAGCAAGTTATCCTTTGAAAAACTATCCGAACTGGATATTTTATTCCGGTTTCAGTACCGTGAAACACTGATGAAGCTATTACGCTATATTTATTATATAGATGTTTATATATCAGTCGCGCGCATTGCTGTCGAAAATAATTTTGTGTTCCCAATAGCGCTGGAAGGCAATACACATAGCATGCGGGTAGAAGGCGTTTATCATCCGCAGTTAAAAGGCGCGGTAGCTAACAATTTTGATCTCACGCCGGCAGGTAATGTTGTGTTTTTAACCGGGGCAAATATGGCCGGTAAATCAACCTTCATGAAATCATTAGGTACTGCTATGTACCTGGCACATATGGGTTTTCCGGTAGCGGCAAGATGCATGGAGTTTACCGTAATGGACGGGATTTACACCACCATTAACCTGCCCGATAACCTTGGCTCCGGTACCAGTCATTTTTACGCTGAGGTATTGCGGGTAAAGAAAGTAGCCAAGGAACTGAGTTTAGGTAAAAACTTATTTGTAATCATCGATGAGCTTTTTAGGGGTACCAATGTAAAGGATGCCTACGAAGCCACGATAGCTATCACCGCAGGTTTTGCTAACAAGCGCAACTCTATGTTCGTTATTTCCACCCATATTATTGAAGCAGGCGAAGTATTGAAAAGGATGTGTGAGAATATCAGCTTTAGCTATCTGCCTACCCTTATGGATGGCAATAAACCTGTGTACACTTATACGCTTGAAAAAGGTATTACCGACGACAGGCACGGAATGATCATAATTAATAATGAAGGTATTATAGACCTGCTGAAAAACGGCACAAAGAAAACAGCATGAGTTTTATAGCAGATAAACAAACTCTGGATGACCTGAACCTCACGGGCAGGTATAAACAGGATTCCATATTTAATCTTTTTAACGGGGTAAAAACAACCGGCGGCGAAAAGCTGCTCGAAAAAATGTTCCGCCAGCCACTGGCTGATCCGGAACAAATGAACCTACGCACCCGGATCTTCAAATATTTTCAGGGTAAAGCGTTAACCTTCCCTGCAGGCAGGCAGGAGTTTGATGTAATGGAAAACTATATCAGCGGGGGTACACCAAACCCTAATTTAATATTTGCCGGCACGGGCAATTTACGTAAACTGGTATTGGCAGCGGCGATAAAAGACGAACAGTATGTCACTATGCAAACCGGGATTCTTGCTACGATAGCCATATTAAAATCCTTTGCGTTGTTTATAGATGAATTTGATGACAAGGACAACCCTTACGCACAACAGCTACAAATTGCGAAAGCATTTTTTAATGACAATCGCCTTAACTGGCTTAGTTGGGAAGACGCTAAAAAGCTATCATTTAGTAAAACCACTTTTTACGATCATTTACTAAGGCATACCCTGCAAAAAGAGATGCAGGTGCTTATAAACATCATTTATCACATAGATGTATATATAGCTGTTGCCGGCATTGCTGAAGAAAAAAACTTCACTTATGCAACCGCATTACCAAAACAGAGCAATCTTATAAAGGCAGAAGGGCTTTATCACCCATCATTAAAAAACGCGGTAAGTAATACGCTAAGCCTGCACCAACAAAGCAATTTGCTTTTTTTAACAGGCGCTAATATGGCCGGCAAATCAACGCTGATGAAAACGTTTGGTGTGGCCATGTACCTGGCGCATTTGGGTTTCCCGGTTGCGGCTAAACAAATGGAGTTTTCTATTATGGATGGTATTTATTCATCCATCAATGTGCCCGATGACCTGAGTATGGGTTACAGCCATTTTTACGCGGAAGTATTGCGGGTAAAAACAGTGGCTGAAGAAGTAAGCAATGGCAAAGATATGGTAGTAATATTTGACGAGCTGTTTAAAGGGACCAATGTTAAAGATGCCTTTGATGCAACGCTTGCGGTAACAGAAGAATTTTCCGCTTACAAGAATTGCTTTTTTATCATTTCTACGCATATTATCGAGGTTGGCGACAAGCTGATGGAAAAAGAGAATGTGCAGTTTGGTTATATGCCTACTTTAATGGATGGGAATGTGCCCACCTATCCCTACACCATGTCAGAAGGCATCACTACCGACAGGCAGGGTATGATAATTATTGAAAATGAGGGCATACTGGAAATATTAAATAGCGCATCAACAATACCAAATTAAACAACAAATACCATGAAAAAACTAATTCTATTGGCCCTCGTTATAGTTCCGGCATTGGTTTGGGCGCAAGACGGCACTTTTACCTTGAAAGCTAAAATTGGTACTGAAAAAGCACCGGCCCAAGCATACTTAATTTACCCGATAGCCGGAAAATATATTATTGATTCTGCTTTGCTTGATAACGGGGCCTTTACTTTTAAAGGAACATTAGCCGAGCCGACAAGCGCGCAATTGGTAATGGATCACCATGGCGTTGGACTGGCTAAACTGCGCGGCAAACCGGGCGATCTGCAAGCATTATACCTGGACAAAGGCACCATAACTGTTAACGGGAAAGATTCGGCGAAGACAGCTATAATTACAGGTTCCTCTATAAACGAAGCGTATAAAAAATTCATACTGGCAACTTCACCCCCTGATAAAGTGATAGCCAGGATCAATGCCGATTATGCAGCAGCAACCGCAGCTCAAAAAAACGATCAGGCGTTTGTGGCTGGTCTTCAAGCCCGTTTAAGTAAGGCAAACGAAGAAAAAAAAGCGCTGTTGTTTGATTTTGCAAAAAAAAATCCCACCTCTTACATTGGGCTTGTGGCATTAACTCAATTTGCCGGTGATGTCATTGATGCCGAACAAATTGAGCCGGTATTTAAAACTTTACCTGCTGCTATACAAAACACTCACTTGGGCGTGCAGATTGCCAAAGCGATAGCTTCAACACGTGCTACAGCTATTGGCGCTATAGCACCATTGTTTATTCAGAACGATGTAAATGATAAACCGGTGTCGCTGGCAAGCTTTAAAGGTAAATATGTACTGCTTGATTTTTGGGCATCGTGGTGCGGCCCATGCCGCAAGGAAAACCCTAACGTAGTAAAAGCCTATCATCAGTATAAAGACAAGAACTTTACCGTGTTAGGCGTTTCATTGGACATGCCAGGAAAAAAAGCAGACTGGCTTGCGGCAGTTAAAGCTGACAGGCTCGAATGGACCCAGGTATCTGATCTTAGGTATAGTGAGAACGCGGTTGCAAAACTTTATGGCATCAATGCTATCCCGCAAAACTACCTTATTGACCCCAATGGTAAAATTATAGGTAAAAACCTTCGCGGCGATGAATTAGCAAAAAAGCTGGCTTCAATATTTAATTAACCCAACTAGTACTAAAAATATGAAACTTAAAAATGCACATTTAATATTTGTGTTTTCAGCCTTGCTGATCACAGCAAATTGTGCTAAAGCACAACTAAAGCGTAAAGCACCGGTTAAATCAAGCGAGCAGGTTTTACCTTTTGATAAAGCAGTTAGAACAGGCAAACTCGCCAATGGATTTACTTATTATATTCGCCATAACGAAGAGCCAAAAAACCGCGTGGTAATGTATTTGGTTAATAAAGTCGGTTCTGTTTTAGAGGACGATGACCAGCAAGGTCTTGCTCACTTTATGGAGCATATGAGCTTTAACGGTACCACGCATTTTCCACATAACGAAGTAGTGAATTATCTACAAAAATCGGGCATCAGGTTCGGAGCAGATATTAACGCTTATACCAGCTTTGATGAAACAGTGTATGAACTGCCGTTGCCGTCTGATAAGCCGGAGATCTTTCACCAAGGCATAGAGATTATGCATGACTGGGCGCAAAGCGCCACGCTGGATGCAGGTGAGATAGATAAGGAGCGCGGGGTGGTGCTGGAAGAAAAAAGATTAGGCAAAGGCGCCGGCGAACGCATGCAGCGCCAATACTGGCCGGTTATTTTAAATAATTCGCGCTATGCCGTGAGAGTACCGATAGGGTTGGATACGGTACTGAATAATTTTAAGCGGCCCACCATAGCCCGTTTTTATCATGACTGGTACCGACCCGACCTGCAGGCGCTGATAGTTGTTGGCGACATTAATGCAGATAGTTTGGAAAAAGTGGTGAGAGCTAAATTCAGCGATCTAAAGAACCCAGAACATGAAAGGCCAAGGCTTCCATATGGTGTACCTATTGATGGAAAGAACCATTTTATAGCGGTTACAGATAAAGAAATGACCGGCACCGTAGCGCAGGTGCTTATCAAACATTCATTACCGCCGCTTAAGACCGCCGCAGATTACCATAGAAGCATCGCTACCGCGCTGTTTAACCGGATACTGGCTGCACGATATGCCGAGCTATCGCGTACCGCGAACCCACTTTACTTGCAGGGTAATGCAGGGATATCCGGCTTTATAAGCAACCTGAACAGTTTTAATGTCAGCATAGCTGCTAAACCCGGCGAACTCGAAAGCGGCTTTAAAGCTGTATGGCGTGAGGTAGAAAGGGTGCGCCGTTTCGGCTATACCCAAACCGAATTGGATAGGGTTAAAAAGGATTTCCAGGGCAGCATGGATGAGGCATTGAAAGAAAAAGACAAAACAGGTTCAGGCAGCTTTGTAAAAGAATACCAAGAATATTTCCTGAAAGGCACTGCCGCCCCTGGTATTGTTAAAGAATATGATTTGGTTAAAGAAAGCCTGCCTGCTATCACCTTAAACGAAGTTAACGGTTTAACCAAAACCTATATTACCAACATTAACCGGGATATACTGGTAATGGCGCCCGAGAAAGAAAAGAGCGGGTTGCCTAATGAACAGACATTTAACAACTGGATAAATGCTGTTGCTGCCGAAACTCTGGAACCTTACCAAGACAAGATGAGTAACAAGCCATTGTTAACTACTGAACCGATAGCCGGAAAGATTATAGCTAAAAAGCATGATAACGCATTAAATATTACCGCACTTACTTTAAGCAACGGTATAGAAGTTTTACTAAAGCCAACCGCGTTTAAGAATGACCAGATTATTTTCAGTGGGTCTTCAGCGGGTGGCAACTCTCTGTCAACTGATGCAGAATATCAGTCAGCTGCCAGTGCCGCGAGTATCGTAACGGCCGGAGGGGCAGGTAATTACTCACAAACCGAACTGCAGAAATACCTGAGCGGGAAACAGGTTGGTGTATCAGTTTTCATTGCAGAACGTAACCAGGGTATCAGCGGATCATCAACAGTAAATGACCTCGAAACAGCTTTACAACTAAGCTACGCCTACCTTTCTGAACCGAGAAAAGACAAAGAAGTGTTTGACGGAATAATTAGCCGCAGTAAGGCTGCTATATTAAATCGGGGGAATGATCCTAAAAGTGTTTTTAACGATAGTGTAAGCGCTGTGTTGGGTAATCATAGTCCGCGCCGCACCGGCCCCAGTCTGGACAAATTGAGCCAAATCAAATTGGATGTGGCTTATGATTTTTATAAAGCACGTTTTGCGAACGCTACCGGCTTTACATTCACCTTCATCGGTAGTTTCGATGTAGAAAAGATAAAGCCATTACTGGAAAAATACCTAGGTGGCCTGCCAAGCCTTAGCCAACCAGAAATGGCAAAGGATTTGGGAATCCAGATCCCAGAGGGGAAATTAGAAAAAACTGTTTACAAAGGCACTGAACCTCAATCTACAGTAATATTAGTGTATTCTGGCAAATATGATTATAACGCCGAAGATAATATTAGCATGGATGCTTTAAAGGAAACATTAGAGATCAGGCTGATACAAAGGCTCCGTGAGGAAGAAAGCGGGGTTTATAGCCCTGGTGTATTTGTAAGTACCGGCAAATATCCACAAGCTCGTTTTAGTTTGGTGGTGCAATTTGGTTGTGCCCCGAAAAATGTGGAAAAGTTGATAGCCTCGGCAAAAGAGGAAATCAATAAACTGAAGACAGACGGTCCATTACAGGATAATGTGGATAAATGGCGAACGGAAACTAAAACCGTGCAAGAAACTGCGTTAAAAACTAATGGCTTCTGGTTAAATTACCTGAATAAGCAACTGGAAAATAAGGAAGATGTCGACCAGGTAAACCAGCTTTCGGCTGTGCAAGATCAGGTTACGCCAGCAAAAATCAAACAAATTGCAGCAAAATATCTAAGCGGTGATAATTACATCCGTTTGGTACTGTTGCCTGAGCAAAAAACACCCTAAATTTTATTTCAAACCAAGTACTCTCCCCGTTCTTTTCATTTTTTCATGTCAGTTATGAGAAAAGCTAGTTAATTAATAAAAGCGCCCGCTGATGGAGCGGCGGGCCTTTTTGTTTTGCCAAATTGCAATCAGATCAAATATGAAAACTTAGGATAAAACATAAAACGAAATAATACCCCGTATAAGAAAACTGGTAATTTTTAATAGGGACGGGAACATGCTATGCCTGCTGATACGCGGGCTGGCTTGTTCTGTCCCTGGCATACCAGTGCCACTTATACAGTTCAGGTCTGTCCCGCGTATAAGTATTAACTAATACAACACCTACCTGAATCTATGAAAACATTTACCGAGCGCTTCCTAAGCGCTTTAGAAAATCAATTAACTGAGATATCGCTCAACAACCAACCCCTGCCCGGCCAATTCAAAGCTTCTGTCCTGGTCTCCAAAAAAGCAATGACGAAACTCAAAAACTACGTCGCCAGCTACGCTTTTGATACTGTGGCCGAAGAGGTCCACTTCTTCAAGGAGGTCAAACCCAAATTCTACAGCAGATACATTTATTTTATCAGCCTGTATAATTTCGCTATGCAAAAGCCCAGCGGCGGCGAAGATATTCAGCGGGACTATATCCGCATGCACCTTTCCGAACTCAAAACTTTTTTTGACCACAACCGCGCATTTTATGCCTATTACCGCTCAGGTATGAAGCAACTGGATGAACTTTATTTTACTCGCGGAGGCTTCGATGTCCATATCGAGCTGGAAGACTTTGAAGAAGATGAACAATTCTCCACGAGTCACGATTATAAATTATCGAAGCTTATTGCGAACGAAAAATTCCAGGATTATCTGAACCTGGAGCTGGCCAAAATTGGCAACGAGGATTTGGCTAACTTAAATGGCCATAAAGTTTTTCCTTTCACTCACCCAAGTTGGACCGCCAGCCCTACTGACGCAATTGAATTGATCTATTCCTTAAAAGCCTCCGGTTCGGTCAATAACGGCAATGTCGATGTAAGTGAGCTCGTCGGCATTTTTGAATTTGTTTTTCAAATGGAGATCAAAGAATCCTATCACAAATTATTGGATATCAGCAAACGTAAAAAAGTCACCCCACTCTTCTTGAATAAACTGAAAGACGGACTGATCCGCTTAATTGAAGACAAGTTAGGCCTGTAAATGTATTGCAGTCTATAAACAGCCATAACAGTCCTTCATTCAGGGAAAATCACACCACCTGCGGAAGTGTTGTGAAAGAAAAAATCAGGCACTCACCACTTTTGTTTTGCCCGGCGGCATGGTGTCGGCGGGTTAAAACAAAAGGATATGTTAAACGCGATCTCCTGGCAGCAATATAGCACTGCCCTCCTCCTACTCTCCTTACTCTGGTATGGCTACGTCGGTCTGCGCTATTATCGCGCTGAAATTTTCGCAAAGCTTAAAATTGCACCACCGGTACAGACTATAGTTCCTGCAGTTGCCAAGGTCGTAATGGGTGAAGCAAAACCGGAAACTGATACGGGGCTGTTTGATCCAGATGAACTGATTTTCAGTAATTCCCAACCCGACGATATCAGCGATCAAACGCTGCCTAAAGGGCCCGCCAATGACTTGCTGGCGGAAGCGGAAACATTGGTTGCTGCCTTTGCCGAAACCGATAACAAATCCGAGTTTCTTTCGCTGCTCAAATTACTTATTGACAAATACGATGTATACGCTGATGAGATTAGTCTGCCTGCTATTATCAGTTCGTTAAAAACTTTCGCGGCCACCAAACTTCCATTTACGATACAGGCTGCGGAATGGCCTTTAACTTTTACATCATGAAAAAGATAACCGCAATCATCTCCCTGCTATTGATAGCAACGGTAACGATGGCTCAGGACGGCAATGCCGGCATCAATGAAGCTACCAATCAAGTTAAAAGTTATTTCGCGACAGGAACCAATTTAATGTATGCCATTGGGGCTATCATAGGGTTAGTCGGTGCTATCAAGGTTTATAAAAAATGGAATGATGGCGAACATGATACAGGCAAAGTCGCCTCCAGTTGGTTCGGCTCCTGCATTTTTTTGGTAGTGGTGGCTACCGTACTTAAATCATTTTTTGGCGTATGAAGCCCCACCCAAACCCTCCCCGGAAGGGAGGGCTTAAATAAATGAAAATACTATGAGTTATATAATTAACAAAGGCATTAATAAGCCAATAGAATTTAAAGGGTTGAAAGCACAATACATTGGCTATTTAGGCGGTGGATTAGTTGGCCTATTAATCCTATTCGCTATCCTCTATTTAGTTGGTATGGCCGTATATTTCTGTATCACCATCATTGCCGGTTTAGGAAGTTTATTATTTTATAAAGTATTTGGCTTAAGCCATAAATATGGTGAACACGGCCTTATGAAACGCAATGCCCGCCGTTACCTGCCGACCTATTTAAAATTCAAATCAAGAAAGCTATTCTATGAAAAATGCTGAAGACATATTCCCGATCTACCGGGTAGAAAATAACGCGATGCTATCCGCACAGGGTGACCTGACCATCGCATTCGCGGTGACGCTGCCCGAGTTGTTCACTTTGTCGAACGACGAGTATATGGCCTTTCACCAGACCTGGGTAAAAGCGATCAAGCTGCTGCCAAAGAACAGCATCTTTCATAAACAGGATTGGTTCGTCGAAGACAATTACAAAGCAACCTTTGTCGACCAAACCTTTTTAGGGCAAGCCAGCGAACGCTTTTTTAATGAACGGCCCTATTTAGCGCACCATTGTTTGGTGATGCTGACCAAACGCCCCGAAAACTTCAAAGCAGTGAACAGCGCGGCGAGTAGTCTGATGCGCAAACATATTACGCCCACTGCTTCCAGCGAAGCGTTCAGCGATTTCATAGATAGCGCCGGGCAATTCAAACGCGTGTTAGAAGATAGTGGCCTTTTAAAACTACGTCGCCTCAACGATGACCAATTAACCGGCACATTAACAACGCCTGGTATTTTGGAACAATATTGCTTCTTATTAGGATGCAACGATGAACCCATACTCAAAGACATTCATCTGCGCGATGAATTACGCATCGGCGATAACCGTTGCCAGTTATTTACGTTGGCCGAAGCCGAGCACCTGCCAGCATTAGTTGGCCCTCGTATCACTTACGACCAGTATAGCACCGACAAAACCAAATTCAGTACCGGCTTTGCCAGTCCCATCGGCGCGCTACTCGACTGTAATCATATTTATAACCAATATTTATTCATAGAAGATAGTGCCAAGACCTTAAAGAAACTGGAAGCCAAGAAGCTGCGTCTGCAATCGCTCTCGGCATACTCCCGCGAAAACGCAATTGGCCGTGATGCTACCCAGGAGTTCCTGCACGAAGCGATCAGCCAGCAAAGGCTTCCGGTTAAGGCACACTTTAACATCCTGGCTTGGGGCGAACCCAAGGACATCAAAAACAAAGTCAGTTCCGCACTTGCACAGTTGGATGCTATACCCAAACAGGAAACGGATGGCGCACCGCAGATCTGGTGGGCCGGCTTGCCCGGCAATAGTGGTAACTTCCCGATGAACGACACCTTCGATACGTTCGCGGAACAAGCAGCCTGCTTTTTTAATCTCGAAACCAATTACCGCAGTTCTTTATCGCCTTGCGGCATTCGCCTGGGCGACCGCATATCGGGCAAACCGCTGCATGTGGATTTAAGTGATGAACCGATGAAAACCGGTACCACCACTAACCGTAATAAATTCATCTTAGGCCCATCCGGCAGCGGTAAATCCTTTTTTACTAACCACCTGCTCCGCAGCTATTATGAGCAGGATGCGCACATCGTTTTAGTCGATGTCGGCCATAGTTACCAGGGGCTTTGCGAATTCGTTGGTGGCTATTACTTCACCTATAGTGAAGACAGCCCTATCAGTTTTAATCCCTTTTATGTAGGTAAAGGCGATACACTGGATACTGAAAAACGCGAAAGCATCAAAGCAATGATCCTCGCACTCTGGAAAAAAGAAGATGAAGGCGTACAACGAAGTGAATACATCGCCATTTCAGATGCGCTGTTTCATTATTATGAAGCCGAGCCGGAGTTTGCCAGCTTTGACAGCTTCTATGAATTTTTGAAAGGTCCATTTTATGAAACTATGAAGGCCTCTAAAGTAAAAGATGCGAATTTCGATATAGACAACCTCATCTTTGTTTTGCGGCCCTATTACAAAGGTGGCGAATATGATTATTTGCTGAACGCCACCGAAAATTTGGATCTGTTGCAGCGCCGCCTTATTGTTTTTGAACTGGATAATATCAAAGATCACCCCATCCTATTCCCGGTCGTCACCCTCATTATCATGGAGACTTTCGTGAGTAAAATGCGCAAGCTGCCCAAAGATGTAAGAAAGATGATCCTGATCGAAGAAGCCTGGAAAGCCATCGCCCGTGAAGGCATGGCCGAATATATTAAGTACTTATTCAAAACGGTTCGTAAATACTTCGGCGAAGCTATCGTAGTAACACAGGATATTGAAGACATTATTTCTTCACCAGTTGTAAAGCAAGCCATTATCAACAACAGCGACTGTAAAATCCTATTAGACCAGCGCAAGTACCAAAACGACTTTCCAAAAATTCAGCAACTACTCGGTATAACCGATAAGGAAACCGCACTCATCATGAGCATGAACCGGGCGAATGATGA
Organism: Mucilaginibacter sp. UYCu711; assembly: GCF_050433825.1. Taxonomy (NCBI): domain Bacteria; kingdom Pseudomonadati; phylum Bacteroidota; class Sphingobacteriia; order Sphingobacteriales; family Sphingobacteriaceae; genus Mucilaginibacter; species Mucilaginibacter sp. UYCu711. Next base: position 382,144 of record NZ_JBNPWM010000005.1, on the reverse strand, counting down.
ACGGTACAAATACAAAGAAGTATTCATATCGCTCAACGGCCAGCTATCGCGGGTCTACCGCACAGAGGTGAGCCGCGAAGAATATTGGACCTATACCACCGAATCAGCTGAAAAAGCAAAAGTTCAACAATACACCCAAAAGTACGGCGATATCCGGAAGGCTATCGCGATGATCGTGCTCGAAGAAAAACAAGCCGCATGAAAAAGTTCCTTTATATCGCGCTGCTACTCTCAGCCTGTAACATCAAGAATAATGATGGCATCTATGTCAACCATACTAATGGGCAATACTCTGTGGTAGATGACACGCTCATCATCCGTGATACAGTCGTCATCAATCATACGGGGTTTCAGAAAATACGCAATGGGCAGTTATTACCTAAAGCGTATAAAACACGTCAATGGACGCTACATAGCCCTGATGCGCCGCCGATGATTGTCGGCGAAGAAATTCAGATCGGTAACACTATTTATACTAAACTGCCATGAAAAAGCTAATTGTTATTATACTGCTATTAGTAGCAACCAATAGCCAGGCCCAATACCAAATTGTGACTGCTGTAGTCAAGAAAGTGATCAAGGCCATTGATCTCAAGGTGCAGCGCATGCAGAACCAAACCATCTGGCTGCAAAATGCGCAGAAAACCATCGAGAATGAATTGTCCAAATTCAGGCTTAACGAGATCTCCAACTGGTCGGATAAACAAAAGACGCTTTATGACGACTATTATAAGGAATTAAGCCAGGTCAAATCAACCATCACCTATTACCAGCGAATCAAAGACCTGACCCTTAAACAAGTTCACATGGTTAGTGAATACCAAAGGGTTTGGAACTTATTCAAGTCAGATAAGCATTTCCGGGCTGAAGAGATCGACCAAATGCAACGGGTTTACTTAGGCATTTTAGATGCCAGTGCCAAAAACCTTGACCAGATCATGCTGGTCATCAATCCCGGCCGCACCCAAATGACCGATCAGCAACGGCTGGAAATGATCAACCAGGCCGGGAACCGGCTGGATGAGAATTACGGTGACCTGAAGCAATACAACAATCAAAATATCTTATTAAGCCTCAACCGTAGTAACGGGCTAAACGAAGTACAAACCATCAAAAATTATATGGCATCCATTAAAATCATCATCGTTCTGTTGCTTTCCGCCAATTGCGCCCAGGCGCAAACTTTCGCGGAGTGGTTCAGCCAAAAGAAAACGCAAAAGAAATATCTCTTGCAGCAAATTGCCGCTTTGCAAATTTATAGCGGTTTTTTAAAAACAGGCTATGGCATCGCCAAAGGCGGTTTAAGTGCTATCGGCAACTCGGCCAAATCAGAATTTGGCTTGCATACAACTTACTATAATCACTTAAAAACTGTCAGTGTGCCGGTCAAAAACAATCCGCAGGTCAATGATATCCTGCGTTGGCAACATGATATCCTGCTTCGGTTAAACACCATTGAAAAAACAACTTACAACAAAAAGGTATGCGAAGCTCTGCTGACGGATTGCGATGCGCAGTTAACTGATCTGCAAACGGTCCTGACGGATAACAAGGTTGAAATGAGCGATGAGGAACGATTACGACAGATTGCGCGGATTCATGCGAATATGCAAAGTAACTATCGTTTTGCAGCCAAGTTTAGCAATGATGTCAAAAATATAAATCTGCAAAGACAACAGGAACAAATTGATGTAAACACTTTAAAAAGTTTGTATGAAAACCATTAAAATAATTGCTGTAATCTTATTAGTCAGTATCAAAGTTCAGGCGCAAAGCGACGAACTGCAGCAACTCATGTTGAACATCGAAAAGCTGACTCAGTTCAAGAGTATCCTGTCCGATCTGAAACAAGGTTACCAAATCTACCAGCAAGGCTATAGTACCATTTCGAATTTGTCGAAAGGCAATTTCAATTTACATAATGCGTATTTGACCGGTTTGATGGCGGTCAGCCCCTCGGTGCAGAATTATGGCCGGGTCGCGGAGATCATCGGGCAGCAAAGCAGCATCGTCAGCGAGTACAAAAAGAACCTGAGCCGGTTCCGACAGAGCGGCACCTTCAGCGTTAATGAACTGAATTACTTTAATAATGTCTATAACCAACTCATTAAACAAAGCGGCCAAAATCTGGATGAACTCGGCAATATCATGACCGGCGGAAAACTCCGCATGTCGGATGATGACCGGCTTCGGGCTATAGACCGCATTTATAATAGTAGTTCTGATCAGCTTCAATTCCTAAGATTTTTTAATAGACAGGGCACCATGCTCAGCCTCCAGCGAAGCAAGGATTTGCACGATACCAAAGCACTTAAACAACTCTACGGCTTAAACTAAAACCTATGAAAAACAAAATAATTATAACTGCGCTGGCCGCAGTTACCGCGATAGCTCTGCCCCAATTCGCCCGGGCTGGCGACCTCTCGAACGACATCCACGGCCTGCAAAGCGTGCTGGACGGCGTATATAAAGATATGCTGCCCATGTGCAGCCAACTCATCGGTGTTGGCCGCGGCATCGCCGGTTTCGGTGCGCTTTGGTTTATCGCTGCCCGTGTCTGGCGGCAGATCGCCGCAGCGGAACCGGTGGACTTCTACCCACTATTGCGCCCATTCGCTTTAGGCATGGCTATCCTGTTATTTCCCACCGTGATCGCGGTGATCAATGGCATTATGAACCCAACGGTTACCGCCACCGCCAATATGGTGCAAAATTCCGATGCGGCGATAGCGCAGCTGTTAAAACAGAAGCAAGCCGCTATTGAAAAAACCGATACCTGGCAGATGTATGTCGGTGATGATGGCGAGGGCGACCGCGATAAATGGTACAAATACACCCATCCCGACGATCCCAAAGGCGATAAGGAGGGCATTTTTTCCGGCGTGGGAAATGATGTAAGGTTCGCGATGGATAAAGCCGGCTATAAATTTCGCAACAGCGTCAAGCAATGGATGTCCGAAGTGTTACAGGTGGTTTATGAAGCGGCGGCTTTATGTATCAACACCATCCGCACTTTTTACCTAGTGGTATTAGCTATACTGGGCCCGCTTGTTTTCGGTTTGTCGGTATTCGACGGCTTTCAGCATACGCTGACCACCTGGCTGGCCAAATACCTGAATGTCTTTCTATGGCTGCCAATCGCCAATATCTTCGGCGCTATCATCGGTAAAGTGCAGGAAAACATGCTCAAACTGGACATTTCGCAGGTCAATAATGCGGGTGATACTTTCTTCAGTTCAACCGATACGGCTTATCTCATTTTTTTATTGATTGGCATCGTTGGTTACTTCACCGTACCTGCGGTAGCAGGCTATATTATCAATCCCGGCGGCGGTAACGGCTTGCTCAATAAAGTCACCAATCTAACCTCCATCAGCCTGAGCTCGGCCAGTTCAGGTGCATCAGCCACTGCCGAACGCATGGCCGATGGTGCGAAAAACATCGTTCAGGCACCAGGTCATATTGCTGACGGTTACCGCAGTGCCGGCTCGAACGGCCATCAGGAAGAAAAACTAAACGGAAACCCTAAAAAATAAAGCACTATGTTCACTCATCTTAAAAATATCGAAACCGCTTTCCAGCAAAATAAAAAGATCGTCGCGCTGGTCATCTTGACCAGCGCCTTCATCTCCGTCGCAGCCATTTATTTTTCATTTGTTGCTTACCAAAAAGCCGATGGCCGTGTATATGTTCTGGCTAATGGCAAAGTATTGGAAGCTGTGGCCGCTGACCGGCGTGAAAATATCCCGGTTGAAGCCCGTGACCATATCAAGATGTTTCATTACGACTTCTTTACACTTGACCCCGATGAAAAGGTCATCGAAGCCAATATTTCAAAAGCTTTGTATTTAGCCGACGGCAGCGCGCGTAATCAGTATAACGACCTTAAAGAGAAAAGTTATTATAATAACCTCATCTCCGGCAATATCAGCCAGCAAATCAGTGTGGACAGCATTACGCTCAATTTAAATAGTTACCCATACTATTTCAAATGCTTCGCCACTGAAAAACTGATCCGTTCTACCTCGACCATCAATAAGTTATTGGTGACCCAAGGCTACCTGCGCAACGTCAGCCGCTCAGATAATAACCCGCATGGCTTTTTGATCGAACGCTGGGAAACCATTGCTAACCGTGATACGATCCTGCCATGAAAAAAATAACCCAATGGTTCAACAACCTGGCAGCAGCCAATCAACGCTGGGCCTTATTAGCCTTTTGCCTGCTATTCGCCGCATTACTGGTGGCCAGTATTAAGTGGCAGCAGACGGACATCAGCACAAAGACCACAGTTCCGACCAACATCGGCAGGGCTTCAGGAAAATTAACAGATACACTAAAAAAACAATGATTATGGACAAGCAACGCAAATTCCTACTGGTATTACCACTACTGGTGATCCCATTTATAACCATGGCTTTTTGGGCCTTAGGCGGCGGTAAAAACAACCGCGAACAAGTAACTAATACGCAAGGTCTTGACGCCAGTCTGCCGGAGGCACAGTTCAAGAAAAATAGTAATAGCAATAAAATGGCCGTTTACCAGCAGGCCGTCCGCGATTCCGTGCACGACGGTATCAGCCCCGGTTTTTTGAAGTCTATGGGGATGGATAAAACCAAGTCCACCGATTCGGTCGTGACCGCCGATGACCAGGCGCAGCGTATCCAGACTAAGCTGGCGCAGTTGAATAAACAAATTAATCAACCGCAACAAACACCGCAAGCGAGTTATGATGAACCTGAGCCTCAGAACGTAAAGCAGTTGCGCAAGATGATGAAACGCATGAACAGCAGCGAGCCCGATCCCGAAATGAAGCAGCTGAATCAAATGCTGGATAAAATACAAGAGATCCAAAATCCAGCTTCGGTTAAGAAAACCGTAAAGAACGAGGTCGCTACACCATTCCGCGCCATACCAGCGATGATCGATGGTAAACAAAAAGTAGCCGACGGCGCTGCGGTCAAACTTAAATTAACCGATACCGTAACCCTAAAAAACCAGTTGCTGCAAAAAGGTCAGCAATTGTTCGGCATCTGCCAGGTCACCAACCAGCGACTGTTATTGACTATTCAGAATATCAGGTTAGACAATCAAATTATCCCAGTTAATCTTACGGTGTTCAGCCAGGACGGAATGCCCGGCATACCCGCACCCGAAGCTGAACTGGCCGGAGCAGCAGGCGGCGGTGCCGATGACGCGCTGCAAAGCATGCAATTCATGACAATGGATCAATCCATCGGCGCACAAGCCGCCGCCGGTGGTGTCAACGCCGCAAAGGGACTGTTCAGTAAAAAAGTAAAGAAGATCAAAGTCAAATTGAAAGACGAATACCCCGTGCTTTTAAAGATCAATAAATAAAATCATGGAAGACGAACTGAACATCGACCCACGGGAAACCGATTATTTTGATGATTACGATATGGAAAAAGCCATGAATTTCTTCGAACTGAAACGCGAATTAGCTGACCTGGGCTTTTCAGAACCAGCGTTGGTAGATGCCCTCCGCCAAAGTATCCTTAATGCCGAATACGCCGTGATCTCTGCCGGGTACCGTGAAACGATCAATGACCTACAGTTCACCGGCTGGTTCGAGTTCCACCGCGATCAGGAAAGCGGTCAGTACCAACTGGAACAATACCAGGCCACCCTCTATAACCTCGACGGCAAAGCCGCCGATATGCTGCTCGATAAAGACATTTCTAAAACTGAAGCCCTGAAAGTCCTGCGGACCGAATGGGCCCGCGAAGAACCCGACCTCACCTTATACTGGCCGATGACCCGGCAAACCATGTCATCTTATTTTGAAACATTAAACAATAATACCATGAACACAGAAAATTTAAGTTACCTGCACAAACAATTGTTGAACACCGGCTTCGGCGACAAGTTAAACGATCAACTGGAAGAAAAGATCAAAAGCAAAGAAAAGGAGTTCACACTGAACACCACACAAGAGTACAACAAACAGAACGTCGATTATACCCTGCATTACAAGGCCGGTGATAAAGATGAAATGTACTTCTTCAATAAGTACGATGCCAGCCTGAACGACACCAAACAAACGTTCTATTTAAACAAAGGCCAGGGCATCACCGCCAAGGAGGCTTATAACCTCATGGATGGCCGTGCCGTACACAAACAATTAGAAAACCTCGAAGGCGAAAAATATAATGCCTGGATCGTCCTGGATAAAGAAAACAAAACCGAGAACGGCAATTTCAAATTACGTCCTTTTACCGACGGCTGGAACTACAAACCCGAAAAAGCCATTGACAAAATGGATATTGTCGGCATCAATGATGAGGGCGCCCGCGAAAAACTCATGAAATCGCTTGAAAAAGGCAATAAGCACCAAGTAACTGCCATGAAAGACGGCAAAGAAGTGAAGCTATTTATTGAAGCCAATCCGGCCGAACACCGGGTGAACCTAACCAATTGGAAAGGTGAAGCGCAGCAATTGGAGCATTATAAAAAGCCGGAAGCCAAGCAAGCGCAAAAAACCGAGCAAACCCAGGAGACTTCAAAAAAAAAGTCCAAGGGAGTTAAGCATAAGGTTTAACCCATCATAAGAGTCCCCTACAGCGAGTGTTTAGGGGGCTTTTTTTAAAAGCCTATTTCCAAGCAATTATATTCTGTTTTTCCAATTCAAACTTGCGCGCGGCAAATTGCGTATCTTAGGATATGCGTTTATCCCTACTGCTTTTTTTATTTACCGGGTTTTCTGTTACCCATGTGTTTGGCTCAAAGCAGGCCCCGAGCGTCAATTACATCAAAATATCTCAGGATTTTTTATACGCCGCCAGAACGCAAGACACCACAGCTGGTTACATAGATACCCTTAAAAATGCTGATGAAGCCGTATTAGCAATGGAATTGAACACCGATGATAAGCGCCTGGCATTTTGGCTGAACCTATATAATGGCTTTACACAGGTGATTCTCCGGAAAGATCCGGGTAGGTATAAATCCCGCAATTCATTTTTTTCGTCTCAGCAAATCAATGTCGCCGGGAACTGGTTAAGTTTAGACGATATCGAACATGGCATACTTCGCCATTCTAAGATCAAATGGAGCGAGGGCTATTTGGTTAAACTATTTCCTTCGGGCTTCGAAAAGAAATTCAGGGTTGAAAAATTAGATTACAGGATACATTTTGCCTTAAATTGCGGAGCCAAAAGCTGCCCGCCCATTGCCTTTTACGAACCTGAAGATATCGACAGGCAATTAACTATGGCGGTTAAAAGCTATTTACAGGGAGAATGTAGTTATGACAGCGTCGGGAACGTGGTGCATGTACCCGCATTTATGGGCTGGTTCAGGCGTGATTTCGGTGGAAAGAAGAACATGCTGAAAATCTTAAAGAATAATGCGATCATCCCGCAGGACAGCAACCCTGCCATTCATTTTAAAAAGTATAATTGGGAATTATATTTGAATAATTATAAAACTTAAAACGCCAGACTACAAATGTGGTGATACTAATTGACGTTAAATAGATACTTTTGTTTTGTGAGTCGCATTAACTACAGTTCCTTATGAATGTCAATCTCGTTTTAGCGGCTAAAGTTTTTGAATCCTGGGTCGAATTGTACACTAATAATTTGTATAGCTGGGCATTATTCAAAACATCAAACAAAGAAACAGCGGAAGATCTGGTACAGGAAACCTTTTTAACCGCACATCAGCAATTCGAAAAATTCAGGGGGGATAGCAGCCCTAAGACCTGGTTATTAGCCATATTGAATAACAAAATCAATGCACACTACCGGAAAAAATACCTGCAAATTAACTTTAACCAGAATCACGATACAGCCACAAAGGACTTGAATATTTTCCACCAATTGTTTGATGACAATGACCGCTGGAAAGACAAAGAAAAACCAATGAACTGGAATGCAGACGAAGGCTACCTTCTGGATAATAGGGAATTTAATATGGTTTTAACTTCTTGCCTCGAAAAATTACCCGATAACTGGCGTTCCGCCGTCAACTTAAAATATATCGAACAAAAAAAAGGCGAGATCATTTGTCAGGAATTGGATATTGCGCCCACTAATTTCTGGCAGATATTACACAGGGCTAAATTACAGTTAAGAAAATGCCTTGAAATAAACTGGTTTAAAGCATAATCATGATGAAATTAATGAACTGGCTCATGTTGTCCTGTAAAAAGGCTACCGAACTCATGGAAAAACAATCTCTTGTCGGCCTTTCAAAAAAAGAAAAATTCCGGTTGCGGATGCATACTTCTATGTGCGATGGCTGTACAGCTTACCAGAAGCAGAGCCTGCTGATCGACAATTTGTTGCATCACCATTTCGATGATATGTTGCCGAACGCTATGCCTGAAGTTGAGAACAAAGAACTCAGGGACCGTATTCTTTTGAATTTACCAAAAAACTAAACTTTCTAAGGACGACAAACATTGGTCTTTTAAAGCCAATAGGAATTAAATAGCTTTGTACGTGAAAATCATCTGCCTGATATTATCTTTTTACGTGGTATTACTTTCGATCAAGCCATGCTGCGCGGATAATGATTGTAATGATGCAGCGCTCCGAAAAGAACAAGCGGGTAACCGGCCCCATAAAAAAGAGTGTTCCGGATGTTCACCATTTTTTACCTGCGGCAGTTGTGTTGGCTTTATTGTAACCAAACCTTTAGCCATTGCTTTAGCACAAGCGGCAGAAGTACCTTTTAAACATAGTACAGCCTACCAGCAGCCATGTATTCCCGCAGTTTCGCTTGCCATCTGGCAGCCGCCGCAATTAAGTTAATACGCTTATACGGGGCCGCCTGCCTCTGTTCAATTGTATTAACTTTACACTTATTCATTTATGAAAAAATCGACCGTGCTTTTAATAGCACTCCTATATACTGTTGCGGCTTATAGCCAAAATACTTTCAAAGCATTTATCAAGGATGCCAAAACAAAGGAAACACTGATCGGCGCGACCGTCGTTTTACAAGGTACTGCAAAAGGCGCTGCCTCCGATACCAGCGGTTTGGTTAGACTGACCAATATACCTGATGGTCAACAGATCATCCGTTTCAGCTACGTTGGCTATGAGACAAAAACGGATACCTTAAGTTTTCCATTAGCCGAAACTCTGACCATACTGCTTCAATCAGCCGGAAAAGGCGATGGTGATGAACTATCCGAAGTGGTGATCGGCGCAACCCGAAGCAGCCGTACGATTGCCAATATTCCTACCCGCGTAGAAGTGATCTCCGGCGACGAGCTGGACGAAAAGGGCAACATGAAGCCCGGCGATATCCGCATGATGCTGGCCGAAAGCACCGGCATCCAGACACAACAAACATCGGCTACCAGCGGTAATTCCAGTATCAGGATACAGGGACTGGATGGTAAGTACACGCAGATCATCCGCGACGGTTTTCCTTTATACTCCGGCTTTTCAGGAGGTTTAGGGTTATTACAAATTGCCCCGCTTGACCTGAAACAAGTGGAAGTGATCAAAGGCTCCTCATCCACGCTTTACGGCGGTGGGGCCATCGCTGGCTTGGTAAATCTGGTATCAAAAACGCCAACTGATGTACGGCATCTTGATTTTTTGTTGAATGGAACATCCGCTTTGGGGTTGGATGCCAGCGCGTTCTATTCGCAGAAGTTCGGCAAGATCGGTATCACCACTTATGTTGGTTATAATCATGGAACGGCTTATGATCCATCAAATATTGGCCTGTCGGCTGTTCCCAGGTTTAACCGCTATACGCTTAATCCCAAATTGTTCTTTTACCTGAATGATAAAAACACGCTAATAGCAGGTATCAACTCCACCATAGAAAACCGCATCGGTGGTGATATGCAATACCTGGAAGGGAACGGTAATACCCAGCATTCCTACTTCGAGGAAAATAAGACAGGCCGTTATAGTTCGCAACTGGAATTTGACCACAAGTTGGGCGACAAAGAGAAACTAACCGTTAAAAATAGTGTCAGCTATTTTGACCGAAGCATCAGCCTGCCTGCTTACCGTTTTTCAGGTGTACAGGTTTCCTCTTATAGCGAAGCGAATTATGCTTATAATAGCGATAAAACAGATTGGGTCGCGGGGCTGAACTACCTGACCGAAAACTTTAACGAAGACCATAACAGCAGTTTCCCCTTACGAAGCTATAACTACAGTACTATTGGTGCTTTTGTACAAAATACCTGGAACGCAACGGAAAAGTTCACGCTGGAGTCAGGGCTTCGCGGGGATTATCATAATGCCTATGGATTTTTTGTATTGCCGAGAATATCAGGTTTATATAAGATCAATTCCCATTTCACCACCCGTTTAGGAGGCGGATGGGGTTATAAAGCACCTACCGTGTTTACCGAAGATGCGGAACGGATCGGGTTCAGAAATGTATTGCCGATAGATGTGCCCAACACTAAAGCCGAGCGCTCCTACGGAGCTAACTATGACATTACTTACAAAACGGGTTTGTTCGACAACATGGTAACTTTTAGTATCAACCAGCTTTTCTTTTATACCCGTATAGATAATCCCATCCTTTTAACATCGTTAAGTAATGGCAACCTGCAATACCTGCAACCAGGGGGCGACCTCAACACCAAAGGCATGGAAACCAATGTGAAGATCACTTATAATAACTTTAAATTGTTCTTGGGTTATACCTTAGCAGATGTTACGCAACATACCGGTAATACTATATCCACTTATCCGCTGGTGTCAAGACACCGGTTAAATAATGTATTGGTTTACGAAGTGGAAAACAAACTCAAGATCGGCCTGGAAGGTTATTATTACAGCCCGCAGCAACTGAACGACGGTACCACCGGCAGAGGTTATTGGACAGCAGGACTGATGGCCGAGAAAATATGGGAACGATTTTCGCTGTTCGTTAACTTTGAGAACCTAACGAATACACGACAAACCAAGTTCGGCCCGATCTACACCGGCAGTATCACCGATCCCGTGTTTAAGGACATATATGCGCCTTTGGATGGTTTTGTGGTGAATGGCGGCATTAAATTCAAGCTCTAAAATGGAAAGTTAAACCCGGCAACAATATCAGTTCGCTTTAGGGCTAAGTATCTTTACCATTGCTTATAATACTGCGGAAGGGTTGGTATCCGTTCTGTTTGGCGCGCATGATAACTATAAAAAAATAAAAATACTTTGTCAGGTTTTCGAAATGGGTGCAACTACTTAGGTAATTAATCAAATAATTATTTAAATCAATTTACAATGAAAAAGTTATTAGTTGGAACATTCTTATTTATGGGTATTGCTGTTTCCGGATTTGCGCAGCAGGCAAAAGTTATTGCCTTAGTGAACAAAGCTTCCTGGTGCCCGGTATGCCAGGCGAACGGCCCGCGTTTTGAAAAAGACATTATGCCGATGGCTATGCAGAACAAAGATGTGCAGATCGTAATGAATGATCTTTCAGACGACAAGACCAAAGCCGCATCTTTACCAATGCTTGAAAAGGCCGGTATTGCTTCATTCGCCAAGAAGAACACCGGCACCGGCACTTTGTACTTTATTGATGCCAAATCAAAAAAGTTAATTTCAGAAGTTAGTCTTTCAAAAAGCGATGATGAAATTAAAAAGGTGTACATGGCAGCCCTTGCAAAAGGATAATCCAGGTAACTCATTGATCTTTCACAAGGGTTAGCCAGAGGGTTAACCCTTTAAAATTAAACAACATGGATTCTAAAAAACTAAAACAAGCCCTAACGGGCGGAATAATTGCAACATCAGTAATGACGATGATTATGCTGGCCGCACCGATGATGGGTATGCCTGATATGAAGATCGGTAACATGATGGCCGGCTTTATGGGTATTCCTGTTTGGCTGGGCTGGGCTATGCACCTGATGATCGGGATCGTTTGGGCTATGGTCTATGTATTTCTGATCAAAGACAGGCTTACCTTAAACCCGGCGATCAAGGGTATGCTCTTTGCCCTTCTTCCCTGGATACTAATGCAACTGATGGTGATGCCGATGATGGGTATGGGTGTATTCTCAGCTAATTCGCCAAATCCGGTTATGATGGTAGTAGGAACAATGATGGGACACCTGGTGTATGGTCTTGTATTGGGATTGAGCACGAAGGGCGAATAACATTAATAATTTTGAATGATGAACAATCAAATCATTTTAAAAAAGATAACCAGCCTGAGCTTTAGGCAGGTTATTTACGTGACCATCGGGCTTATACTATTGGTTAACGGCATAGTTGGAAAAGATTGGACAACAGGTATATTAAGTTTACTCTTTTTATATCAGGGTATATTTAACGCCTGCCTGTTCGGGTCCTGTGCTGTTCCCCGGCGCCGATAAAGCTGAGAGGTAAGAAACATTCGCTTTATTCCAGGGTTATGCTGATATTGAAAGAAAAAAGAAATGAGCGATCACTATTATAACGCTGGCGATCTGGCCAAATTTGGCAATATCGCAGAATATCAAAAGGAAATGGCTGATAAATTTTTCTCCTATTATGGGGATGTATTTAAAGACAGCCATTTAACTGCTAAAGAAAAGTCACTTATCGCCCTGGCGGTTGCCCATGCGGTACAGTGCCCTTATTGCATCGACGCTTACAGCAGCGATGCTTATGAAAAAGGCTACAGTGAGGCTCAAATGATGGAGGCTGTACACGTTGCGGCGGCGATCAAAGGCGGTGCGGTATTGGTGCATGGTGTACAGATGATGAATAAGGTAAAAGAGATAAGCATGTAATGATAAAGTCACTTCACGTTTTGCAACATCATTTGGCAGATTCCAACAATCAGCTGGCGATCCTTGAAGACGAAGGGCTGCACAAACACTCGTCATTCACAGAAAAACTGACCGGGCTGGGTGAATTTCCTTTACGGGCGACTGGCGTGGAAATCTTTCAGGTCAATGTTGGCAAAATGTGTAACCAAGTATGCAGGCATTGCCATGTGGACGCGGGGCCTGACCGTAAAGAGATCATGACACGGGAAACCATGCAGCTTTGTTTGGACGTGCTTGCTGTATCGGATATCAAAACGGTCGACCTTACGGGAGGCGCGCCCGAAATGAATCCCGACTTCCGTTGGTTTGTCACCGAGATAAAAAAACTGAACAAACACATTATCGTCCGATGTAACCTGACCATTATCTTGGCTAATAAGAAATTCCATGACCTGCCTGTTTTTTTTCGGGATCACCAGATTGAAGTGGTTTCATCTTTACCAAGTTTCACAAAAGACCGCACAGATAGGCAGCGGGGCGACGGGGTTTTTGAGGATTCCATCAAGGCCTTGCAACTGTTGAACGAAGCGGGCTATGGTGAACCCGGTAGCGGCTTGTTGCTCAATTTGGTCTATAACCCGGCCGGGGCGTTTTTGCCGCCTTCGCAGCAGGCGCTTGAACAAGAGTATAAAGATGAACTGCTCAAAAACTTCGGTATCCGGTTCAATAATTTATTTGCCATAACCAATATGCCGATCAGCCGTTATCTTGACTATTTGCTATCAACCGGCAACTATGATAAATACATGGAAAAACTTATAAATGCTTTTAATCCTGTGGCTGTTCATCATGTGATGTGCCGCAATACGATCTCTGTTAGTTGGGATGGCTATCTGTATGACTGCGATTTTAACCAGATGCTGGATCTGCCGGTGAGTATTACATCTTCCCGCCATCTCAGCGATTATGACCCCAACGCTTTAAATAACCGTGCGATTGTACTAAAACAGCATTGTTATGGCTGCACCGCCGGTGCAGGGTCAAGTTGCGGAGGCGCTGTTACAAGTTAACTTATTGGCACAAGATGAAAAAGCACCTCGCAGAATTTATCGGCACCTATATCATGGTCTTTTGCGGCACAGGAGCTGTGGTGATCGATGAGCAGGTGCATACGGTTACCCATGTAGGGGTCGCCGTAACTTTCGGCTTGGTGGTCATGAGCATGATCTATGCGTTAGGGAATATTTCAGGTGCGCATATGAATCCGGCGGTCAGCATCGCGTTTACACTGGCCAGACGTTTTCCCCTCCGGATGTTAGCACCCTATATTGTCAGCCAGTTAAGCGGGGCAACGCTGGCCAGCCTAACCTTAAAATATTTATTCCCGGGCAACCGCGATCTGGGATGGACGGTGCCGTCGGGCAGCAATGGACAATCATTTATTTTGGAATTGATCCTGACCTTTATCCTAATGCTGGTCATCATTAACGTAGCTACCGGAAGTAAAGAACAGGGGATGTTTGCCGGATTGGCCATCGGTGGGGTAGTATTGTTTGAGGCGCTGTTTGCCGGCCCTATCTGCGGCGCATCCATGAATCCCGCACGTTCCTTCGGCCCGGCTTTGATCACAGGTAATATGGGCACGTTATGGATCTATTTACTGGCACCCATTGCCGGGGCGGCGCTGGCCGTATTCTGCTGGAACTATCTATTTAAAACACAAGTTATATGAGTACAGGATATTTAGAAACAACCAAGAATATTTATAGAGAAGCGGCTGAACACCCGCAGGTCGGTTTATGCTGCACAACGACCCCGATCTGGTCACTACCAGGATTGAAAATTCCCAAAAGAATGCAGGAAATGAACTACGGTTGCGGAAGCACTGTAAATCCCCGTGACCTGGTAAAAGACCCGAAAATATTATATGTGGGTGTTGGGGGAGGGATGGAATTATTACAGTTCGCCTATTTCAGCCGTCAGACAGGGGGTGTGGTCGGTATAGATGTGGTAGATGAGATGCTCGAAGCGAGCAGAAAAAATTTCGTGGAAGCGGAACGGGTTAATCCCTGGTTCAAAAGCGAGTTTGTTGAACTCCGCAAGGGAGACGCCCTGCATTTACCTGTAGAAGATAACAGTATCGATGTAGCCGCTCAAAACTGCCTGTTCAACATTTTTAAGGAAGACGAACTGAAACAGGCGTTAACAGAAATGTACCGGGTATTAAAACCCAATGGCCGCCTGGTATTGAGCGATCCAACATGCGAAACTTTCATGCCCGGTGCCTTAAAAGATGATGAGCGCCTGCGGGCTTTATGCCTTAGTGGCGCACTACCGTTGAAGGACTATATTAAAATGATCACGGATATTGGATTTGGCACCGTAGAAATAAGGGCCAAACGCCCTTACCGTATCCTCGACCCTAAGCATTACGCTACGGACAAATTGATCTTTATAGAAAGCGTTGAAGTCTGCGCGATAAAAGACCCCATGCCGGATGATGGCCCTTGCGTGTTCACCGGAAAAACTGCTATTTATTTTGGTAACGAAGATTTTTTTGATGATCATAAAGGTCATGTGCTGATGCCTAATCAGCCATTAGCCGTATGCGATAAAACCGGGGGCAACCTAGCGGCTTTACAGCATGAAGATATTTATATTTCTGAATCGACCTGGTTTTATGATGGCGGAGGATGTTGCTAACCTTTATCATAAAACAGCAATGAGCAATGATACCTTATTGATATTCGCACGCAACCCGGTTTATGGCAAGGTTAAAACAAGGCTTGCCGCTACTATAGGAAACGATAAGGCCTTACAGATCTACCGGCAACTCCTTGAACATACAGCTGCGGTCACTCAACCTATAAATGCCGATAGGGTGGTGTATTATTCTGATTTTATAGCCGACAATGATGCCTGGGATAATAACTATTCTAAAGCAATGCAGCGGGGGATTGATCTGGGTGAACGGATGTCCAATGCGTTCAAAGATAAACTTGAAACCGGCGCTAAGAAAGCAATCTTTATTGGCACGGATTGTTATGAATTGAATACAGAAATTATCGCAAACGCATTTTCCGAATTGACTCATTACGATATCGTTGTTGGCCCTGCACTGGATGGTGGTTATTATTTATTAGGGATGAACAGCCATTACCCTAAACTATTCAACGATATAACCTGGAGTACGGACACGGTGATGAAAGAAACAATTGCCCGTTGTGCCGAATTGGGCCTGCGTTATTTTCTGCTGCCGGTATTGTCTGACATTGATGATGAAAAAGATTTGTTAAATCACCCTATTTTAAACGGATCATGATCAGCATTATCATACCCACCTTTAATGAAGCCGATCAGATCCTAACAACCATTGGCCAGGTAAACCAAACAAGGGCAGATGAGCAATTTGAGATCATTATTGCTGATGGGGGCAGTACGGACAATACGGCTGCATTAGCCAAACAAAGTGGTGCTATCGTATTAAACTCAACTCGTAAAGGTCGCGCTGCCCAAATGAATACCGGAGCGAAGCAGGCCAAAGGGGATATACTCTATTTTTTACATGCCGATACCGTTCCACCAAAAGGTTATTTGGCGGACATAAAAGAGGCGGTGGCTAATGGTTATGCCGCAGGGTGTTTTATGTTGTCATTCGATCATTCGCATTGGTTCTTAAAAGCCAATTGCTGGTTTACCCGTTTTGATGTTGATGCCATCCGTTTCGGCGACCAGAGTTTGTTTGTTACGAAAACCGCCTTTGAACAAGCGGGTGGCTTTGCTGAAGAACACATTGTAATGGAAGACCAGGAATTGATCAGGCGGCTCCGCAAAAAGGTTCGCTTTAAAATTATTAAGAAGCCGGTTATTACATCTGCCCGGAAATATTTAGAGAACGGCATTTATAAAACACAAGGCATTTTTTTTCTTATCTTTTTCCTTTACAAGTTTGGGTACTCGCAACACAAACTGGTACGGATCTATAAAAAACTAATGACCCAAAACAAAATTTAAGGCAGAACGATATGGCAAAACATGAATTTGATATTATCGTGATAGGGGCTGGTTCAGGTGGCCTTAGCGTGGGGCTGTTTATGAACCAGGCGGGTTTTAAAGTGCTGATGATCTCCAAATCTGATAAGGATATTGGCGGTGATTGCCTGAATGATGGCTGTGTACCGAGCAAAGCCCTGATCCATGCCGCCAAAATAGTGAGACAGGCAAGAGAAGCCGAAAATTTTGGTCTGCGGGTAACCGGTAATGTTGACATTAAAAAAGTAGTCGGCTATATTCAGGATAAACAATCGCTGATCAGATCACATGAAAACGCAAAATGGTTGCGGGATCAGGGGATTACAATGGCATTGGGCCATGCCTGCTTCGCCGGAAAGAATCAGGTGGAAGTAGCCGGTAAAATTTATTCAGGTAAGAAGATCGTCATCGCCACGGGTTCTAAACCCCGCAAACTGACTGTTGAGGGGATCGAAAAGGTAAGCTATTTCGATAATGAAAGTATTTTTCACCTGGATACTCTACCAGAAAAGATATTATGTATTGGCGGTGGCCCTATCGGTATGGAGATCGCGCAGGCGTTATCACGGTTGGGTAGCCAGGTAACCGTCGTTCATAAGGGAAAGACGATACTGGAACATGACGACGCTGCGGTTACCGATATTTTATTAGAAAGACTAAAAATTGAGGGCGTTAAGTTTCTATTGAATACCCAGGTCAGCAAGTTTATTTCCACTAACAAAGCCGATATTGTAAACAGCAATGGCGAAACAACAGTTGTGAATTTCGATGCTGTTTTTGTGGCAACAGGAAGAGTGCTTGCCCTGAAACCCTTATCGTTGCCGACCGCCGGGATTGAAGTTGATGGCGGAAAGATCGTTATCGATAAATACCTGAGAACAACCAACAAGAATGTTTTGGTCTGTGGCGATGTCGCTGGCGATCTGCAGTTTTCCCATGCGGCTGAATTTCATGCCCGGATCATTCTCAATAACCTATTTTCACCTTTTAAAAAGAAACTGAACAATGAGCATATGTCATGGGTGACTTTCACCGATCCTGAACTGGCCACGTTTGGTTTAAGCGAAAAGCAATTGAACGCGCGTGAAATTAGCTACCGCAGGTTGGAGAAGGGCTATACGGACGATGACCGGGCTGTAGTTGACAATTATCAATACGGGAAATTGATATTATTTGTGAGCGAAAAGAGCTTATTCGGTAAACAGGTAATATTAGGCGGAACGATGATTGCCCCTAACGCGGGGGAACTTATCCAGGAGCTTATTTTATCTAATACGAATCAACTTTCTGTTAAAGCGATATTTAATAAAGTTTACCCTTACCCTGTAGCCTCCCGAATTAATCAGAGCCTGGTGACCGACCTGATGTCTGAGGGGCTAACGCCTATGATCAAAACGTTATTGCAGAAAGCTTATCAAATCTTTAGCTGATGGAGTGGTTGACTACCATAAAAGATTGGTTTTTGGGACTTGGTAAACATTACCATGTCAACCCGTTTATATTTGGCGGGATATATGTTGGTGCGATACCCTTTTTCTTCGCATCACTTTATTGGGTCGTGCGCAATATCAGGAAGAAAAGGGCATTTTTGCTCCCATCATTGTTAACGGGTTTCTTTTTTATTTCAGCCTATTTGTACTTGATAGTAGTTGGAAAACATATCCCCGTTTGGGTATATATATTTTTAGCGTTGATGATAATTTATGGGGGATATTCCACCCTGATTAAGATCAAAGCGAGAACAAAGGAAAATAATAATTAAATGTTTGTGAAATCTTATCTTGATCAATCATATGAAATTTGATCCTCAATTTTTTCAGGCTTTTGGATTGGCCGTTTTGTTTGTCAGCCTCTATGTCGCTGAACATATCGTTCCCGCGCGAAAAATGGTATGGAGCAAAAAGCATGATCTCGTAAATATGTTGATCGGGGCGTTGAATTTAATTATCGTGTTTAGCGGTGGGTACCTTTTGGGAAAACTGCTTGCTTCCGTGCAGTCCCATCATTTCGGTCTGCTTAACTTATTTTTTATACCGCAAACTCTTCATTTGATTTTGCAGGTCATTTTTATCGACCTGGTCATGTACTGGTGGCACCGGATAAATCACCTTATACCGCTGTTCTGGCGCTTTCACAAATTCCATCATAAAGACGAACAGATGAACAGTACCTCTACCCTGCGGTTCCATCCGATAGAGCAACTGCTGTCTTCGCTGATGAAATTAGCATTATTTCCGTTATTGGGCTTAACTGATACGGGTATTTTTATTTATGGATTCCTGTTTTTTCCTGTGATCCTGATCCATCACTCCAATATTTGTATGTCAGAAAAAACCGATCACATTTACCGGAAGTTTTTTGTTTCGCCGCTCATGCATCGAACCCATCATTCCAGAATCAGGCAAGAGACCGATTCTAATTACGGATCGGTTTTCCCCTTTTGGGACAGGTTATTCAAAAGCTATACAAAAAAGCCTTTAGGACCTTTAAACTTCGGTATCGAATAAATATTTTAACCACGACTAATGAGTTGTAAATTTAGTATAAAAACAAAACAGGATATAGCAGAGACCTATCAGATCGCTCTTCGGGAAATTGAACGGTTTGGAGCGTCTTATAACGGTGACGCTAATGGCGGTAATTTTGAACTTGAAGTTTTAGGGATGCGCTTTAAAGGGACTATTCAGGTGAAAAGCAATATCATTGTAGTAAATCTGACAGATAAACCAATGTTAGTTCCCTGTTCCCTTATTGAAAGCAGTGTTAAGAGTTATGTTGATACCTTACAATAGCGCTTTAGGTCAACCCGTTTAAAACAGAACTTTAATAATTGATAAAATGAAACGAATTCTTACATTAATGATCTTTTTGACTACTGTTTTTACAGTAAAGGCGCAGTCAGCTGACAGTTTGCAGGTGCAGTTGGCCCGTAAATGGGTAAATAGTAAGGTCTATGCGTTGAAACTTGCTGCCTTGATGCCGGAAGACGAGTATGATTTTAAGGCTTCGCCAGAGGAGATGAGCTTCCGTGAGCAATTAATCCATATTGCGGAAAACATGACCTGGCTATCGTCGTCTTATCTTTTGGTCGATGCGCCTGTTAAAAGTACCGCAACGCAAAAATCATCAAAATCAGAAGTGTTAAAAGTGTTAGGGAATGCCTATGACCTTGGACTGGAAGCGCATATGAAAATGAATGCAAAACAACTGGATGAAAAGGTTAAGTTTTTTGCAGGCCCGATGACACGAAGACAAATATTGATCTTGATGCATGATCACCAAACCCATCATTTAGGGCAGCTAATTGTTTATCTGCGCTTAAAAGGGATCAAGCCACCGGATTATATAGGCTGGTAGTTTATTCCTTCAGGTTTTCCATACCGCAGCTAAATTAAAGCATTTTAGTCCTATCGATCCCAATCGATAAGCGCGCGGTGCCGCACAATACGCTGAGCATGGAAGCGAATTGAAACAGCATTGATTATTTACGTTGACGTGCTGGGTTGTAGGCAATGAGGTAGGTCGGCCGGAGTTGACGGGCATTCCGGGCATTCGTCTCTTCCGGTACAAGTGGCGCATGGTGGAGTTCGGTGTGCATGATTTCGGCTATGGTTTTTAATGCTTCGGTTTCCCCGCTGATATAGAGTATCGGATAATATTGTTTGTAGATGGCGGCTTTTTCTGCTTCGTTGGCCAGTGTCAGCGCCCAGTGCTCATCGGGTTTGAACCAGTGTTCTTTCGCTAAGTTGGCGAGGTCGTATAAAAATAAGCGGGCTTCGGCTTGGGGTTCGTTCATAGTAAAGCAACGCGGCGGGCGGGATTTAGTTTGCATTTGGCTGAGTTCTAACAATATCCTCTGTCAAGTATTTGACATCTTGCTTAATACGCTGGTAATTTAATAACACCTCTTTGATCGTAAGCTCACGAATGGCAGGTATTTCCTGGTAAGTATTTTCTTCCCGCCGGATAGCCTCATGGTCATTTTGAATTTGACAATGGAAGGTTTTCAATTCGATCTTATTGGTAGGGTCATCGGCGACCATACCGACAAATTCACCAGAAGAAAGTCCTGCTATTTTGGATGCCGGTATCGCATAGTCTAATTGCGTCGAGTGGCTAACGGACGTGTCGCTGCTGTTGATAGACACGCTTTCTTTTCGCTGGTTGATCTTGCCAAAACGTTCCGATAATTGCTTAGCGGTATCGCCGGTGACCTGTCCGCAAATGATATTGCCGACGATGTTCATGATGACTTCGGCTTGTTCGCGGCCATAGTCTTTCTTTAATTGAGAATAGTCCTGCACACCGAGCGTAACCGCTACTTTGTTAGAACGTGCGGTGGCAATCAAATTATCGATACCATTAAAATAAATGGTGGGGAATTCATCAAAGATCAAGCTGCATTTCTGCTGGTGCTTACGGTTCACCAGTTTATTGATGCGGTTAACATATAAGGATAATACCGCACCATAAACCTGCGACTTCTGCGGATTATTGGCCAAGCAAACGATCTTGGGATCATTTGGATTATTAATGTCTAATGAAAAGTCGTTTCCACTCAAAACATAATATAATTGGGGTGAGGACAATCTCGCCAATGATATTTTCGCACTGGCGATCTGACCTTCCAATTGCTCGTAAGCCTCATTCTTCCAGGCGGACACAAAAGGGTTAATTAAAACTTCGATCTCAGGCTCGCTATTTAATACCGCGAACAGATCTTTGTAATCAACTAATGAAAGTTCTATTACATGCGGCAGCGTACAATATCTACCACCCTGATATTTTTTAAGGAACCAAATCAGTGCCGTGACAAAGTTGATGGGCGATTCGACAAAGAAGTCGCCCTGCTTTTTGATCCACTCCCGGTTCAGTCCCAGCATGATGGTGCGGGCTGATTCAATAGCGTCGGTAATATCGAGCATGGTATCCGGTTCCAACGGATTACTGCGGTGCATGATCTTTTCGAAGTTGATGACATAAAATGAACGGCCGCCATGCTGCCTCAGTGCGTTATAAGCGATCTTACTGAGGTCATCGTATTTGAAGTCATAAATGAGCATACTGAACCCTTTGGCGATATGCTGGGTGATGATATGCCTGATCACAAAGTAAGATTTACCGGCACCGGGGCTACCACCCACTAACGTGCCCCTAAAAGGGTTGATGATATTGATCCAGCTGTCACGCTCTTTACCTTTGAGTTGGTATTTGGTAGGCAGGTTAATAGAGTATTCGTTTTCCAATAAGCGTTCTTCCTGGGGAAACGTTTCGTTTTCCTTATTAAAGATATCATCGCCCAACTGGAGTTTGAGCATACGGAACAGCAAACCACCGCCAGTCATAAATAATAGATAACCTAATGAAGTCAGCCCCATATAGAATAGCGGTAAATTGATCAGGTAGCTGCTGACAAAATAAAGTGAAAGGCCAATGGCGCAGTAAGTAACGATAGTTCTCGGCCTGATCTTTTCATCTTTCTTGCCTTTGCTGCCGACCAAGGAAACAATGAGTAAGCCGAGCGCGCTGAGCTTTGCCCAAAGCAATGTTTTGAAAATGGCCATTTTAGATAGCGGCAATAAGATATGGTCAACGATCTTGTGCGTCAGGTGCCACTGCTGAAAAGAAATATAACAACTCAAATAAAAATGGATGATTAGTATGGCAATGCTTAATAAGCGCGTGAAATCGATGATCTTCCGCAGGGCTTGTTCGTTTTCTCCGGTTTGCATAATTATAGATTTTGTCCTTTACGTTTCTTCTTTTTGAATTTGTTAAGCGCAGCCATATCATCGTGTTCTGGTGCGAACAAGATGTAGAGTAAGTCGTCGCTGGTATTCTTGGCTTGTTGTTCGTATTGGTGTTCCGCCTTGATGGCTGGTTTGGGATCAGGCAGCAACTGAGCAGCCAGTTGGTTGGCGCTGTAGGCTTTGCCGAGATCGCTGCCGTTGAACACCGCTTTATTTTTGAGGTCGATGAACGTCACGCCGTAAATGCGGCCCTCATCATTCTGTCTTAAAATGACCTGAACGCCTTTTTCGCGTAGCACTTTTTGGAAATCACGTTTGGTATGCGGTTTCGCCAGTACCTCATCTAATATTTTAATGAGGCCATCTTTAAACGGCTTGCGTAATTGCGCATTAAGCTTGAATTTTTCCTCCAGTGTTTTCAGCGTAGGTTTACCATAGATCGTACTGGCCTTTATCGGCACACCGATTTTGTTGCCCTGTTTATCCAGTATCCAGTAAACCAATCCTTCGCGGGCATACATGTGGGAATCTTTGGAACCCCGGTCGGCAGCGATATTATATTGTTGTAGAACAGCGTTTAATTCCGGGATACTGGTGTACTTATAAGCCCGGATGACAAAGCCCAGTATATTGGTGATCGTCCGCTTGGTTTCGGCTTTGCCATATTCGGCGGCAGATACATCAGCCTTTAGGTTTGGTTTTTGTTTCGTTTGTTCTTCGGCTTTGGTCAAACCATATTTGATCTCGATAGCTTTCCTTACTTTCTCCGATTCATTTTGCCCAAGGTAATGCAGGCTGATCCGCTCCCCATCCCGTTTGATGTTGGTGGTGACGATATGGACGTGCGGGTGCCCGGCATCCTCGTGGCGGTACACCAGGTGAGGTTGCATCGCAAATCCGACACCACTTAAATAATCCTGCACAATATCATTCAGCTTATCGTCGGCCAGGTTTTCACCATTGGGAAAATTCAGGGAGACATGCACCGCATTTGTTTTCGCACGCTGGTTCATTCCGGCCAGGTCGGTCAGCCGGAAAAGCTTATCATCAAAAGATAATTCGTTCGGCTCTTTAAAATATTTTGCCGCACCGATCAATATTGCTTTCCCTTGCTTCACTTTGTTCTCATTATAGTTGAGCGCGCCGATCAGGCTTTTGCCGCTCTTAATTTTTGCGACCATATATCCGCGTATTGGTTCATCCTGTCTTTAATTTGTTTGATCGACGGTTCCAGTTTCGTGTTGATCATACTGAGCAGATTCATCCAAAGCCGGGTATCAGCATTGCCATGGGTGCTATTGATATTGCGCATGGCCTGGTTCAGGTTATTGCCGATGGCATTCAATTCCTGCCTTAACAGTATCATTTCTTCCAGCACATCATCCATCGCTTTATCGCGATAAGTCACCGTTACCGGCTTCTCCAAAAGCACGCTGCGCATATATTCGCTGAGCTTCCTGAATTGGGTCTTTTTGAACCTGCCGTTCAGCAATTGGTACTCATCAGGCTTGAGCCGTATATTGTACCACCTTGATCTTTTTTCTTCCTGTTCACTCATGATCGTTGTCTTTAAAAATCCGACTTCGGAGGATTTTAACCTGGACCCGCAGCCCCTTTGGCGCGGAGGGCAAGATTCAATTGTGACACAATTGTACATCTTGCTGACTGCTGCGAAGCGGGCGGTCTTATCCTGCTGTTAGTGTTTTATTCGGCATTTTTTGTTGTTTGTTCTGGCTTCGCCTTTTGGCTGAGATAGAGTTCAAGTGCCTGTATATTGATGTCTTTAAGTGATTCATCATATTCCACTCCAAAGGTTTTAAGCCGTTTTAAAAGGCCTTTGGGTATCCGGTTATTGAACTGTACTTCGGGCTCATTTGGGACAGGCGCTACCTTCACCGGGAGCACTTCCTGGATGGGTGTTCGGGGCTGTTCCTTTTTGAGTTTGTCGGCCAGATTGCCGAGCTTATTTTTTTAATTCTCCATTTGCTATCAAAATAGTTTACTATCAATTGAAGCTGATTTGCTATCATGCTACATTGCTATCAGGACTTGCTATGATACTATCATCATATTTTGCGATCATGCTAGCTTGCTATAGAAATAAAAAGCTATCAAACTAGCCGGCACTGATATACTCGACAACTTCTTCCGTCAGCGACATGAGCTCTTCTTTGGCGCGTTTGTCCGTGCCATTTAAGATACCTGCGGTCATGGATGACCGCGCGATACTTACCCGGTCATGCACCCTTGTTTTCAGCAATGGCGTATCCATGCTTTGGAGCAATTCGGCCACATCCTGGGTGATGCCCGATCTTGGTTTAACCATATTAAGCACAATGCCCGCTTTAAGGTGCGGCGTTTTGCGCTGCGCTTCTTTGATCAACGCCAAGGTGGAACGAATAGCCATCACGTCAAAAAAACCGGCCTTCGTCGGCACTAAAATAAAATCTGAATACTGGAACAGTTCCGGCAATCGGCTGGACAAATAAGGCGGGGTATCTACAATAATAAGATCATAGGCCAGTTTTTGAATGTCATTAAATTTGTCGGCACCGATGATGGCCAGTTCCGGAAAATCTTCCCGGATATGATATAAACTACCCTGTAAGTCGGTATCCACCAACGCTACGGATAACTGATCCTGGAAACAAAGCGCCAGGTTGATCGCTAAGGTACTTTTACCTACGCCACCTTTCTGGTGGGCTATGGTGATGATCTTTGCCATGATGTTAGATTTTAATAGTTTAAATGGACAGCGCATTCTCGCGTTGGCGTTTCTTCAGTTTTAGCGCTTGCTGGAAATCGTAGATCCAGTCAGCGGCTAACAGTTTCCAGTTTCGGTAGGGCGTGCCTTTGGGGCTGCTCCAATTGGCCGCCTCGAAGAAATTATAAAATTGTCCGGCCTGGTCGCTCAATTCTTTTTGATCGAAATAAATTTCGACCAGCTGCTTTTGCGGCGGCATCTCGGTACCGAAACCTTTTTGATGAATTTGCTCCGGTTGGGGAATAGACCTGCGTTCAGCAGGTAGTCGTTTGGCTTTACGTTTGAATAACATAGCATTAAAATTTAAAAAGCCGGCCTGCTAAGGCAGGTCCGGCAGGTGTGCAATAATGTTAAGCGCTTTTGTTAGTAGACATCATAAAAGTGATATCCTCATAGTCATAATAAATGGAGCCACCAATTTTGGTGAAAGGCAGTACGCCGCTATCCCGTAAAGATTGTAGAAAGCCGTGCGAGATACCGAGTAACTTTTTTACCTCTGCTGATTTGAGCCATTTCTTGCCAGGCTGCCCAGTGGTGCATTCTTTAATGATGCGCTTCAATTCCTGCACCATGTCTTCCTTAAATTCTACGAGGTCACCAATGGTGAGGATCTGGTTCCGGTTAGGAACGGTGCCGGGCATTTTTGCCCGTTCTTGTGTTGTTTTATCCATAACATTCTGATTTATCGGGCTTCAAAGTTGGTGATTGCCAAAATCAGAATATGACAAGATTATTCCACGTTGTGGTATTTTATTGGATTGCTGTTTGTTGAGGGTTGACTACTGCCCTATTATCAAAGCCAGCAATTCGTTGCAAAAAATCACCAATAAATTATTCGATGTATTATGCCTTCCCTATTGTCTTAAAAACCAACTCTCTATAACTTTCACCGATAGGGATCTCCTGTATGCCGATCTCCAGGTCATTTGCCGTAAAGGCAGTGACATTTTTAAGGTTTACAATAAAAGAGCGGTGGATACGCAAAAACCCTTTTGCGGAAAGCTCCGCCTCCATATCGCTGATGCGGGCCTTGGTCATGACCGGGCCGTCGATAGTATGGATCTTCACATAATCCTTCAGGCTTTCCAAATATAAAATATCGTCCGGATTAATCTTGATCGTCTTATAACCGGATTTGATAAAAATATCAGCCGGCGCGGTCTGAATCGGAGGAACTATTTGCTCGACTGTTCTTAAATAGCTTTCCACGGCTTTAAAAAAGCGGTCGAAGGTGATCGGCTTCAGCAGGTAGTAGACTATATCCAGGTCATAGCCTTCCAGCGCATATTCCCGGTAAGCAGTGGTGATGATCACTTTTGGCGGGTTGCGCAGCATTTTTAAAAAATCGATGCCGGTGATAGCAGGCATGCGTATATCAAGGAACATCAAATCAATTTCGGCTATTTTTAATGCTTCCATTGCTTTAATCGCGTTGGGGCAGGTACCCGCAACCACCAGGAAATCCAGTTGGGCAACATGCTTTGTCAGCAATGAAACGGCTAACGTGGATCGCCTGGTGGACACTTAATACTGTAGCTATACGGGTGATTATGGTCTGGCTGTTCAATAACATGGGTAAAAGCATTTTTGCCATGGCGCTCTTCCATATGATACTCAATCTCGGGTGGCAATCGTTTCCCATTAACGGCTCGTTTTTCGATCCATGCATTACTGAATTAATTATGGCTGCTGTGACAGGCATTGTAGTAATACTGGGTAGGCCACGAAATTTAGATAAAAATTGATAAATATTAAATATCGCTGGTCATTCGATGTCTCTCCGCAGGATTTGCCTACTCTCCTCAAATTCTTCCTTTGTGATCTTCCCTGCTGCGAAACGTTTTTGCAAATATCAAGCGACGGTTTTTTGGGTTTGCGCCGTCATGGAATATCGTAATGCGCAATAAAGATCCACAGCATTAAGATGATCCAAATAAACCACAAAGCATGTCCATTCCAAAAAATTGACAACCATTATACATCATGACTTTGAAATTTAATAATGTTATTGATAATCAAATTCTAACAAATCTGCTTACAGGCCTCCTGACAGAAACTACTTTAGGGTATTTTTCGATATATCCGCACCTTAAAACAAATTGTATCGGATCTGCTATTTTCATGGCTTTGTTTATAGTTAGGGAAAATGGAGCTTCTTCTAACACCTGGGTCATGGGGTGAATAGCGATGCCTTTTTCTCTAATTTTTAACAATAAGCGTTGTAAACGCTTTCCGGTTTCCATTAATGACGCGACAGAATCATCTTTACTTGTGATCAGCAACCAACCTGCTGATCTGTTCACCTGTGTTTTTACCTCATCTAACCCCTGCTCCCGGAAACTTTTACCCATCACAGATGATTTGTTATAAAAGTTTCTTACCACCCAAGCCGTAAGCCCTGTCATTTACATACTGGCGGGTGTTAAGCCGTCAGTATGTTGCGCTGCATCTTTACTCGAAAATCGTATCCAGTCGCCTAATTCTTTTTCCGCGGTATCCCTGTACATCTGATGCCGATTGGCGGCTATCGTTTGTTCATTGAGCCAGGTAAATTCCTTTGTTTCCCTTGGGAAATAGTGGAAATATGTTTCTTCTCCAGTGGTCAAACTGTACAAGTCGTCGCCTTTAAGGTTATCATCGAGAAAGTTGGAACGTACTATTCTGCGTTGCTTTATTTTTGAAATATCAAACCGGTAAATATCCTTTACTTTCGAAAGTATCACTTCAGTGATTTGTTCATCCTGGTTTACTTTAGCAAGTGTTTTCCATTCGCAGCAATAACCATAATAACTCGCCGCATACTCCATGTTCTGGATAAAGGCACCAATGGACAAGATGGTTTCACGTTGGGTAGGATCAACCGCGGGCAGCCATTTAGACCGATCGTTGCAAATAATCCAATGAAAGGGAGCGATGTGTTTTACAAACCAAGGTTGTGTATTATGGCCGCTTGGCGCAAGTGAAGCTAAGTAGAGTATCTCCCCCTCGTCCGCATGAAGTAATTTATCAAGCGGAGTAAGTTTTTGATCGGAACGGACAAAATTACTTTTGTCGCTTATCAGGTAACCTACTCCTCCGGCAGCAAAAATAGTGCCGCCTGCAATACCTAAAAAAAATCTTCTTTTCATAGATCAACGATTACTTAATTTTTATTAATTGAAAGATTGGTGTTAATTTTTGTAAGCCCATTTATTAATTAAAATATACCCCTTAAACGGGCATATCCCCATAGCACATGCCAAAATAGATAGTAGATAAGTCTAAACAGATACATTGCGGTAAAGTCAAACTGCTTAAAAATTATTAGTTGTGTCAAATTAAATAAGTATAGGTTTATCCAAACCAATATTATTGCCCAGATTGGATAAGCAGCCATAGCAGATACTTGATAAATGGGTTCAAGTGTGGCAATAACAACTATGGAAAACCAAATTATTTTTTGGATGTCGGTATTTTCAAAAATAGAACTTAGGCAAAATAGCAGTACAGTCATTGGAAGAACATGAAAAAGGATCTCTGCTAAAAAACCAATTAAAGGATAGAATAAAAGCGATTCAGGAAACGCAATATTCATATCAATAGGAAAATGGATTTTTATGTCAATCAAAATAGTTATTGATACAAATAAAACGGCGAGTCCTAATGTTCTTAATAGTTTAAGCGTATCATTTTTCTTGTAAATTTTAAACCAACTTTTATTAAGTAAATAAGATAAACATAGAATACCAAGTATGGTAATTACAAAGCATGTAATTACGGGGTTTAATCCTGCAAAAAATCTGTCAAAAACATGCCTGTTTGAATAATTTAAAACTCTTGTTAGTATTACTACCGCAATTACTAGCATACTGTAAATAATAAGAAGCTTTTTATTTATAAAAAGGAAAGTTTTAAGTGTTGACATAATTGTAATACAATTTCGCTAAACAGTTGGGCAAAAGCATCATACGCCCTATAGCTAACGTAATTATAAATACCGCAATCAAACTGATAGTCATTTCAAACAAGAAACGCATCATTGCGTTTTAGGAACAATGAATATTTCCTCATTCACGGTCAATGGCGTATAATGTACCTTCACATAGCGTAAAGCCACATCTTTTTCCATGCGATCGGTAACCAATAACTCTTCACTGATATGTTTGAGCGACTTGTTGTTCAAGAGTTCTTTTTGCAACTCAAACTTTGCTGAGGAAGGGCCAAAGATCAAGATGTGGTGCGCGTTCTCCAGTTTTTCTATAATGGCCTTACAAAACTTTCTCATCTGTTCATTCCGATGTTGCTGAACGTGTTCCTCATTCAGGTTTTTACTGGTAAGAGGCCCGTCATTTGTTATAGTTTCTTCCCGCAAAACTCCTTCGTTCATCGGATGGTCAAGGGCGATTAAATATGAACAATGATGATCGATATAAATTCCGTAGTCTATAAAGTTGCTTGCTGTTTTCATGTTGTCAATTTTTAGTATTTGTTTGAGCTATTTTAAAAAACGATCATGGATTTGACCGGGTAAGGGTAGATCAGCAGGGGCATTTCACTATCTGCGGCCGTATGCTGGCTGTTGCTCCTTGTAAAAAACCTTTCCAGCAAACTCTTGTGCCGGTGTACCATGACCAGCATATCGATCTGACCTTGTTCAATGAGCCAATTGAGCCCATCGTTTACCGACATATCTTTTAGCGGTCTGAAATAAATTTTATGATAATCTACGTTATTCGTGACCTTATTCAGGAAAGTATCCACCAGCTCATTATCGTCCGTTTTAGTCGTATGTGCGATCAGGATCTCCGCATCAAAACTCCGGGCAAGGCTGGCTAAGGAATGAATAAATTCGATATCGCCTCCATGCAAATCAGTCGCGAAAGCTATTTTATGAATAGGTGCAAAAGTTTTATATTCGGGAATAATTAATACAGGCAATAAAGCCTTGTCAATTAACTCCCGCATATGGTTGGCGGTCATTAAGGTTGCTACCCCCTTTTTATGGCTGCCCATCACCAATACGATAACCTCCCTGTCAGCCAGTAGTTCATCCAGGTTGTCGACTAAATTTCCTCCGTGGCTCCCACATTCAATGGCGGGTGTAAACCCCTCTGGCGATAGGGTTAATTCTTTTTTTAATTTAGCGAGCAACAATTGCATTTCCTTTTCGCTATCATGTTGCAGTTCATTAAAATCCTCCATTGGCCAAGCTACCTGCGCGCTTAACTGATGGGCAGAGGCTACAAAAAAGGAGTTATAGAGCAATACATTTACTTTTAGATGTTGAGCCAGATGCACAGCATACATGGCTGCGTTATCAGCTCTTTCAGAAAAATCGGTCAATACGGCAATTGTTTTCATTTGGTATGTTTTTATAGGTCTAAAGTTCCATGTTTTAAACTATTCGCTTAATCGACTTTTATATGTTTTTTGCCGATTAGATATCTATCGGTTTTTTTGAGGTCAATGATCAGCATCCCGTTATGATATTTGGCATCCACATGATCAATGATCACATTTTCCGGCAGGCTGAAGGCGCGGCCGAATGAAGATCTTGAAAATTCCTTGCGGATATAGTAGTCCTCATTCGCAGTTTCTTCCGATTCGGTATCTGCTGTGATAGTCAACAATGCGCCATGTGTCGTGATATTAAAATCGCTCTTTTTAAAGCCAGGGGCCATCAATTCTAGTTCGTACTTATGTTCAGTTTCCCGAATATTCACGGCATATTTGATCTCGGCTGAATTTTCCGGCGTAATTGGGTTGCAGAAGTCTTCGACCAGGGATACCGGATCGGCTTTAGTTGTTTTTTTTGTGTCTGACATGGTAGTTTGCGTTTAACATTGAGGAACAAATGTGGGATGTAGAATGTGGTTTTTATCTGATGGCTATCAAGTCATAGTTTGACGTATGTCACTAAATTCAGATCAGGTTATGGGTAGTGTTATAGGGTATAGATATTTCTGTCCGGTGACACCAAATAAATCATTTCGAGTGGTTTTGGTATATAATTTTTACTACCTGAACTCATGATGATTTTCTTTATATCAGGACAGGCTGAAAGTCTTAATACAGGGATTTTTTTCGGGGTATCACTTGCTTCAAGTTGTTCGAAAACATTCCTGGTACCCTTCGATGACAATAATCGTTCTAACAGGATAAGTTCCGGCATAAAAAGATTAACGTGATCTATTAAGTCATCGGTATTCAATAGTCCGTTTATCTCATAACCGGACGTTCCATTGATAACGGATAAAGCCTCAAGAATTGCGGTATCATTATCAATAGTAAGCAGGTTCTTTGACATTTTGTATCAGTTTAATGCTTATTAATCATTCAGGACAGCACAATACCTTCGCGGACGTCCTCGGTTGATTAGCCGCAAATCGGATGCCGTTAAAACATTTCCGCCTGATAATCATTGATTTATAAATTATGAGCTTTAAAAAAACACGTATTTAACAGCCAGCCAGCACAATACAAGTTTATTGCTTAATTATTAGGGAATTATAAAAATCAAAGGCAAAAGACGGCCCGGGGCTTTTAAAAAATATTATTCGGATTCCTACTAAAAACGGATGTTATTCAATACACTATAAAAAAAGGATGTGCAAGGATTAGGCGAACTGGCTGGAATAAAGCTTGAAGTACCAGCTTTTTTAGGCGCGTTCAAACAGCCAACCAAATGGTTTTACTCTGCTTTTCGGTTTTAGCCCATATTGTTTAATGCTTTTTTCTACGATCAAAGCCGTCGCTTCTTCTATGCTATCGGTGACTATATACAAATTGGTATCACCTTCCCCTATCGTTCCATTGGCTTTCATCATTTCAATATGCGCCTGTAATTCCTTATGGTAGGCCATTCCGAAAATGATCACCGGGAAATTTTTGATCTTGTGAGTTTCAATCAGTGTCAATGCTTCGAAAAATTCGTCAAGGGTGCCATACCCTCCGGGCATGACCACGAAAGCAAATGAGTATTTGACCAGCAGTACTTTTCGCAGGAAAAAATGCTTCATAATAATCCACTTATCCAGGTAGGGATTGGGAGATTGCTCAACAGGCAGCTGGATATTACACCCAACAGACCGACCTCCAACGTCTCTTGCCCCTCGGTTAGCCGCCTCCATTAAACCAGGGCCGCCACCCGTCATGATGGTAAAACCCAAGCGAGCAAAGGCAGCACTTGCCTCCCTGGTAAGCGCGTAATAAGGATGGTCTTCTTTAAACCGGGCAGAACCGAATATGGTGATACAAGGCCCGATAAAATGAAGTGCCCTAAAGCCCTTTATCAGTTCTACCATGGTTTGAAACGCAAACATTAATTCCTTGAAACGAGAATGCGGTCCATCCAAAAATACAATTTCTGATTTGTTCATGATAGGTCTTTAAAATTGGGACAAAAGGAGGATTAATAAAGAAGCCTTTGATTGGGCTTTTAAGGTATTTAACCAATATTGTTTTACTCTTTGCGCTACTTCACCGGCAGCAAGTCCGCCCTGACGGCTTGATAACCGGGTAAGTGCCTCCACAATATAGAGGTGCCAGAATTTATACAAGGAATGGTTATCGGTTGCTTCCAAAATAGTTCAAATAAGAAAGGTGGGTAAAGAAAGCCAAACTGGCTGCTGAAAAATGGTTGTTAACTAAAAAGACAAATTTCATTAATGGTTAAATCAGGACTGATTAAAAAAGTTGGATGGAACAAGCGAAAGGTAGTACAATAACAACTACAAAGCATTACCCCGTTTGTTTCGGGCGGTCATATTGTTTTGCAGGAGGGCCATACACCCGGCAATCAGTGCTACCATTCAACGAATAGCCCATACCATTTAAATGGAATTTCAGCGTATTAAACAATTATTTATTTAGCCGGTGGATGAATGATCTTTAAAAGTAATAGGTAGACACCCATTTAGGTGCTGTCCGTGATTCATGATTTAACTGGTTGTTTTAATCTTTTATGCCATTTTACTGCCTCATACCATATTACTGACAGGAAACCTATTGCTATGCTTAATATTAGTTCTGAAAAGCTTAAAGCCTCAAATTCAAAGAACTTGGTTAGCGGTTTGACATAGAGCAATAAGGCTAATATCGCTACGGTAATGCCGATCATCATTGGTACCAGGTTATTACGATATTTTATTGTGGAAATAACAGAATAATAAAACGAACGGTTGACAAGGGTAAGCATAATGTTGGCTGCGATCAATACAGTGAATACCAATGTCCGGGTATGGGCCTCATCAAATCCGAGGTAAACGGCATACTGATAAGCTACAAGTGTTCCAGAGGTAATTGCTAAGCCTTGAATAATACTGGTGGTTAATTCCTTGAAATTGAAAAATGTCGAAGTAAACGGCCGTGGCTTTTCGAACATAGTGTCCTTTCCCATGGGTTCGTTTTCATAAACGATGGAACATGTAGGCCCCATGATCAGTTCTAAAAAAATAATATGGACCGGCGAAAATATATTCGGGTAGATCCAGCCTAAAGCCAAAGGGATAAACACCGTTAATATAATGGGGATATGTATGGATATAATATACTGGATCGCTTTCTTTAGGTTAGCATAGATCCTTCTGCCCATCGCTACGGCATCCACCATTTTAGACAGGTCATCATCCCGTAAGACCAGCGAAGCGGCCTCCTTGGCGATTTCAGTGCCCTTTTTGCCCATTGCTATTCCGATATGCGCGGCTTTTAATGCTGGTCCATCATTTACACCATCTCCGATCATGGCCACGATTTGATGGTTGGATTTTAATGCGGTAATGATTTTTAGCTTGGCTTCCGGGAACATCCTTGTAAATACATTCGTATTTGCCACCTTTTCGTTTAAATCACTGTCCTTTAGTGCCATCAGTTCATCGCCGGTTAAACTTTGGTCGTAACCCCGGAACCCGATTTGCTTGGCGATCGACATTGTAGTAGCGGCGTTGTCGCCAGTGATGATCTTTACAGCAATACCGGCCATATAAAACTCCTCGAATATTTTTGAAATATTTTTCTTTGGTGGGTCATAAAAGGCAACGATCCCTTTAAACGAAAAGTTAAAGTCATGTTGTTTAACGGGGAAATTATTGCCGGTAAAATGGGCTTCGCCTACACCTAACAGCCTGTATCCATCCGCAGCTAATTCTTCTATAGCATGGTCTACTTGCTTTTTTTCTTTTTCAGAAAGATTCGATACGGCCATCAATGCTTCGGGAGCACCTTTTGCACTTATCAGGCGTTGCCCGGATGCATTCTCAAATAAATGGGTCATCATAGGCGGCTTACCACCTATGGGATATTCATGAATGATGTGATATAACGGCCTATCATCGGCCTCAAATTCCGCCGCGTAGGCCATATGCAGCGCTACTTCCATCGGGTCGAAAGGGATGGGCTCGCTGGCCCACATGGCCATCCTTATCAATTCCCTTTCTTCCCGGCCCAATACTGCATCAGCATCAGAGATCTTTTGCGAAGCCAGGACGAACAGTTTTGCCAGGCTCATTTTATTTTCGGTTATTGTCCCGGTTTTATCGGTACAGATCACCGTCGCGCCGCCCAGGGTTTCCACCGTTTTCATTTGTTTAACCACAACCCCCATTTGCATTAAGCGCCATGCACCCAGAGCCATAAAAGTGGTAAACGCAACCGGGATCTCTTCCGGCAAAATACTCATGGCCAGCGTAAGCGCTTTTAATAAACTATCCAGAACCAAACGGGAATGAAAATAATTGATCCCCCAAACCACCATAAAAACCGCGGCTCCGGCAATAACCATATATTTTACAAAACTGCCAATTTGCACTTCCAATGGTGTTTTTTCTTCGGGTATGCTTTCCAGGCTCTTTCCAATTCTCCCCAGTTTGGTTTTATTGCCGATGGCGGTAACCTCGGCAATGGCCAACCCACTGTTCACTGTCGTGCCTCGATAGATTATCCGTTCCTTACTTTCCTTGTCCTTATAAATAGGCAAGGATTCACCGGTCAGTATAGCTTCATTGACTGAAAAATCGTTAGAATGGATGATCGCTCCATCGGCTGTAATAGCTATCCCTTCTTCCACCATCAAGCTATCGCCGATAACCAGGTCATCGCTGTTAATTTCTATCACCTTGCCGTCCCGTATCACCCGGCATTTAGGCTGCGTAAGGTCTTTCAGTTTTTCTAAAGCTTTCCGGCTCCTGAAATCCTGGTATAAAGAAATACCGGCGACCAACACAATTGCGCTTGCAAGAAAAATCCCGTCCCCTGTTTTCCCACTGATAAAGTATATAGATGATGCCACCAGTAATAAAACCACCATTGGCTCTTTGGCTAAACTTTTTATAGCATCCAACGGGTTGTTTTCCTTTTTAAATTGCAGCGTGTTTTTTCCGAATTGCTGCCTGGAGTCCAATACCTGCTCCTGGGTTAGCCCCTTGATGTTAAAATTATTTTCAGCCATAGGGGAGAAATTTAGTGGAAGCCAGAGACGATAATTACACCGGTTAGTTTTACTATATTAGTAAGCTATTTACGCCCATTAAGTTTGAAAAGCACCCGATTATTTTAAGCGTTTAGGGTGTTGTAACTGATTATCCCGGTTATGGATGATCCAGTTGCTGACTTGCTGATGTGTTTGTTCCTCATTGGGGAGGCTGACCAGCATGGCTTCCATTTTTTTCGCAGCGTTTAATGTTGAATGATCATGTTTGTCCATCAACTGATTGATCAGAAAAAGCACTTCATTACCCTGATGCCTGTTAAAAAACGCGATACCAAGGAACCGGATATCCCCGTTTTTTTCATTACTCCAATGATAACGGTTCTTAAACAAAAGGTCGTTTTTAGCAAATAGCATTTTCATATATTAATTGTTTTAAAGGATTGGATTTACAGTACAAATGTATCTGTATACCCATATTTTAAGGTGTACTGTGTCATGGGCATCAATGATCTTGGTCACATTTTGCCCATATCCCGCTGTCACCCAAATAAAGAGTGAAACAAATGCGCCATCCGATGCTTAACATTGTATAGCGCATGTATGAAGGAAGCATTAACGACTGTCCGACACCAACAAAACTTGAACCTGTCAAGCATATTCCACCCAGGAAATATTTAATAAGTACATCTTAAACGGATTTTTCGCTTAAGTTCAACTGGAAATAAAAATGATACTGATCATCAATGCCGGATCATCCAGCATTAAATTTGCTTTATATGCATCGGGACATTTGATATGACCGTATTAAATGAAATGGATCGTTTCCATTCAGTAATGGATGCGATAGGCAGACTGCCGCAAACAGGAAACAATGGCACCTACTTAAACAAAAGTAAAAAATAAGTTAATTAAACATAAGGAATTTATAAATGTTAATGGAGAGGATATGCCCGAGATAAGGAACTGGAAGTGGATAAGGTAGGTTTAGTGCTTTCGGGAGGAGGTGCACGGGGAATTGCACACCTTGGGCTTTTGCAGGGACTTGATGAAATGGGCATTAAGGTCGGCGTGATATCAGGCGTAAGCTCGGGTGCTATTATAGGCGCATTATATGCTGCTGGTTACACACCGCAGCACATATTAGCGCTTACGAAAGCGCATTCCGCTACCACCATTATTGGGGTTATACTTTCAGCCGGCGGGCTTTTTTCACCAACAGGCTTACGGGATGTATTAACGTCAACTATACCTAAGGGGAATTTTGAACATCTGTCTATCCCTTTGTTCGTCACTGCTACAGATATCGTCACCGGCACAGCCATCACTTTTTCAAAAGGGCCTTTATATGATGCGTTGGTGGGGTCATCTTCCATCCCGGCATTGTTCGATCCTATTAAAAGCGGTGACCGATATTTGGTTGACGGAAGTGTGCTGAATAATCTTCCGGTTGATTGTTTGAGCGGCCAATGTGATGTGATTATGGGATCGCATGTAAATAGGCTTTTCCATCAGCAAAAGGAGCCATTGTCCAGATTACAGGTATTTGAGCGGTGTTTCCAACTAGCGATCGCAGGTACCGTGGCGGCTCATGGAAAAAAATGCGATGTTTTTATCGAACCCGATCTATCTTCCTATAATATGTTCGAAATGAAATACGCGGATGAGATCTTTGAAGTAGGGTACCATACAGTTAACGCGCACAGACAACTCATAGAAAATATACTAAAATAACCAGGTGATATAAAACCCCAAAACTATGTACTGCAATCAATGGAAATATAGGTTAGCTTGCCTATTGATCATCGCCAGCTCACTTAACAGCTGCGGCCAGAAAATTATTAAAAAAAAACCTGTCGATACTTTAGCTAAAGAATGGGATAAAACTATTCCGGGTAGCTTCAGTAACCAATCAAAAACAACCTTTGACAGTACCCAAATAGCTGTTTTTTTGAACCATTACCCCCTATTAAATGAGTTCGCAAAGGATATCAGTGGCTTTTACCGTAAGAGGCAATTTGCTTACGCGTGGTATGAAGATGGCAAGATGATCGAACAGGCCGGAAATTTAACTAACCGAGTGTTAAATCTTCAAAACGAGGGCCTTCATAGTGTTACGCCTTATCAGGCCCAACTGGATTCCTTGTTTTATAACGCAGATACGATTAATGATAAGCCTAATACCCAGTTGGAGCTGATGCTGACCGCCCAATATTTTGTATTTTCCAAGCTGGCCTGGCGGGGTATGAATGATTCTGCCAGCCGATCTGCCAACTGGCACCTGCCCAGGAAGAAGGTATCCTATGCGATGTACCTGGACAGCCTTTTAAAAGTCACCGGTATTCCACAAGCCAGCGATGAACCCGTGTACCGGCAATATGAACTCCTGAGAGGCTATTTAAAAAAATACAAGGACCTGGACAAATCCGATTCATGGTTGCCCATTATTTCCAAATCTTTGAAACCCGGCGATTCGTCTGAAATTGTACGCGAGGTTAAAAGCCGGTTATTTAAACTTCAGGATTATAAAGGGGATACCACTACACATATATTCGATGCGAGTTTGTTAGCAGCTGTAAAACATTTCCAGGAAAGGCACGGCCTTAGCCCCAGCGGCTCAATAGATAAGGCGGCTTTCTCGGAGCTTAACGTGCCATTAAAAAAGCGTATCCAACAAATATTAGTGAATATGGAACGAAGCCGGTGGCTACCGGTACGCTTAGAAGGCGACTATCTGGCCGTCAATATTCCCGAATTTAAATTGCATGTTTATCATGCCGATAGCCTATTGTGGAGTTGTGATGTGGTGGTGGGCAAAACGGTGCATCAAACTGCGGTATTTTATGGCGAAATTAAATATGTGGTTTTTAGCCCATACTGGAATGTGCCCCCTTCTATCGTTCGTAAGGAGGTCATCCCCGGCATGAAAAGAAACGGCAACTATCTGGAAGCGCAAAACATGGAAATTACAGGTCACCTGGATGGCCTCCCGGTCGTCCGGCAAAAACCTGGCCCTTTAAATTCGTTAGGATTAGTCAAATTCCTTTTTCCCAACAGCTATAATATTTATCTGCATGACACCCCATCCAAATCTCTTTTTGGTGAATCATCCAGGGGTTTTAGCCATGGTTGCATCCGTCTGAAAGAGCCGGTTAAACTTGCCAATTTCCTGCTGAAGGACCGTGCTGAATGGAATGCGGGTGCTATTGATCTGGCCATGCACTCCGGCACGGAAAAATCTGTTACTTTAAAAGATAAAATACCCGTTTTTATCGCCTATTTTACAGCATTTATTGATCGCGATCATACAATTAACTTCAGGAAAGACATTTATAACAGGGACGATAAACTTGTTGCTATGCTGATGTCGGGAGCTTATTAGCGGGGATCAGGAGCAATGGTATTTCAGACCTCTTGATAATTTCATCAAAGTCATTTGGAGTGTAATACTGGGAGTTTTCCAACCTGGTGTGAATACCCATAACAATGACATCTGCTCCTCGTTCACTGGCAATTTTTAAGATTGTGGAATAAGGTTTGCCTTCTTCTACACAGGTCTTTACCGGGTAATCTTTAAATATCTTTTCCACCAATTTTTTTAGGCTTCTTTCATAATTAGCTCTAAGCTCTCCTCTGATTTCCACTGACGTGCTTCCGTCATTACTGATATCCGCAGTGGGTTTTACGACGCTGATTAAAGTGATCTCTGCATTTAATGGTTGTCCATATAATAAGCCAGTAAGGGCTATTTTTTCCGCATCCGGTCCGCCGGCCAAAGCGATCAGCATTTTAAATTTTTTCATGTTATTTTCTTAAAAAGTAGTAATTCTTTTCCCGCCGACGAAAAACTATTGTGAGCTAAAAACCCGGTCCACGCTGCACCGCCGAAAGCATTGGGCTTTTTTATTCAGCAAGCAAACGGCAATCTAATTATTTAAAACAATTGACGTATCTGCACAAATTTTAACTTTTTGTTTAATACTAAACCAAAAACTTTGATTTTTGTTGACCTTTAAATATGAAAAGTAAAAGGTATCTTTAAATTAAGAAAAACGATTTACGAGTTTATCCATTAATAGATCTGATACTTTCCATCAGCCGTTCAAAGCAGTTGGACGTTGCGGTCCCTCCTTCCCAGATATCTTTTTTAAGCTCGCGTGAATTTGTAGAATTAGTGGCGGATAACCTGGAAGAAAAAATCGAATTAAAAGCTTTTCTTGTGAGATTATTGATGACATGACGTTTTAAAAAAAGAGATGGACAATTATTAGGATCTGCCAGTGATCCGGGTGATTAGCCCAGCTATAATACAGCGAAATTATTTGCAGATTAAGCAGAATATACAGAACATTATTAATCTGGAAAATAGAGCGGTTGTTGAGTGATCCTTATTTGTCACATTTGATTATCAATAAGTCCTGGGGCATTCCAGGTTTTCTTTGAACTACCCTGCTTTCATATTTTGAACCAAGGAAATCCATGAAATATGTTGAGTATTTCGTTAGTGATCAAAAGCATTAAATAAAGTGTTTAAAATCACGGCAGGACATTTGGCATTTACGAATCTTTACACCAGCGTAAGCAAACCTATTCACAATAGATAAGCCCGTACAATATAGCAATTTTAACATTTGATAATTTTTTGGACAGTAATTTCCTAAGTAGAATTTAGTTTCGATGAGCCATAAATTTGTTTTTTGGCTGATTTGCTCTTTGGGAAGCCCGCTAGTGTTATAATTATTTACATTAAAAATCAAATTTATTCTATTTAATGCATACAGTTTTACTTATTGAAGATAACCCATTAGTAAGCACCATGATTCAGTTAAAACTTGAAGAAGCTGGATTTAAGGTCAAATGCTGTAGCGACGGAAGGGAAGGGCTTGCAAGCCTTACTGCTGAGATGCCGGATATCGTTCTTACAAATATAATGCTCCCGTATATTTCAGGTTTGGAAATTTTGAGGGCAGTTAAGAAAATAAAAAAGAAAGATATTCCGATTATTTTATTGTCCTCTTTAAAACAGGAAAGTGTCGTTGAAGAAGCGTTTAAATTGGGAGCGGATGATTACATAACGAAGCCATTCCAAATGGCTGAAATCGTAGAGTGTGTTAACAGGCTGATTTCAAAAGCACAAATAACGTATTCCAATGGCTGATCATCAAGAATTTTACCGGTTAATAGACATTAGTTACTTCCAGATACTTGCGCTGCTATTTAGCGGCATGACAGTGGGTATAATCGTTGCCACTTACCTGTTTCTATATCTTAAAAGGAGAAAATTCAATTCTCAACAGGAAATGTCATATAGGCTAAACGAATGGATCAGCAAAATAATGATCAAAGAGCCCCAAGAGGAGTTAGAAAATTATATCACTCCTGAATTATTGATTTATTTAAAAAAAAGGAATAGACGTGAATTCGCTATTAAGCAGCTGATTAATGTTGATATCAATTTAGCAGGTTCAGCAGAAAAAAATATGGTTCAATTGTATCTGCGGTTAAATTTAAAAAAAAACTCATTAAAAAAATTTTACAGCAGGAAATGGAATATTAAAGCAACCGGGATTTATGAACTGTATATGATGGAACAGGCGGATATGCAGGATGAAATCTTTTTAGACACGAATCATCCTAATGAGTTTGTGCGGATGGAAGCTCAAATTGCAATGATCAGTTTTCAGGGATTTAAAGGATTAAATTTCTTAACCGATCTCACAATGCCGTTAAATAATTGGCGACAAATCAAACTCCTCGATGAATTAGCCCGATTTACGCCTACAATTATGGAGGATGTACCGGTATGGCTCCTTTCAAAAAATGATTATGTAACATTATTTGCACTGCGTTTGATTGAGATTTACAGGCAAGCAGGTGTTCACGACATTGTTGTATCACTCTTGAATCATAAAAATCAGAAAATTAAAATACAGGCTATCTGTACATTGGGGAGTATAGCTTTGGAGGGCACAAATTTAATATTAAAGGAAATCTATGTAAAGGAAGATCCCGAGTGCAAGCGCCAAATATTGAAAACACTTAGAGGCACTCAGAAAAATGAAGACCTTAGTTTTTTTATAAGTAAAGCGTCGGAGGACGATGATTTATTGAAACTTGAATCGATACGGGCAATAATCAGTAATTACAAAAACGGCGAGCATATTGCTTCAGGATTGTCATCGGATGGCCGAGTGCCAAAAACGATGATTAATCAGGCTATATACGAAAGTAACCATTAAGTTTCATGTCGACGATATTCTCTATTTTAATTAATGGCTTCCTGATTTATTCGGTGGTATTGCTTTCTTTCTATTTGTTATTAGCCTTTCTTTCTATAGATAAAGTAGGCATATACCTGAAAAGGAATGCCTTTACCGATTATCGCCTGCTCGCCTCTTCGTCATATATGCCTTCAGTCAGCATTCTTGCTCCAGCCTATAATGAAGGTAAAACAATTATCGAGAACGTTAGATCGTTGCTTTCACTATATTATTCCAACCTGGAAATTATAGTAATCAATGATGGAAGCGAAGATGACAGCATGCAACAACTTATAGAAGCATATAACCTGGAGAAAGTAGCGTTTCATGTCAGTTATCATATCCCTACTAAGGAAGTTAAGGATGTATATAAAAGCACAAATCCGGTATATAAAAATCTGTTTGTTATTGACAAAATAAATGGCGGCAAGGCAGATGCCTTGAATGCTGGGATTAATATCTCCGAAAACGATTATCTAATTTCTATTGATGCTGATTGTATTTTAGAGCAAGATGCTGTACTTAAGATGATCAAACCCTTTCTTGAGGAAACCACAAAGAAGGTGATCGCCTCCGGGGGTGTCATAAGGATTGCAAATTCATGTATTGTAGAAGACGGAAGACTGGTTAAGGTCAATCTGCCTGAGAACTATTTTGCGAGAATGCAATCCTTAGAATACATCCGTTCTTTTCTCTTAGGTCGTATGGCCTGGACAAGCTTGAACGGTTTGTTGTTGGTGTCGGGAGCTTTCGGAGCCTTCGATAAAAAAATAGCAATTGCCTGCGGTGGATATAATATAAATACGGTAGGCGAAGATATGGAACTGGTGGTGCGAATGCGAAGATATATGGAAGAAAAAAGAGTTCCACATGAAGTTACGTACATTCCGGATCCTCTTTGCTGGACGGAAGTTCCTGCTTCAGCTAAGATATTGCAACGGCAACGAAACCGTTGGATCAGGGGGACAATCGAAACGCTAAAAATACATAAAATAATATTTATGAATCCCTTTTATGGGGTGTTAGGAATGTTAAGCTATCCCTTCTGGTTCTTCTTCGAAATGCTGGCCCCCCTGGTTGAATTTTTTGGTTTTGTGATTTTTATAATTTTTGCGCTAACCGGACGCGTTTCGTGGGATATATTTTTATACCTCTTTTTATTTGTTACGTCCTTCGGGTATATGTATTCCGCATTTGCCGTATTTATGGAGGTTCGGACTTATAACCTGTATAATAGGCGATCTGATGTGATGAAGTTATTAATAGCAGCTTTCACGGAGCCCTTCTATTTCCGTCCAATCTGCATCTGGGCAGAGATACGTGGTTATGTTGATCTTCTTCGCGGAAAAAACAAGTGGGGAACGATGACCAGAGAGGGTTTTTCAAAGGCTTCAGTTAATACCGGGGTCGCGCCTGCTGGTTTTCGGTCCCCATTCATTAACTTATTTAACAAAGGGTTTGTTTTCCTGGTCGCCGCTTTTAAATACTTCTTAAGTCATTCTTTGCTTTTACTGCCTTTTATCTTACTGATACGGGCCTTTGAAATCATTTATAATAATATCAGGCATGGGGTACCGGAGACACTAGGAAATATAGTCCTGCTT
The DNA here is from genome assembly GCF_050433825.1 of Mucilaginibacter sp. UYCu711. Taxonomy (NCBI): domain Bacteria; kingdom Pseudomonadati; phylum Bacteroidota; class Sphingobacteriia; order Sphingobacteriales; family Sphingobacteriaceae; genus Mucilaginibacter; species Mucilaginibacter sp. UYCu711. The sequence goes on along the minus strand of NZ_JBNPWM010000005.1, from coordinate 338,632 downwards.
AGTGTAATTAAGGATCTTTACTTTTTTATACAGACCTGTATGTGGCTGTTCCCGGTATTCGCATTGATATACCTGATCAATAGGCGTGCAGCACACCTGTTTTTTCTACTAACGGCAACCCTGCTTTTATTTTTACAAGTTGTACTTGTTCAATACTTCTCGATAGCGCTGGTGCCTCTTGGTGCAGATCTTTGGGGATATACAATCGATGATATTTCTCAAACTGTGGGTGCGGCAGGAGGTATTAGTTTTTATCTGATTATTAGCCTTACATTACTGATGCTCTTGTTTATTTTGTCTTTTGCTTATCTCCCAAAAAGAATTAAAGTCAATAACGGTGTGGCTGCTTTTTTTTGTTTTTTGTTTATTGTGCTGAAATTTGCCAACATTTCTGATGTGGGCGATAAGTGGAAAATTGAGGGAGAGTTTAATAATAACATTTCTGTTAATAAATCCGCCTATTTTTTCCAGCAGACTTTTCGGCACTTTTCCCCGGAAAAATTACCCGTAAATCATTTCCAGCCAGGCATTACATCATCAAGGTTCAATTATGTCGACAAACAGAACTATCCCTTTCTCCACACAATCGACAGCACTGCTGACGTACTTTCACCATACTTTACAAAAAGCGCCCGTCCGCCTAATATCGTTATTATAGTTATTGAAGGTTTAGGGAGAGCTTTTACCAATGATGGTGCATACTTGGGAAATTTTACGCCGTTTATTAATTCGCTGGCTGGGAAAAGCTTGTATTGGAAGAATTTTCTAAGTGAAGGAGGAAGAACGTTTGCAGTATTACCTTCTATATTAAGTTCCCTGCCTTTTGCTGAAAGCGGCTTTACGGAACTGGGGGATAAAATGCCAGAGCATCTCTCTGTTGTGAACCTTCTTTCAAACAATGGCTATTCCACTTCATTTTATGCCGGCTTTGATTCCAAATTCGATAACATCGACATTTTCCTGAAAAAAAATAACATTGGAAAGATGTACGATGAAAAAACGTTTCCATCCGGTTATTCTAAACTGCCTGCGTCCTCCTCGGGGTTTTCATGGGGATATGGTGACAAAGAGTTATTCAGGAGATATTTGGAAGTTAGTCAGAAAGTTGATCAGCCTTATTTGAGTATAATTTTAACGGTTTCTACGCATAGCCCTTTCCTTATTAATCAGCAAGCATATTATTCACAGCGATTTGAGGAGCGAATGTCGCAACTTGGTTTCACCGAAGAACGAATGAAAATGCAGCGGCACTACAAATATCAGTATGCCAGCATATTATTTATGGATGATGCTGTAAAAGGTTTCATCCAGCAATATCAGGCCAGGCCGGAATTTAAGAATACGGTATTTCTTATTACTGGGGATCACCGGATGCCTGAAATACCTATGAGCACCAAAATTGATCGTTATCATGTGCCGCTGATTATTTATTCGCCCCTGCTGAAACGGACTGCTATCTTCTCTTCTGTTTCTACTCATTTTGATATTGCACCAAGTCTGACCATGTGGCTTAAAAAAAGTTATAAGCTTAAGATGCCCTCATTAGTGAATTGGATGGGCGGCGGATTAGATACGGCAAGACAGTTTAGAAACATCCATGCATATCCCCTGGCGCAAACCAAGAATCTGTTAATAGATTTTGTGATGGGCAAATACCTATTGAATGGCAACCAACTGTTTCGCATAGAAAACGATATGGGCCTGACACCTATATCAAATGAGGACAAAACAAGAGAATTAAAATCAGCGTTTAATAGGTTCAGAGCAGATAATCAGTCTTTCTTTAAAACGCTGAGACTGGCGCCGGATAGTTTACTCCGAAATTACACATTGCAGGGCGCTAAGCGATAATTTGCGAAAGTTTAATAGAGCATTGTATTGTTAAAAACGCAACAGCCAACCCAAACTAATCTGATATTGATTACCTCTGGTTTGGGGACGATAGTCCTGATTATACCAGTCGGCATCAAAACTCAATACGTTGGTGCGCGAAATCTTCTTTTTAAATGAAAAACCGGCTTTATAAGATGTTAATCGGATCTTATTATCGAGTTGAATAGAATTAAGCCTGTCGTCAGGAGAAATGCCATAACCCGCGGTAACGCCTAATACATCATCGGCACTGCCATAATAATACTTGGCTGAAATACTGTAAGAAGCAGAAAGTGTGCTGGTATAAGTACTTGGAGTAACATAGGTGCTGCCGCTAAACAACCAGCTCTTATAGTATTTGCCAAGATAGGCGGTGTAGATCCACGTAGGATCTCCTGAAAATTTTAAATAACGTACACCGGCGCCTGCTTCAAAACTCTTCGGAAGGTTTGCATATAAAGAAAAACCACCACGCCAATTTGGAAAGACTCCTACTTTGTCTGAATAACCAACATTTACATAACTATAAAATATATCTGAAAGGTGCGGATAAGATTCCAGCTCGAATTGATAACCATTGTCCCGGAAACGGTTAGCATAATTCAATCGGCCTGTAATAGTGCCAATACGCGTATTTCTGCCATAATCTACCATCGCGTAATGCCATGGATCAGAAAATTGCTTATCAAAATTCACATACTCATAACTCAGATTTAATTTATTTTTGGAGGATAACTCTTTAATCCTGTCAGCTAATGAACGAGCGGCAGGGTTATTTTTATTGATTATCAAAAGCTGCTGTACGGTTAACTCTGCATCTTTATACCTCTTCATGGCATTAAGTATTTTTGATTTACGTAATAAAAGTTCCTGAGATTGCGGATGAAATTTCAATCCACTTTCACAAATAATTAAAGCGTGTTCAATGCGGTTATTCCAATATTCCAGATCGGTATAGGCGATATAACAGTCCTCGTATCCCGGATCCGTTTCTATTACCCGATTAAAACAAATCCTTGCACTATCGGGGTTGTCTGTCCACGTATAGATCCTCCCCAGAAATATTCTGATATCAGAATAATCGGGGCTCTTCTGCAATGCGTGGTAGAGATAGTCTTTGGCTTTAGGATAATCCTTTCGATCAAACACGCTCTTTCTGGCAGCTTGGAATAATTCGTCGGAAGAAAAAATACTTTGTCCGAAAGAATGAATAATGAACATGATGCAAAAAGCTGTTAAAATATATTTCATTATTTGCTTTAGATATATGCAATGTGTTGCAGGACTATTTATACATTTCCGTAGTTAAGATATGATACCTCATTATAGGTTCTGATGATTTATTATAAAGCGGAAGGATTTTGAAGCTATTGAACACATTCCGGTTCATGGGGCAGCACTAAAAGCGGAATGTGAATATGGTCTGTCATATGGCCGGTATGGCCGCTGCTAAACACCCTGCTTAAAAAACCATGATGCTGGTGTACCATTGAGAGCAGGTCGATCCCTGCGCTTTTGCAAACCTCGTTCAATCCCTCTTCAATAGTTTTCCCGTCAAAAAGTTTAGTGGTTATCTGCGGAAATTTATCTTTGTTGCCAATGGCTTTCAAAACCCGTCTTAAATGCCTTTCAGAAGCATGTTTTTCTTCCTGACTATTGTAAATATGGATAAGTATAATGTTTGCCTTCAGGGGTTTTGCAAAACTGACTAATTTCCGTACCGCTACGATATCAAGATCCTCGTTTTGTAGTTCAATAGCAAAACCGATTTTATCTATCGGTTCGAAAGAGGCGTTGAAAGGAATAACCAATAGCGGAAAGTTAATATCCCGAATCAGTTCTGTAACATTATTGGCCAGGAAAATATCACTTAGGCCTCCATTATCATGAGTGCCGGTAATAATCAATACATTATTGTCATTTAAGATTACCTCTTTAATCACATCAGAAAGATTTCCAAGAGAACTGATTAAATTGATTTCCGGGTAAAAATCTCCGTTTTCATGATGATTTTCCTCCTGCTTATTTAAAAAACTTTTAAGCTGATTCAACTGAAGCAAACTATTGTCGCTGACCAAAGTGTATTCTTCCGCCGAAAATGACATACCGCCACCCATTTCCGGAATAGCGACCGGTTGCTGAAAGGCATTACATAGCGATAAGTTAGCTTTTATTTTCTTTCCGAAGTATAAAGCGTATGCCGCAGCGTGAGTGGAATTTTCGGAAAAATCGGTTAAAACGAGTATATTTTTCATTGTAGGTTCCATTTAAAGATTTAAGTAAAGATTATCCAACAGGCGCAATAAAAGAATGATAAGCGTCATGATCTCCAATGATACCTATCAGGTTTTGCAGGTAGTAAAAAAGCATAGTTTTACAAATTATCAGGTCCAGGTTGAGTATTAGCGATCATTAATCGATCCACTGGACAAAACAATGAAATTTTGACCGTCATCAAATTTTATACTTACCAGCATCATTCCATGTTAAAACTATTGTCACCACCTTGCTGCCGTAGAAACAAGTAAAAAGTAAGTAAGCTATTGGTCATACCTATCAACAGCAAATACAAGATAAAGACTTTATAACGTCGCCCTTGAGTTCTGCAAACGGAGCGATGTGATATAGCAGTACCTCGGTAAAGATGAAGCAACCATCACCATTATTGACCAAAAATAGTTGCTAACTTTTGTACCTAATATTCCACTACAGGTTTTGGCGAATATTAACCCGGCATTAGAAAATTTTAAAATACTTCCTTTCAACGTGCGTAACAAATGTTACCAACTACCTTATTCAATGCCCGTAATTTTGCTAAAAATATAATAGTGATGAACAGTAAAACATATTTCCTTTCATTGGCTTTTACCACCATTGTTTCTTTAAATTTATTTGCTCCCTGTGCCTATGCCCAAGGTGGCACTAAAAATTTAAGCCTGCAGGAAGCCATCGAAAAGGCGTTAAGGAATAATGCAGGTATCCGCTTAGCTAAACTGGATCAGGATATAGCATCGGCCAATTACAAAAAAACTGAAGCAGTTTTTCTGCCACAGGTTGCCTTGTCTTACACAGCTATGACAACCAATGAACCACTTAATTCCTTCGGGTTTAAACTGGAACAACGGACAATCACACCAAACGATTTTAATCCTGTTCTTTTAAACCATCCAACTAGCACGCAGGATTATATGGCCAAACTGGAAGTACAACAGCCTTTATTAAATGTAGATATGCTGTACATACGCAAAGGGGCTCAAAAGCAAACAGAAGTTTACCAGTATAAAACGCAGCGCACCAAAGAGCACCTGACCTTTGAGGTACAAAAGGCCTATTTGCAATTGCAATTAGCCTATAACGCTGTTAATGTATTAGAGGAAGCACTACAAAATGTACAGTCCGTTTATACTTTTACCGACAATCATTTCAAACAGGGACTGATCCAAAAATCTGACCTGTTAAATGCACAAGTACAAGTCACCTCGGTTGAAAGTAACCTGAACAAAGCAAAAAGCAGTATCAGCAATGCTTCAGACGGGCTCAGTTTGCTGATGGGTCAGCCATCGGGTGTTGTTTACAAAGCTGACCCTACTGAGGCGAAACAAGTTGCCGATACCACACTAAAAATTACCGCTTCAAGATCGGATTTTATGGCTATGAACAAGGCGATAGAGGCATCCGGCCTGGTGATCAAATCCACCCAAATGAGTTACCTGCCAAAGTTAAATGCCTTTGGAAACTATCAGTACAATGACAGCCATTTAACAGGCTTTGGTGCCAACTCCTATTTTGTCGGTGTACAGGTATCATGGGATATTTTTAAAGGGAACAAAAGAAAGAATACGATCACGATACAAAAATTAGAACGCGACAAACTCAGTGAAGAGCTAGCACAACAAAAAGACCAGAGCCAGGTGGAACTGAACAAAGCCTACCGTGGCCTTTCGGATGCCCGCTTTGAGATCGACCAGGATCAGGCAGCGATCACGCAGGCAACGGAATCCCTGCGTATTTTAAAAAACCGCTACCAGCAGGGATTGGTGAATACCACAGATGTCCTAATGGCCGAAACGCAGCTTTCTCAACAAAAGTTCGCGCTGGTGCAGGCGCGGTTCACCCTTAACCTTACCGGCTATTACATTCAATTATTAACATCAACTACTATTAAATAGACCATAAAGATGAATACCAATATAAACTCAATCAGGATAATGCAATTGTTTGCAGGCATCAGTTTGCTGGCGATCTCTGCCTGTTCTTCCAGCGAAAAAAAGGAAGCTATCGCTGTTACAGATACAGCCATTGTAGTAACTGTCGCCACCCCATCAGCTAATGGTCAGGCCGATTTAAATGTGAGCGGCCAGGTTGAAGCCATTCAATCCGCCAATATCAGTACCAGGGTAATGGGGTACATCACCAAGCTCAGTGTAAAAACAGGCGATCATGTGGCGAAAGGACAGCTATTGGTAACGATCAGCAATGATGATATTTTGGCCAAAAGAGCCCAGGCTGATGCCGCTATCTCAACAGCCGAATCGGCCTATAAAAACACCCAAAAAGATCTGGACCGTTTTAACAACCTGTATAAGCAACAAAGCGCCACGGCAAAAGAAATGGATAATATCACGCTGGCCAATCAGGCAGCCAAGTCCCAACTCGAACAAGCTAAGCAGATGCGCAATGAAGTGACCGCCACGCTGAACTATACCAACCTAACGGCACCTTTCGCTGGTATTGTCACCCAAAAATTAATGGACGCAGGCAGTATGGCAACACCGGGTTCGCCGATATTGACCATCGAACAAAGCGGAAGCTACCAGGTAAGCACGGCTGTTCCTGAAAATGTGATCAGCCAGGTTGGGCAGGGAACAACAGCTATCGTTACCATTACCGCCTCCAATAAATCCATCATAGGAACAGTTAGCCAAATCAGCCAGTCCTCGCAGTTTACCGGGGGACAATACCTGGTAAAAGTGAAAATCCCTGATGATCAAAAGCAAGGGTTGCTTAGCGGTATGTACGCGAATGTTTCGATTCCGGTGAAAGGTGTTGCAGCAAACCCCGCAACCGACGGACAGGTTTTGGTGCCATTATCAAGTATTGAATATAAGGACCAGTTAACTGGGCTATATACCATAGGAAATAATAATACCGCACTCCTGCGCTGGGTGACATTGGGAAAAGTTGTAGGGAACCAGGTAGAAGTGCTAAGCGGCCTTGCCCCGCACGAGCAATTTATTGTAAGTGCAGCTGGCAGGTTGTTTAATGGCACGGTAGTTAAAATCAAAAACTAATTGAGATGAAAGACGGATTTGCAGGAAATATAGCCAAGGCATTTATACAGTCGAAATTAACGATACTGCTGATGATCGCTTTCTTAATGATCGGCGCGTACAGTACCTTTTTGATTCCGAGGGAAGAAGAGCCACAGATACAAGTTCCGATGGCTGACATTTTTATCGGTTATCCGGGTGCATCCCCTAAAGATGTGGAAACCAAAGTGTCTGCCCCCTTAGAGAAAATGATCTCCAATGTAAAAGGTGTGGAATATGTATATTCTACTTCTTTGCAGGGCCAGGCGATGATCATCGTCCAATTTTATGTGGGGGAAGATGTGGAGCGTTCATTGGTGAAGCTGTACAGCGAACTGATGAAAAATATGGACAAAATGCCGCAGGGCGTTACCCTTCCGTTGATCAAAACAAGGGCCATTGATGATGTCCCGGTTTTGGGGTTAACCCTCTGGAGTGACAAATACAGCGACTACCAGTTAAAACAGATCGGACAGGAACTAACCAACGAAATTAAAAAGATAAACGACGTTTCGGACATTATCATTATAGGCGGCCGCAACCGCGAAGTAAAAGTGTTATTGGATAAAAATAAGATGGCCGAAAATCATGTTGATTTTCTATCACTCAGCAAACAGATACAGGGCAGCAATATGCAAATGCAGGGTGGAAACCTGCTGCAAAGGGATACTGCCTTTTCTGTGACGACCGGTAATTTCTTAAACACAGCGGACGACGTGGGTAACCTGGTAGTTGGCATTAATCAGCAACAGCCGGTTTACCTAAAGCAGATCGCTAAAGTTGAAGAAGGTGCGGAAACACCCAACCAATATGTGTTTTTCGGTTACGGCAAAGCAAATCCGGCAGATGCCAAAGCGTTTAAATCTAACTATCCCGCGATAACTTTATCCGTAGCCAAGAAGAAAGGTGCGGATGCCATGAAATTATCAGAACAGATTCTTTCTAAGGTGGAGCACCTGAAAAAAAACCTGCTGCCCAATGATGTGCATTTAACCGTTACCAGGAATTACGGTGAAACAGCGTCAGACAAAGTATCTGAACTATTGTTCCACCTGTTTATTGCAATTGTGGTGGTCACTGTTTTTGTAATGCTGGCAATGGGCTGGCGTGGCGGCCTGGTGGTGTTCCTGTCGGTACCGGTAACCTTCGCGCTCACGCTGTTTGCTTACTACTTTATGCATTATACGCTAAACCGGATCACGCTGTTCGCGCTGGTGTTTATTACTGGTATTGTGGTGGATGATTCGATCATCATCGCAGAAAACATGCATCGCCACTTTAAAATGAAGAAGTTGCCGCCTTTACAGGCTGCCATTTATGCGATCAACGAAGTGGGCAATCCAACTATCCTGGCAACCTTCACCGTAATTGCCGCTGTTTTACCGATGGCCTTCGTATCGGGTATGATGGGCCCTTATATGAGCCCGATGCCTATCGGCGCTTCCATCGCGATGATCCTGTCATTGATCGTTGCTTTGACCCTGACTCCGTACCTGGGTTATATATTTTTGCGGGAAAAGGAAAAAATTAGTGGATCGGAGGAAGAAAACAAACCACAATCGGTGGAAGAGACCCGGATCTATAAAATATACCGCTCATCCATACAACCCTTGCTGGAAAGCCGCTGGAAGCGCTGGACGTTTATCTTGAGCATCGTGGTGATCTTGTTCGCATCGCTGTCTATGTTCTATACCAAAGCGGTAGCGGTAAAAATGCTTCCTTTTGATAATAAAAATGAGTTCCAGGTGGTGATTGATATGCCGGAGGGAACAACGCTCGAAAAAACGCAGGCTGTGGTCAAAGATATAGGCGCTTATATAGCCAATCGACCTTTAGTTAGAAATTACGAATCCTATATAGGCACTTCGGCCCCGATTAGCTTCAATGGATTGGTGCGTCATTATGATTTACGCAAGGGCGATAACGTGGCTGATATTCAGGTTAACCTGGTGGATAAAAAAGACCGGAGTATACAAAGCCATGCCATAGCTAAAGAAATGCGTGGACCGATACAGGAGATCGCCAAAAAATATAACGCAAATGTAAAGATGGTCGAGGTTCCGCCGGGACCACCAGTTCTGTCCACGTTGGTCGCAGAAATTTATGGTCCGGATTATAAAGAGCAGATGAAAATAGCGAACCAGGTAAAGAACTTGCTTAACAAAACCGACAATGTTGTGGATGCAGACTGGATGGTGGAGGATGATCAGCCAGAATATCATTTAGAGGTTAACAAAGAAAAAGCGATGCGTTATGGCATCGCAACTACGCAGGTTTCTACGATAGTAAATGCCGCGTTATCAGGCATGCCTGTTGGTAATATTTCTCAACCAGTATCTTATAATCAAACAGCAATCAAGTTACAGTTAAGCAATGCCGATAAAACCAATATAGATGATATACTGGATCTGAAAGTGATCGGTATGCAGGGCAATGCAGTTCCGATAAAAGATCTGGTTACTGTAACCATGCAGACAAAACCCAAAAGTATTTACCGCAAAAATCAAAAAGAAGTGGTGTATGTGTTAGCCGATATGGCGGGCAAATTGGAAAGCCCGTCCTATGCGATCTCAGATGTGTCCGATCATTTAAAATCGGTAAAGGTGCCCAAGGGGTTCTCTTTAAAAGAAGAATATACCCATCAGCCCGAACTGGAAGATAATTACAGTTTAAAGTGGGACGGCGAATGGCAGATCACTTTCGAGGTTTTCCGCGATTTGGGTATCGCCTTTGCGGTGGTGATTATTATGATCTACATCCTGATCGTTGGCTGGTTCCAGAATTTTATCGTGCCGTTGGTGATGCTGGCTGCCATACCCCTATCCTTGATCGGTATCGTGTTGGGGCATTGGATGCTGCACGCTTATTTTACAGCCACTTCCATGATCGGCTTTATCGCCCTCGCGGGTGTCATGGTCAGGAATTCAGTCTTACTGATCGATTTTATCAATATTCGTCTAAGAGAAGGCATTCCGTTAAAGCAGGCCATTATTGAAGCCGGTGCGGTACGAACAACCCCAATTTTACTAACCGCAGGCGCAGTGGCCCTGGGGGCTGTGATCATTTTGTTTGACCCGATCTTCCAGGGATTGGCTATCTCGTTGATGGGCGGGACGATAACTTCCACCTTCCTAACGCTTATAGTTGTGCCTTTGCTGTACTTTAAAATGATGCGGAAAAATGGCATTGAATCTTTAAAATCTAAATCATGAAACTATTAGTAATAACATGTTTAAAAGAATATTTAAGTGATGTCGCTGAAATATTCAAACAGGGAAATATCGAGGTATTCAGCACTTCTGATATCATTGGTCACCGTAACGGTGCATCGCACAACATTTTGGAGGATTGGTTTGTAAGCGGAGGTGAAAAGGTCGAGTCGATCATCATCTTCACTTTCACGAGCGAGGAGAACGTTGCCATTGGGCTAAAGTTGGTCAAACAATATAATGAAACAACGAAGTCTGACTTCCCGATAAGAGCATTTATAATGCCGGTAGATCAATCTGTTTAACACTTAAAATCATAAATCATGAAAGAAAGAATAGTACGAGCCGTTGCCGGCACTATAGTATTAGTTAGCATCGGTCTTGCTTATTTTGTAAATATCCAATGGCTTTGGTTGGGTGTTTTTGTTGGCGCTAATCTTTTACAGTCATCCTTTACTAAATTCTGTCCGCTGGAAATGATATTGGATTATTTCGGTGTGAAGAGTAACAAAACTGTTTGAGCTTTACAAAAATTGTGTTGGTCTGAATGTAACCTTTGTTACACATGAAGCCCCTGGCCGTAGTTACCTTTGAAAAAGTACAATATGAAAAATAGGATATTTAATAACTGGTCATTTCCGCGTATCATTCGATTGATTATCGGAATAATAATAATTATTGACGCAATTTATTCCAAGGATGTTCTTATTGGGGTATTAGGATTTTTTTTTACTAGTATGGCTGTTTTTAGTCTTGGCTGTTGCGCGGTTGGCGGTTGTTATTCGCCAACAAAAAATGGTTTGGGAAGTGCTGAAAATGTCAACTATGACGAGGTCCATTAAAATAAAGTGGAAAATACGATAAGAGTATTAAAGACTAATTAAGAACATAAACAAAAAATGACCATATTTAAGCAATTATTCGGCAGTGCAGAAACTGTAGATTTGGGAAGCATCATTAAAGAAGGTGCATATTTGGTAGATGTAAGAACAGCGGGCGAATTTGCAGGCGGTCATGTCAAAGGTTCGGTGAATATCCCCTTAGACAGGGTCAATTATGACCTTGCCAAATTCAAGAATAAAAAGAACATCATTGTATTTTGTCAAAGTGGTGCCAGGGCCGGCCAGGCAAAAACTATACTTCAACAAAATGGATTTACAAACGTTGTGAACGGTGGAGGTTGGAATAGTGTAAGCCAGCTTGTAAAATAGGGCAATTAATATTTAATAATCGGGTTAAATAACTCTTTATCTTAGGTTGAATATACATTTTCAGCTAAATTAATAATATGGATATACTGCCCCAATTTGAATCAATATTTGAGCCTGCGCTGATGAAAGAAATTCAGGAATTTGGCGTATTGAAGCCTTTTAAGGAAGGCGACATCATTATGGATTATGGTAGGTATATTAAGATGATGCCTTTGGTTATCCGCGGATCATTAAAGGTGCTAAAAAAAGATGAGCGTGGTAAAGAGATCTTGCTGTATTACCTTTCCAGCAGTGAAAGTTGTTCTATGGCTTATAGCTGTTGCCTTGAGGCCAAAAAAAGTGAGGTAAAAGCTATTGCGGAAGAGGATGGTGAACTAATAGCTATCCCGCATGATAAACTGGACGAATGGCTGTGCAAATACCCCAGCTGGAAAAACTACATCATGCGCAGTTTTAATGAGCGGATGTCTGAACTTTTAAAATCTATCGAAAGCATCGCATTTCACAAACTGGACGACAGGTTGATTGCCTACCTCAAAGAAAAGCAGCGGGTTTCCGGTTCCAGCTTAATAAAAAGCTCTCATTACCAAATCGCGGATGAGCTTGCAACCTCCAGAGTGGTCATATCCCGACTACTTAAACAGCTGGAAAATGACGGAAAGATTCTGTTGTATAGAAATGAGATAAAACTCTTGAATGAGTTCGATCATTAGCGCAAATTAATTCCCACATGGTCACTTATTCTTAAAATAATTCCTCTGGTTTCTGATAATCCGGTATGACCTGAAGTGGCGTACCAGCATAAAATTTGCACTTTCATTATGCCTTCCTACGGTGCCGCACAGTTTATAAATATAGCCTGACTGAGTTTTACTTAAAGTTGGGCCATCCCACGCTGCTCTTCGGGCAAAAAGTTAGAGCATATCTTACAAGATTTGGATATTGATAAGCGTCATATATTTTACTGACCGTAATCATACCCTATCTGATCTATTGTCGGCACCTTGCCAAATATAAACCAGGATGTGCGCCGTATGAATTATCAATCAATTATAGAGAAAATAGAGGAATGATATCTATCGCTGAATAGTTCAAATAAAGGATGAAGGCAAAGCATAGTAGCCTTCGTAACCCCGAATAGGCAAATGGAAACAGAAAACAATCAATATGGAAGAAATACATCAATATGAAGTTAATCTTCAATGGAACCACGACAGGAAAGGTACTTTAAGCTCGTCGGATCTACCCCAACAGATCGAGGTGGTTACGCCGCCGGATTTTTATAAGGGCATCCCTGGATTTTGGTCACCTGAACACTTATTTGTGGCCTCAGTTGTCAGTTGTTTTATGACCACTTTTTTAGGTATCGCTGAAAACTCCAAACTGGAATACACTAATCTCGAAATACAAGCGAGCGGTGTAGTTGACAAGGTAGAAGGCAAGTTCCAGGTAACAGAGATCATACTCAAACCGACCGCAACCATACCTTCTAATATGAGCACCGAAAAGGCAACACGGGTAATTGAAATGGCGGAGAAGAACTGCCTGATTGCCAATTCCGTCAAAACTATCATTCACCTGCAATCTAAGGTTGTTATGGCCCAGATCGCTTAAAAATTTACGTTATGGCCAAGCCCCATATACTTATTCTCGGTTGTAATTTTGCAGGCCTCACTACTGCAAGATATATTCATGCATCAGTAATGGATGAAGCGACTATTACCATTATTGATCGCAAATCTTTGCTCACTTTCGTGCCAAATATTCCTTTGCAGGTTTTAGCCAATATTAATCCGGCCATCGACCTCCAGTTCAAATTTATGTCGTTTTTAGAACACGACGGCAGCGATTTTATACAGGCCGAGGTGATCACTATAGATCCGGAAACCAACGTCGTTTTTTACCAGCCCAATGAAAGGCTTGGGCATCCGGTGCGTAAAATAAAATACGACTACTTGGTGATTGCATTAGGTAATCGCTTGGCTTATGATCAAATTGATGGCTTTGCAGAAAACGGGCATAGCGTTACCGATGTGTTTTTAGGAAACCGGTTGAGGAAATACCTGCATAACGAATACAAGGGCGGCCCCATTGCCATCAGTTCAGCCGTGTTTCACCAGGGGAAAAGCGATAAACTCCCTACTGGTCTGCCTGTGGCCCTGACCGCTTGCGAAGGCCCGCCAGTTGAAATGTCATTCTCACTGGCTCACTGGTTGGGAAAAAATCATAAAGGCACCGCTTCCACTATCTACCTATCTACACCGGCAAAAGTAATTGCCGAAGATGCAGGGGAAACCATTTTACATCAGTTGTTACCAATGATGCAAGGCATGGGCTATCATTATCAGGCAGAAACCCTGGGTATCAAAAAAGTTTATGGTGGGGGTATAGAGTTTAATGACGGAACGAGCCAGGAAGCAGAGTTAGCCATACTTTTCCCGGACTGGCAGCCGCATACTTTTTTAAAAGAAATGCCATTCACCGATGATCAGGGATTTGTAATTACTGACTTTTATATGCGAAATCCTGACTATAAAAACATATTCGCTGTGGGTGACGCAGCATCTATCACAGTTCCTAAGATCGGCTCGTTAGGGCACATGGAAGCCGAAGTTTTAGCCAATACATTAGCAAAAGACCTGGGAATAATTTCAGGCGACGTGAAACCTATGGAGTTTGAGCTGCTTTGCATGGGAGATATGGGCGGTATAAAAGGCTTCTACATGCGCACGAACGAATGGTGGGGTGGAAAGGAAAGTCATTTGAAAATGGGTGTTACACCCTATGCCCTCAAAATGGGCTTTAAACAAATGTATTATACGCTGGGAGGGAAAATACCACATTGGGGCCTGGCACTAAGTGAGATCGTAGGCGATCACACTGTTTTATAGGGTTTGATCTATAATATAATCAAAGAAACAACATATCATTTTAACAAAAAACTTAATCATATGAAAAAGAACATGGGAATAACTGACAGGGTTTTAAGGGTTATCGCCGCTGTCGCCATAATTGTTTTATACTACACGAGCGTAATTTCAGGCATATTGGCTATAATTTTATTAATTGTTGCTGCCATATTTATAGTAACCAGCTTTATTAGCTTTTGTCCGTTGTATTATCCTTTCGGCATTAAAACCGTTAAAACGAATGCTCATTAATATGCTTTCTGTACATAAAAGTAAGAAACCGGCTTTCATATTCATTCCATTTACCGGGATTTTAGTCAATGTAATGTGATTACGATCATACTTCAAGTTGACTTGATCGACCTTCATCAGCAAGAGGTAATGTGACCAGCCAACCTTGAACTGTTCTGCGAAAACCGTTAATACACTTGCCAGCGGAAGGCCCTCTGCCTTCCTTTCGAATTGTGCAAACAGTGTTTGCACAATTCGCTCCCGGTAGCACAAATAGAACTGTTTGAAATAATCAAGGTTTCGTTTGGAAAAACCTTTCCCATAAGTAGCGGTCAACGATATATTGAGGTCTTTGACTACCGTTTCGGCGTAGCCGGCACGATCACTTCCTTGCTGTTCTTCTTCAACGATCATTTGACTAATGGTGTAATTCGTATAAAGCATGGTCGTGTTGACATTCCTGACGACTTGGGTTCGCGCATTTTCGATCAGTTCCCTGACTGACCGAAAAAGTTTATCATTGTTTATTGGTCCCATTGGCTTACTCTTTTAAGATGGTTCTTGGGTACGCCCTTACGACCTGCGGCTCTTTTTGGCTGCTGTTCGAATTTTTCTTTAAGCATGCTCATATCCTCGCTGATCTTTTTGAGTAAAACCCGCGCATAGATCTGGGTAGTGGCGATCTTGGTATGGCCCATCATTTTGCTGACCGTTTCGATAGGTACGTTATTGGCCAGGGTGATGGTCGTGGCGAACGTATGCCGGGCAACCCCAAAGGTGAGTTTCTTTTTGATGCCGATGATCTTGGCGACCTCTTTAAGGTGCATATTAACCTTTTGGTTGGTGATGGTCGGAAAGACTGTGCCCAAATAATTTGCCCTCGGGTTATCCTTATATTTTTCCATGAGCGCAAGTGCCGGAGCCAGCAAAGGAATATTGGTCGCCTCATTACTTTTCTGGCGGAAAAGCTTGAGCCATTTCCCGCCGTCCTCGCCGTTCACTACATTGCGCTCCGTCAAATTCATCAGATCAACAAAAGAAAGCCCGGTATAACAGGCATAGACAAAAAGGTCGCGGATCATGATCAGCGAGTCGGACGCGAACTCATGATTTTGGATAAGCGCCAGTTCTGCGGTCGACAGGAAAGCGGTCTCGACTTTCTTATAGCGGAATTTATAGCGTTTAAAAGGGTCTTTATTGATCCATTGCAGTTTGAATGCCAGGGTGGTCATTTTACGCAGGCGGATCAGGTGTTTCATCACCCCGTTGTTATTCAGTGGCTGGAAATGGTCTGCCGGTTTGTGGTTACGGAGATAGGTTTCGAAGTCGATGATGAATTTATAGTCGATCTCATGGATATGGATATCGCTCGTTTTCCGTTTCTCTTTCAAAAATTTTTCCAGGTAACGACGGGTAACTGCATAGTGTTTAAGTGTACTCCAGGTCAGTGCCGCCGAAGCAACTTCGTGATGATAGTCCATCAGTTTACTGAGGTTGTAGGTCTCTTCAATAGCTTCTCCGAGGAAATGAGACTTGAGCAGTTGCGGGCTGATCTCTTTGCCCGCGATCTGTAGTTGTTGGTAATAAGTGGTAATAGTGAATTTAACTTCTTCGAGATAGGCGTTTGTTTCTTTAGCATCCAGCGCTTTGACTTTCACGCTTCCACGACCATAATCCCAGCTTTCCACCTCGACCTGGTGCTTGAGGGCGATAAAGCATTTTTCTTTGTTGACAATGATACAGGCATAGACGTTTGTCCTGCCGTCCTTGTTAGCCTTTTGTTTTTTGATGGTGAAGTTGACACCAAATGACTGCGATGTTTTCATCTTTTAACAGTTTTTAAATGAATAAATGATTAATTAACATCCTGAGATCACCTAATTTTAGGTATCCGGATTTCAGGCTAAATCTGTTTTTTTGAGTTTTTTTGAGTTTTTTCTGATCTTTTTGAATTTACTCAAATAGCTGTATAACAAACAGTTAAGCCACTTTTGGATACCAAATGTAAAAAATGAAAACAGGTAGCCAGATTGGTATTCTACCAGGTGTACTTTTAAGGATTGAAAAGGATTGCAATAAAACAAAAAACCCTGTAAATCAACGATTTACAGGGTACAAATAAACGCCACTCGGTGCATTTGTGCGCCCACCTGGGCTCGAACCAGGGACCAAAAGATTATGAGTCTTCTACTCTAACCAACTGAGCTATAGGCGCGCAGAAATCTTGTTAAATTTCAGGCTGCAATGTTACAACTTTCTGCTGAAAATTGCAAAGCCTTATTTTAATTAAAATACTATATTTTTGATGGCAGTACTTAAACAAGGCGCTATTGTTAACATGGACAAGCTATCACAAAACCGCAGGCAGGCATTACAAACTTTAGGGTTAACAGCCGGGGCCGCGTTATTAAATACGTCTGTATCAGCCATGAGAGTTTCAAGAAAAACTAATGCGGCGTTTAAATACTCGCTAAACATGAGTACCATTCGCGGGCAGCAATTAGGATTTATTAAAGAGCTGCAGGTAGCCGCTAAAGCGGGTTTTACTTCCGTAGAAATTTGGATAGATACTTTTCAAACCTACCTGCAAACCGGCGGAACAACAACTGAAGCAAATAAAATCATTGCCGACCTGGGCATCACCATAGAAAATGCCATAGGTTTTGCCAAATGGATAGTCGATGATAAAGCTACCCGCCAAGCCGCCCTTAAACAATTACAAACAGAAATGGACCTGCTTGCGCAGATAGGTTGCCATCGCATTGCCGCGCCACCTTCAGGGGCTACCGGATTACCATTGATAAACCTTGATGTGATCACTGAGCGTTATGTCACCATATTAGAAATGGGCACCAAAACCGGCGTAATACCCATGGTGGAGATGTGGGGCGGATCGGCCAACTTAAAGCGTATTGCCGAGGTCTTATATGTTGCTACTGCAAGCGGCCATAAAAATGCGCTGGTACTGTTAGATTCATTTCATATTTATAAAGGCGGGTCAAGTTTAGAGAGTTTAGCGTTTGTAGGTAAAAACGCCATAGAGATCTTTCACATGAACGACTATCCGGCGGGCATCGTCCCGGCTAAAATATCAGAACCCGACCGTATTTATACCGGCGATGGTATCGCTCCGCTTAAACAAATTCTACAAACTATTAAAAATCCCAATAAACCCATAGTACTGTCGCTTGAAGTATTTAACGAAAGCTATTATAAACAAGATGCTTTATTAGTAGCCAAAACCGGCCTTGCTAAAATGAAGGCAATTACTGAAGATATTTAACCATGAAACCTATAAAGAACATCATTTTTGATTACGGCAACGTAATATTCCATATCGATTTTAATAAAGTGGCACAAGCCTGGAAAGATCTGGGTATAACCAACGCTGATGAGTTTTATGGGCATCGCCAGCAGGATGATGTATTTAATGCTTTAGAGAAAGGGCAAATAAGCCCCCAGGCATTTGCCGATAGGATAAGGGAACTAACTGGCAAGCCCGAGCTTACCAACGAGCAAATTAACAATGCATGGAACCAAATATTCATTGGTATCCCCAAAGGGAACCATAAATTGCTGCTGCAACTAAAAGACAAATACCGTACTTTTTTATTGAGTAATATTAATGCCATCCATTACGATTATGTACATGATTATTTAAAACGCGAATATGGTATGGATGATAACAGCGGCTTGTTTGAAAAAACTTACTATTCGCACTTAATGGGTAAGCGTAAACCCGATACCGAAATTTTTGAGCAGGTATTACAGGAAAACAACCTTGATCCGGCCGAGACGTTGTTTATTGATGATAGTCCGCAGCATTTAGAGACTGCCAAAAAACTGGGCCTGCAAACCTATTTAATGACCGCGCCCGATAACATTCAGCAATACTTTAAAACCAACGGATTACTTTAGCTATCAATAACTAGCCTATAGCTTTCTCCTCTCCTTCTCTTTAACTATCAATCCAAGCTCACGGCTCATTTGCCCGGCTATGGCTGTATTTTCCTGCGCGCGGCGGAACAGGTAGGGCAACACTGCTTTTATTGGCCCGTAAGGCACATATTTGGCAACATTATAATCTGCATCGGCAAGGTTAAAGCTCAGGTTATCGCTCATACCTAATAGCTGCGCAAAATACACGTGTGGGTTTTTATGATCTATTTTCTTTTTATCTAAAAGCTCGGTTAATAAACGGCAGCTGTCCTCATTATGCGTACCGGCCACAAAGGCAACGCTTTTTATATTATCTATACAATACTCAAGCGCCAGGTTAAAGTCTTTATCACTGGCCTCTTTAGTAGGTTGTATGGGCGATGGATAACCCCTTTCTTCGGCACGTTTGCGTTCTTTTTCCATGTAAGCACCGCGTACCAGTTTAGCCCCCAGTATAAATTTCTCCTTTACAGCCACTTCATTGTCATCCATTATAGAGGTCAACTTGTCATGCCTGTAAAGCTGGTAAGTATTATAAACAATAGCCTTTTCTTTATTAAACTTACGCATCATGTTCAAAGCCAGCAGGTCAATAGTATCCTGGATCCAGGTTTCTTCGGCATCTATCATTACCGGCACATTTACTGAATGCGCTTTTTCGCAAATTGCCAATACTCTTTCCTGTACTTTTTGCCATTCTTGCTGTTCGGCATCGGTAAGTGTGGCTTTAGCGTCAAGTTTTTCTAACAAGCCAAAACGGCCAACCCCGGTTACTTTAAACACGGTAATAGGTATAGCTTTGTCTTTTGCCGCACGTTTTATGGTGCGGATGATCTCTTCGCAGGTTTCGTCAAAAACTTTTTCATCGTCCTCGCCTTCTATCGAGTAATCTAAAATAGTACCCACGCCGCCGGTCTCCAGGCTCTTTATTGTTTTTTCGCATTCGCGGATTGTTTCGCCGCCGCAAAAATGTTTAAATATGGTAGCCTTTATCAATCCTTTAATAGGTAAACCTATTTTAACAGCAAAATTGGTAATGGGCGGGCCTACCTTCACCAAAAAATTAACATTAATTATTTTGAACAGCCAGTAGGCACGTTTCAGGTCGGTATTTGATGAGTGGCGGAAAGCAATTTCCGTGTTTTCAAAAGACAGGCTATGTTTTGCAGTCATAGTAAGAGTTAGTGGTTCATTATATTATTCCTATCCAACCAATAAGATAAGCTACTATTGAACCGTTTTGCGTGGTGCAAAATTATAAAATGATAGTTACATAACTCATTATTCTGCGAATAGTTTATTTTTGCCCCCAAATGATAGAGTTTAAAGTTACCGGCGATTATATCCCAATGATACAATTACTAAAAGCAACCGGCTTGGTTTCAACCGGCGGCGAGGCGCAAATAGTTGTAGATGAGGGAGAAGTAAAACATAATGGCGAAGTTGATTACCGCAAACGCTTAAAAGTAAAAAAAGGCGACGTGGTTGAATTTAGGGGTAACAAAATAAAAGTTATTTGATTTTTTATGAATACGATTGATACCGATACCTGCACATTTGATGTTATGGATACCATACAGAGCAATAATTACAATATATACTTCGACAATAGTTTAGGCGAGCTTGCGACTTTTATTGAGCAGGGCCGCTACTCGCGCTTTTTTGTTTTAACAGATGAAAATACCGCGAAATACTGCCTGCCGTTGTTAAGGGAGCGTTTGGGTAATCCTGACAACTTTGATATCATAGAAATTAACGCCGGCGAAGAAAGCAAGGATATTGATTTTTGCATAGGCGTATGGAAAATGCTGATAGATTTTGGCGCCGATCGTCAAAGTTTACTGATAAACTTAGGCGGCGGTGTTATAAGCGACCTTGGTGGTTTTGCAGCATCAACCTTTAAACGCGGTATTGATTTTGTACACGTGCCTACTACTCTGCTATCGCAGGTTGATGCTTCGGTTGGTGGTAAAACAGGTATTGATATTGATAGCATTAAAAATATCATCGGTACATTTACACAGCCAAAAGGGGTGTTTATTGAGTATGAGTTTTTAAAGACCCTGCCTGCCCGCCAAATCCTGTCAGGCACAGCCGAAATGCTAAAACACGGCCTGATCTGCGATGCCGAATATTGGAACTTACTTAAAGAAAGCGACCTGAGCAGCACTACTGCCGAAATGGTTTACAAATCGGTAGCTATTAAGAATAAGGTAGTGATGGAAGATCCACATGAAAAAAACATCCGCAAATCATTAAACTTTGGCCATACTATTGGCCACGCGGTTGAAACATGGTCGTTGATTAACGATACAGATTCATTATCGCACGGCGAGGCTATTGCTATCGGTATGATCTGCGAAGCTTACCTGGCTTTCAAAAAAACAGGCTTAAGCGCCGACGAACTACAGGAAATAACCCAGGTATTAACCAACCTGTATCCGCGCTACGAACTTAAAATGGAACATAGCGATACACTTTTAGAGTATATGCTAAAGGATAAGAAGAACCAAAACGGCAAGATCAATTGCACGCTACTAAGTGCAATCGGCCAGTTTAATATCGACAATATCTGTACTGCCGATGAGCTTTTGGAAGGTTTGAATTATTACGCTAACTTATAGTCCGCAAAAATTAAAACCGGAAAAACATAATATTCCAATCATCAACCGAATAATATACTGCTAAAATAATTTACACCATATAAAGTTTGTTTCCGCCTGTTAATTTTAAAAAAATAAAAATTATCTGTTGACAAATCAATTTTAACTGCTACATTTACGGCATAATAAAAACAATGAAATTAACAACCGCATATTTTTATGGCTACTACTTTTACTTTACCAAGTAAGAGCCGGGACTAATATGCACTAACACACATATAAAGAAACTTAAAAAGTCCCGGCCCATAAAGCCGGGATTTTTTGTTTTAACGCAGTTATGAAGAAAGACAAACCAAGAGTAGCTATACAGGGCATCCGCGCTTCGTTTCACGAAGAAGCGGCCTTTAAATACTTTGGAGAAAACATCCAGACTATTGAGTGTAACTCTTTTAAACAAACATTTGATGCTTTAGAAGCAAACGAAGCTGATTATGTAGTAATGGCTATTGAGAATAGTATTGCCGGCAGTATACTGCCCAACTATTCTTTATTGTTAAATTATAACTTCCCGGTTATTGGCGAAATTTACCTGCCTATACAACTGCATTTAATGGCGCTGCCGGGTGTTGCATTTGAACAGGTAAAATATGTAACTTCGCACCCAATCGCTATACGCCAGTGTGTAGACTTTTTTGATGAATACCCCCATCTTAAAATAGTTGAAAGCAGTGACACCGCCGCTTGTGCCAAACGGATAGCAGAGGAAAAATTAACTGATACTGTTGCTATTGCCAATACCTTAGCAGCCAAACTATATGGTTTGGATATTATTGAGCGTCGTATCGAATCCAATAAAAAGAATTTCACACGTTTCCTGATATTAACAACCCATGAAAACGCGGTTAAACAATCTGCTAACAAGGCTTCGTTATGTTTCCAGGTAAGCAACCAGGTAGGCGCATTGGCCAAAGTGTTGAATATTTTTGCTAACCAGGGTGTTAATATGAGCAAAATACAATCAATGCCGGTTTTGGGTAAACGCAACGAATATAATTTTTATGTTGATGTAGAATGGGAAGAAACCAAGCAATATGACAGCGCTGTAAAACAGATTTTAAAATACACACATAATTTTAACATACTGGGCGAGTATAAGCGTCATGAAGAAGAGACTGAGAAATCACTTGCAGCGCCGGCCAAACCCGAAAGGAAATACATCAGCGTAAAAAAAGCAGTGAAATAAAACAACAGACAATTAAATAGTAAACAACGACATTACAATAACATACAAATGAAACTTAATTTAAACATCCAACCATTAAGCACCTGGATAACAGCTGTTAATCAGCCATTATTAATAGCCGGTCCCTGCAGTGCAGAAACTGAAGATCAGTTGGTAGCTACTGCTCATTTATTAAAAGCAACGGGTCGCGTTACGGCGTTACGTGCCGGTATCTGGAAACCACGTACCCGTCCCGGAGAGTTTGAAGGTATTGGCAGCATTGGTTTAGAGTGGTTAAAACGCGCTAAGGCAGAAACTGGCTTACCTACAGCTGTTGAGGTTGCTACTGCAAAACACGTTGAAGAAGCCTTAGCTGCCGGTGTTGATATCCTTTGGGTAGGTGCACGCTCAACTGCTAACCCTTTTACCGTACAGGAAATTGCCGACGCTTTAAAAGGTGTTGATATCCCGGTAATGGTTAAAAACCCGGTTAATCCCGATATATCTTTATGGATCGGCGCTTTAGAGCGGATTAACAATGCCGGTATCACTAAATTGGCAGCTATACACCGCGGCTTTTCATCGTACGAGAAATCAGCTTTCCGTAATGAGCCGATGTGGGATATCGCTATCCACATGAAAACTTTGGCACCACATTTACCATTGATCTGCGATCCAAGCCATATCTCTGGTAACCGCGACCTGATAGGTTATGTATCTCAAAAAGCGTTGGACCTGGATATGCAAGGTTTGATGATCGAGTCGCATATTGACCCGAGCGTTGCCTGGACCGATGCCAAACAACAAGTTACACCGGCTGCTTTGGCTGAGTTAATTGATCACTTAACGCTTCGTAAACCTGAAACCAGCAATGCGCAGGTTAATGATAAATTGAGCGAGCTACGTACCAATATCGACAAAATTGACGACCTGATCATCCAAAAGATGGCAGAACGTATGAAAATTGCTGAGGAGATTGGTACTTACAAAAAAGATAATAACATCACTATCCTGCAGGTTAACCGTTGGGATGAGATCTTAAACAAACGTATTAACTACGGTAAAGCATTAAAACTAAGCCCTGATTTCACAGAGAAATTGTTGGAGCTGATCCACGCAGAATCAATCCGCAAACAAACTGAGATCATGAACGCGGGCCAGGAAGCTGGTCAGCAGGCAGAGAAACTTACCCACGTTTAATAAATATAATGAGTCATAATATCCTGCTTACTACAAAAAGCAAATCGGTAAATGGCGAGGTGCGTCTTACAGGCTCAAAAAGCGAGTGCAATCGTGCGCTGGTAATTGAGGCTTTAAGCCATGATAAGGTACGGGTTGAAAACATCTCAGACGCCGCCGATGCGGTTACCTTATCAAAAGTACTTGGCCTTACTTTACAAACCGTTGGTTACGAAGCATCGCCTATTACGCACCAGTTAGAGCATAAAATTGTTAACATAGGCCCTGCGGGCACTGCCATGCGTTTTTTAACTGCTTATTACACTTTGCAAGACGAAGAGGTTGTTTTAACCGGCAGCGAGCGCATGAAGCAACGCCCGATAGGTATTTTAGTTGATGCGTTACGCAAGTTGGGTGCCGAGATCAGCTACGAGGAAAACGAGGGCTTCCCTCCCATCCGCATAAAGGGCAGCATTCAACAGCAAACCAATATTATCAGCATAAAAGGCGATATCAGCAGCCAATATATTACGGCGTTATTGTTGATCGCCCCAAAACTACCACAGGGCTTGGAACTGCATATTGAAGGCGACCTTACATCACGCCCCTATGTAGAGATGACCCTGGCGATGTTACAACAGGCAGGTATACAGCATCAATGGAACGGCAACGTCATCAGCATAGCTAACCAGGAGTTTAAAGAGACCGTATTACCGATTGAGCCAGATTGGAGCGCAGCATCATACTGGTATGCTATTGCAGCTTTAGCTGATACTGCCGACTTGTTTCTACACGGCCTTACCCAATACAGTTTACAGGGCGATAGCGTAATAACCGAGATCATGGCTAACTTTGGTATTACCTCGCAATTTAGGGATGGTGGGGTGCATTTGGTGAAGGAAGCAAAACCTATCAGCCGCAAGATCTTTGATCTTAAAGAGTGCCCTGACCTGGCTCAAACCATTATAGTTGTTTGTGCGGCCTTAAACCACGAAGCTACCTTTACCGGCCTGGAAACTTTAAAGATCAAAGAAACCGATCGTATAGCAGCCCTGCAAAACGAGCTGGGCAAGATGGGCGTTAAGCTGATAGAGAAAGGCCAGACCTATAAGTTGGATTGCAGCGGCAAGTTTATCCCTGAGCGTATGTTCATCAACACCTACGATGACCACCGGATGGCTATGGCGTTTGCGCCACTGGCATTGGTGATACCTGAGCTTGAGGTTGAAGACTCACTGGTAGTAGAAAAATCATACCCTGCCTTCTGGACCGACCTGGAAAAAGTAGGATTTGAAGTAAAAGATATATAATAAACTCATAACTCAATACCCATTACTCATAACTTACAATGGCAGGCAATTCATTCGGGCAATTATTCAGGATAACCACATTTGGCGAGTCGCATGGCGAAGCTATAGGAGTAATTATTGACGGTTGCCCGTCGCAGTTACCGGTGGATATGGAATACATCCAGGGTGAGCTGGATAAACGCAAGCCCGGCCAGAGCAAGATCACCACGCAACGCAAAGAAAGCGATACTGTCCGCATCCTGTCAGGTGTATTTGAAGGTAAAACTACCGGCACCCCTATCATGATGCTGATCCCGAACGAGGATCAGCGCAGTAAGGATTATAGCCACAATACCGACGTGTTCCGCCCCTCGCATGCTGATTATACTTATCAAACCAAGTATGGTATCCGCGATCATCGGGGTGGCGGCCGTTCATCCGCCCGCGAAACTGCGGCGAGGGTTGCAGCAGGCGCGTTAGCGAAGCTTTTGTTAAAAACACAAGGCATCGAGATCGTAGCTCATGTAAGCAGTGTGGGCAAAATAGAGGCCCCTAATGTAGAGATCAGGAGCGCGCAGGAGTTTATTGACGAACGCGAGAAAAACATTGTACGCTGCGCGGATCCGGCGACAGCCGAAGAAATGATAACGTTCATCGACTCGGTACGTTTGGATGGCGATACCGTTGGCGGTAAAGTAAGCTGTCATATCCTGAACTGCCCGGTTGGCTTAGGAGAACCTGTTTTTGACAAGCTGCATGCCGATTTGGGCAAGGCCATGTTAAGCATTAATGCGGTGCACGGCTTTGAATTTGGATCGGGCTTTGCGGGTAGCGAGATGCGCGGGTCAGAGCATAACGACATCTTCGTTAAAACGCATTTGGGCGACGTTAAAACCATTTCCAACTATTCGGGGGGGATACAGGGTGGTATCAGCAATGGTATGCCTATCGACTTTAAAGTGGCCTTTAAACCGGTTGCTACCATCATGCATAACCAACAAACTGTTGACGCTGACGGTAACGCTGCCGAAATCTCCGGCAAGGGTCGTCATGATCCTTGTGTTGTTCCCCGCGCCGTACCTATTGTTGAGGCTATGGCCGCCCTGGTTATTGCCGATCATTGGTTGAGGAACAGGAACACCATCCTACCCCAATAAGCACCTAAGCGATCCACTTTAAAATGTGGATCACCCGGATCGCCATTTTCTTGTAACTATCTTAAAATCAACCATTTAACTTTTTGAGCGGATCGCTGTGGATCACCCAGTATCCGTCAGGATTTTTAAGTTCATTATTGGGTTAATTTATTGATAATCAGCATAGGCAAAAAACGGCCTTTTTGGGGCACTTTTTAGGAGTGGATCGCTAAAAGTGGATCATGCCTAAGCAACTTAGGTATTTATCGCAATCTTTGCACCGTCGTACACGTTTTGTATATTCGTACATGCCTGTCTCCATCAAATCATACAAATACTTATTCTGCGCGCTATTATTTGCTATCGCGATAAACGCACGTGCTCAAATAACCGCTAGCCAACCCTATCCTAAAGGTTTTTACCCGGTTGATATTCATAATGTGGATATCATGGTAAATAGTTTCATGCAAAAATATCATGTCCCTGGGTTATCATTTGCTATAGCGAGGGGCGATAGCTTAAAAATACAGCGCACCTATGGTTATGCCGATTCATCCAGAAACGAATTGGTAAAACCCGAAAGTCTCTTCCGCATAGCCAGTATAAGTAAAAGCTTTACCTCGGCAGCTATTATGTTGTTGATGGAACAGGGCAAATTAAAATTGAACGATAAAGTGTTTGGTGACCGCGGCTTATTGGGTGACGACTATGGCAGCAGGCCCTATGGTAAATGGGTTACCGATATAACGATAGCTAATTTACTGGAGCATACTACAGGTGGTTGGGATAGAACGGTTAACGACCCTATGATGAACTATTCAATAAGTCGGCGCGATTTGATTAGCCTGACCATAAACACCAGGCCATTGGTTTACAAACCCGGCACGCACTATGATTATTCAAACTTTGGTTATTGCTTATTGGGCCGGGTGATAGAAAAGATAACCGGAACACCCTACGCCACCTTTGTTAAACAAAACGTTTTAGACAAATGCGGAATTACTACCATGGAAATTGGCAGCAACATCCCTGCAACAAGAAAACATAATGAGGTTTATTATTACGATAATACCGGCTGGGCTTATAAAGCGGACGAGCACCGTATAGATAGTAATGGTGGCTGGATAGCTACAGCTACCGACCTTGTTAAATTTCTGGTAAGGTTGAATAATAACCCCGAAAAACCTGAATTATTAAAACAGAGAACCTTAGCTACGCTATACGACGCTGACATCCCAAGTTCAAATTATGCCAAAGGCTGGCAAGTAAATAATTTCGATACCCATTGGCATAGCGGCAGTATGGCCGGTATGCAGGCTTCGGCGGTAAATACTGCTACAGGGTTTAGTTGGGCGGTATTAGTAAACACCCGCGCGGATAACGAAACCCAGTATGCGCTTGATTTGGACAGATTAATGTGGAGCGTAAAGCAAGCAATACAAAAATGGCCTGATATTGATTTGTTTGAAAAGTAGCCACCAACAATTACAAACAAGAGGCGTAGCCTCGGCCAATAATGTAAAATTTCATAATAAATAAGAGTCGTAGGCTACGGTCCATATAATTTACAATATGTGTCGTGCCTACAGCACTCGTTTGTCTATTGATTCTATATGCTGCAGACGGCACTCGCTCAAATGCTGTCACTACTTATCGCGGGGATAATCAGGAAAAAGTTCTAGCTATCATATAGCTTCATCACGTATATTCGTATATGCCAGCCAAAACCCAATCCTACAAAAGCCTATACAGATCCGTATGCTGTATATTATTATTTGCTATCGCGACAAACGTTCGGGCTCAAATAACTGCTAACCAACCCTATCCTAAAGATTTCTACGTAGTTGATATCCACGATGTGGACATCGCGGTAAATGCTTTTATGCAGAAATATTATGTGCCCGGTTTATCCTTCGCGATAGCCAGGGGCGACAGCTTAAAATTACAACGCAGTTATGGCTACGCCGATTCGTCTAAGAATGAACTCGTAAAACCAGGAAGCCGTTTCCGTATTGCAAGTGTGAGCAAGCCATTTACATCGGCAGGTATTATGCTATTGGTTGAGCAGGGCAAGTTGAAATTAAGCGATAAAGTTTTTGGCGAAGGTGGTGTGCTTGGTACCGCCTACGGCAGCCAACCGTATAAAAAGTGGATCACCGATATTACCATAGCAAATTTACTTGAGCATACCGCAGGTGGCTGGGGCAATAGCGGCAACGACCCCATGTTTATGAACCCCAGGATGAGCCAGCGCG
The DNA here is from genome assembly GCF_050433825.1 of Mucilaginibacter sp. UYCu711. Taxonomy (NCBI): domain Bacteria; kingdom Pseudomonadati; phylum Bacteroidota; class Sphingobacteriia; order Sphingobacteriales; family Sphingobacteriaceae; genus Mucilaginibacter; species Mucilaginibacter sp. UYCu711. Next base: position 310,268 of record NZ_JBNPWM010000005.1, on the reverse strand, counting down.
AACTCATAAACTGGACCTTAAATAATATGCCACTGGTTAACCAACCGGGTACGCACTATGAATATTCAAACTTCGGTTATTGTTTACTGGGCCGGGTTATTGAAAAGATCGCCGGTACCCCTTACGCAGACTTTATCCAAAAAAACATCCTTGACAAATGCGGCATTACCACCATGGAAATTGGCGGCAATACTTTGGCCGAACAAAAAGTTAATGAAGTTTATTATTACGATAAAGGCGGATGGGCCTATAAAATGGATCAGCGCCGTATGGATTCGCATGGTGGCTGGATAGCTACAGCTACCGACTTAGTTAAGCTGCTGGTTAGGTTAAATTATAATCCATATAAACCTGAACTATTAAAAACTCAAACGCTGAAAGAGCTTTATACGCCTTCGTTATCCGGCTCAAATTACGCCAAAGGCTGGGCGGTGAACAGTGCCAACAACCATTGGCACAACGGCAGCTTACCCGGCGAGCAGGCGTTAGCTGTAAACACATCAACTGGCTTTAGCTGGGCGGTATTGGTTAACACCCGTACCGATGGTAACTTTGGCGGCGACCTGGACAGGTTGATGTGGCGGATAAAAGAAGCAATAAAAAAATGGCCGGATATTGACCTGTTTGATAAGTAATGGTTTGTCATCCTGAGCGATAGCGAAGGATCTTATAAGCGCGATAAAAATGGTGTATAGATTCTTCGCTGTCACTCAGAATGACAATTGCGCACCCACAAAATATTATTTGGCATATAGGGTTACCTTTCTGCTTTTAAAGGTATAAACATCAGGATGTCAATCATACCGGTATCCCGAAAAACCTTTACTGCCATGCTTGCCTATACTATCCAATTATACAAAAACGCTTACACTGGTCTTGCTAAAAATAGCTGGTACCTGTCTGTTGTGATGTTGATAAATCGGGCAGGTACAATGGTGGTACCTTTCCTGAGTATTTACTGTATCCAGCAATTACATTTTAGTATTGTACAGGCGGGCATTATCATGACTTTGTATGGTGCAGGTGCGCTAAGCGGATCATTTACCGGCGGTAAACTAATAGACAAAATTGGCTTTTACGATTTACAAATCGGTGCATTAATAAGCGGTGGGTTATTTTATATATCGATAGGCTTTTTACATAGTTTCATCATCCTGGCTATAGGCACATTTGTGCTTAGTTTCTGTAATGAATCTGTACGGCCCGCTAACTCGGCAGCAATTGCACACTATAGCTCAGACGCTAACCGTACCCGCTCCTACTCGTTAAACCGGTTAGCCATAAATCTTGGCTGGGCCGTTGGTGGTGGTTTGGGTGGCTTCCTGGCAGCCATCAATTATCATTTATTGTTTTGGGTTGATGGTTGCACCAATGTGCTTGCCGCAGTATTGCTGCTATTTATAATGCCACGGGCGGCGGTGGCAAAAACCTACAAGAAAAAAGATGAAACAGTAATAAAAACATCGCCTTATAAAGACAAACCTTATTTATGGTTTATAGTATTGCTTACGCTATATGCTACCTGCTTCTACCAATTTATGGTGATGCAGCCCGTATTTTTTAAACTAAACTGGCACTTTAGCGAACGTGTTATTGGTTTGCTAATGGCGCTTAACGGTGTTTTAATTACCGTTATTGAAATGGTGATGGTACATAAGTTAGAGGGCCGCCGCAGCGGGATGTTTTATATCTACACCGGTGTAGCATTGTGCAGTGTAGCCTTTGCGTTTTTAAATATTCTACCGGCCACAGTAATTTCTGCCGTTATAGTGGTTATAATAGTAACCTTTAGCGAAATGCTGGCCATGCCTTTCATGAACTCGTTTTGGGTGAGCCGCACCACTCCGCATAACCGTGGCGAATATGCCGCATTGTTTAGCATGTCCTGGTCGGCCGCCCAGATCATTGCTCCGTTTTTGGGAAGTAATGTTATTTATTATGGCGGATTTAGCGCTTTGTGGTGGTTGCTGGGTGGCTTATGCCTGGTGAGTTCGGCGGGGTATTGGTTTTTGCACCGGTACCAAAGCACTACCCCCGCAACATCTTAGCGGTAACCAACAACTGCCCCACGTGTCGCATGATATGCTCGGCAGCATGGGTATACAAACCTATTACGGTTGATGGTAGCTGATTGCGCCCCACTCCTCTTGTATGTGTTAGTGTAAGTTCATCTGCGTGGCTTAATTGCCTGATAGCATCATCAACCTGGCGGTTAAATATTTCCAGTAAAGTATTAACACTGTATGTTATTTCGGGCATTTTTCCTTCCATCGCTAATTTCGTAAGCTGGTGTTCCGTCAATTGTTGGCCCCGTGCATAAGTAAATAACCGGTCAAGCACCCCGGCCAAATGCTGTAAATGAAATGCCGGCGAGGCCAGGCCCGATGGCTTTACCCATAATAGTATCTCGGGGAAATCGGCCATAAAGGCGTTTACTTCCTCGCGTGCCTGTAATAATGCATGGGCAACGGGTTGCAATAATGGTGGTACGCCATCTAACGGACCGCGCAGCCATACTTCAAGCTTTTTATCATCTGCCATGTATTTTATATTTATGTAGGCAATTTATTGCATCTTTATAATATGTGGTATAGCTATTGCTATTAGCAATTTATATTAATTTAAACTTATGCTAACTGATACTAAAAAATTCGTCAAAATAACTGCAATGCTACTGCTTGCATTTACGTTTGTTTTTCAAAGCTGCAAAAAAAGCCGCTCGGATATGGGTAAGAACCTGTATCTGAAAACCAAAAATAAAGTTTTTAAAGATGTAACGCCCGAAGGCTGCGCAGAAGTATTTCAAAAAGTTTTAGAGGAAGAAAAATCCAAACTGAGCTACCCTAAAACTATAAGCGCGTTTTATGAAGCCAATGGCTATGACCCTATATTTGTAATGGATCATATCTTTAATAAGGACCTGAAAACCGCGGTAATGTATTACGCGAAAGCCGGCGAGCATGGACTTAATCCTTCCATGTTTAACGCTGACGAAATGGCCGCTCTCATTAATAAGTTTTATAACAAAAAGCAGATCAAAACACTCGACCAGGCTTACCATGCTATTGCCGAGTTGGAACTGCTTACTGCAAACTCGCTTATAAAATACAGCAATGCCCTGCAATACGGTGTGGTTAATCCTAAAAATATTTACGCAAGATATTATACCAAAACCGTGCGTCCGGATAGTACGTCGGCGCAAAGGATCTTCCAGATAACAGATATAAAAACCTATTTAGACAGTATCCAGCCTAAAGACCCATCGTATATAGCATTACAAAAAGCGCTTGCAAATGGCACTGCAATAACTGGCACATCACCCGAAAACGCTAAACGCGTGATTATTGCAAATCTTGAGCGCTTAAGGTGGAAAAACAAACCGTTAGAGAAAAAGTACGTGGTAGTAAACATAGCTGACTACAGGCTTGATGTGGTGGATGATGGCAAATCTGTGTTAAATATGAAGGTTTGTGTTGGACAAGGCCGTAATCCTTACGGCAAAACCGATCTGACCAACTATGTAGATTCCGATAAAGTTGACAAGCCAAATCAACACTCTACGCCGCAGCTAAACAGCAACATCCATAGTGTGGATGTTAACCCCGTTTGGAACATCCCTGAAAGCATTGCCAGTAAAGAAATAATGGTAGAGGCTGCTAAAGACAAATATTATTTAGAAAATAAAGGTATTAACGTTTATAAGAACGGTAACCTGGTTGACCCTGATGATATCAATTGGGCCACCGCAGCAAAAGGCGACTATGAATTTAAACAAAAGCCGGGCGATGATAATTCGCTGGGTAAAATAAAGTTTATGTTTAAAAATCAAAGCAGTGTTTATTTGCATGACACCCCGGCTAAATTAGCTTTTAACAGACCCATGCGTGCTATAAGCCACGGCTGCGTACGTTTAGGCGACCCACAAGGGCTTGCGCATAACTTATTTGGTGAAGGCCCTAAATTCGACCTGATAGTAAAGGACATGGCATCAGACAAACCTGACCCGACAACTGTTAACCTAACCCCTAACATCCCGGTATATATTACTTATATAACCGCCTGGGCCGATACTACTGGCGCCATACAAATAAGGCCCGATGTGTATGAGTTGGATACGGTATTGTATAATGCATTGGCACAGGTGAAGTAAACATAACATTTTGTAACTACAACAAAAATGCCCTTGGATCTCAGGGGCATTTTTGTTAAATAAGTTTATAACTTAGTCTTGTTAAACTTATCACTATGAAGTCAATACTATTCACTCTCTGTCTAATGGGCGCCACGTTTTTTTCTTTCGGCCAAAATTATGGCGATACCAAAATCACATTTGGTTTGGCTGGTGGGTCTAACTTTTCAACCTTTTCAATAAAGGCTCCAAATCAACTTTATGTTGAGCCGAATTTAGCATATCCGTTTTCAATTGGCTTTAATGCCGATATTACATTTAATGATTACTTTTCTATTAGACCTTCAATATTTTATCAGGGTAAGGGTTCGACAGTTAATGAACAAACTACTATATACAATGTTGCCGACATTTATAAATTACATTATTTAGAAATTCCGGTAGATCTTATCGGCCATATCCCTCTTAATGATGAGGGAACCAACATATTTTTAGGAGGAGGTCCTTTTATTTCGTTAGGGTTGAACGGCACCAGGGAGAAAACAATAAATGACGTTACGACAAAAGAAAAATTGACATTTGGTAATAACGGCGATTTTAAATCTATTGATTTAGGGCTTACAAGTGTTTTAGGTTTTCAAACAGCGTCAGGCACTGCTGTAAGTATTAATATTGATTTTGGGTTTTCTAACATCCTTCAAAACAGTGATTTAAACATTGGCGCCACGTCAGCAAAAACGGGGACGTTTTATCTATCTATAGGCCAATCGTTTTAATAGTCGGAACATAACAAAAACGCCCCTGATTTCTCAAGGGCGTTTTTGTTAAATAATTATTTGTTACAATCTTACAGAATCTGTAGTTGTAACCTCCGGCGAAGTAAAATTCGCTAATACATTCTCGCTTAAATATTTTGAGTTGTAGCTTGGGTTATTACCGTTAATAAAGAAAACGGTTTTACCTTTTATAGTATTGATAACCTGCGACACAACCTCGGGCGATACAGCAGGGCAGCCAAAGCTGCGGCCTAAACGGCCTACCCTGGCTATATTACTTTCGCTTACATAATCTGCAGCGTGTACTACGATGCCACGTGCACGCGCACTGGTGTTAAAGCCTGCATCTAAGCCATCCAAACGTAATGAACGACCATGTTTACCCACATAAACATCATCAGCTAAAAAAAAGCCTAAACTGCTTTGGTGAGACTCGTTAGTGTCCGAAAAGTTTGTAGCCATATCGTCGCCACTACCTTGTCCGTGAGCTACCCAGGTATTTAATAAAAGATGCTTGTTAAACAGATCTATTATCCACATGCGTTTTTCGCGGCTTGACTTTGTAAAATCGACTACAGTAATAACCGAGCCGTTTTGCAATTTATTAGCCGACTTGATATTGAAATAACCTGTTAAAGCCTTTTGAAAAACTTCGAAAGTTAACCCTGTTTCCTGCAAACGCGCTGTTTGGTAAACAGTACTTACGTATTGCGCAAATAATTCTTTTGCAGTAGGGATTGTTGTTTTGTAAGCTGCCGTAGTTCTTGTAGCGTTAACCGGCTTAAAGCCAATAACACTTATAAATAATACTAAAGAAACGCAGCCTATCCACCAAAAATGTTTTCTCATACTTTGTTGAGTTTTAAGTCAATAATTTATTAAAAATCAGGAGTGAGTTGTTATAATTGCTATACAAATATACTCAAAAATTACCAATAAATAAAATTTATTAACGATTATTTAAAAACTGACAAAGCAATTACATCAGTAATTAAGTTATAATTGGTTTTACGAAAAGGCATAAAAAAGGTTGTGTTATTTTACCCACTTAACTTTATCAGTTAACGCCACCTGCCTAACACCCTGCGGACGCTCATCAGCGTAACCCAAATATAACACACCTATTACTTCATCCTCGCCGCGTAAGTTTAAGAACGCTTTCATGGCAGGTTTTAGTATCATGCCTCCCGTACTCCAAAAAGAGGCCATGTTTAAAGCTGTAGCCCCAAGCAAAATATTTTGGATAGCGGCTGAAACAGCGGCAATTTCTTCAAAAGCCGGTATTTTAGGCAGATCGCCTCGTCGCATAACCGCAATAATTACGTGTGACACTTTATTACCCTGGTTATAAAAGTTATCATAAACACCCTGTGTAAACTCAGCAGCAGGTGTGTTTTGCTTGTATAGTTCGGCATGCTTATGGCAAAACTGCGATGGATCAGCATAAACTGTAAAGCGCCATGGCTCGGTAAGGCCGTGGGTTGGCGCCCAGTCGGCCAGTTCTAAAAGTTCAGTTATTTGTTCATCGGGTATTTTATTACCGTTCATCATAAAAGGTTTTATTGTGCGGCGGTTTTTGATGATGGTGGATATAGTGGAGAATGTATCAAACATAAAATAAAACGTTTTAAAATAAAAATGAGTGACTGTCAGTCACTCATTCAATAATTCTGTAATTCAATAATTTAATATATCGCCGGATATTTACCCGGATTGCTTTCATGCATCATGCCGTAAACTGCTTCGATGACATCATCAACTGATGGCTTGGTAAAATAATCGCCATCCGAGCCATAAGGCGGGCGGTGATCTTTGGCACTTAAGGTACGTGGCGGCGAGTCGAGAGCATAATAGCCTTTTTGAGCCTCCAGCACTTTTTGCAATATATAAGCCGATGCAGCACCCGGAAGGTCCTCATCAACCACTAAGAGCTTGTTTGTTTTATATAAGGAGTTGCCGCATACGTTATCAATATCAAATGGATATAGTGTTTGCGGGTCGATTACTTCTATGTTTACGCCCAGTTTTTCAAGCTCAGCAGCCGCCTCCATAACAATACGCAGGGTTGATCCGTAAGAAATGACGGTCATATCACTGCCTTCTTTTAATATCTCAACCTTACCCAACGGTACGGTAAACTCGCCCACATTAGTTGGTAATTTTTCCTTCAGGCGATATCCGTTAAGGCATTCAATAACTATAGCCGGCTCATCGCCACGAAGCAGAGTATTATACATACCGGCAGCCTGGGTCATGTTACGCGGCACGCAAACATGCAATCCGCGTAGCGCATTTAATATAATACCCAGCGGCGAACCCGAATGCCAGATCCCCTCTAACCTGTGCCCGCGAGTGCGCACAATTACCGGCGCTTTTTGCCCGCCGGCAGTGCGGTAGCTTAAGCTTGCCAAATCATCACTTAATACGGTGATGGCATATAACAGGTAATCTACATATTGGATCTCGGCAATTGGTTTTAACCCACGCATGGCAAGGCCCATGCCTTTACCAATAATGCTTGATTCGCGGATGCCTGTATCAGTTATCCTTATATCGCCATACTTAGCTTGCAGGCCGGCAAATCCCTGGTTAACATCCCCAATAGCACCCAAATCTTCACCAAAGGCTACTATGGTTATGTCGCGCTCAAAATTGGCATCAAAGCAGGCGTTCAATATTTCGCGGCCGTCTAAAAGTGCGGCATCTTCCTCATAATGGGCAGGTACCACATTAACATTTAATGGCGACGATGACGAACCTGTAAACAGTTTAGAATTAAAGCGCTCTTTGTTCTTTGCGTTTTCCTCGGTCAGCCACTCAATGAGCGCGTATTTCTCGTCAGAATTTTCCGAAACCGTTAGGCGTAATGCTTTACGTATGGCCGATGCGGCGTCTTTACGGCCCGGATCCACACAAGCCAAAAGTTCGGCAGAAACATCCTCCAGTTCATTCTTTAACTCGGATACATGGCTAAGCGCATTTATCAGCTGTACCGCCTCGTCTATTTCGGCTTTTATTTTATCACCTAAAATATTCCAGGCTTCACGCTGGCATTCGCGCACATATTTTTTGGCCTCATCTTCTAAGGCGGTTATATCTTCTTCAGTAATAATTGCCGATTCAACCATCCAGTTACGCATCTGTAATAAACAGTCGTAATCACTTTCCCAGGTAAGGCGGTCCTTTGTTTTATAACGCTCGTGCGAACCGGAGGTAGAGTGCCCCTGCGGTTGTGTCATCTCCACCACGTGGATCAATACCGGCACATGCTCTTCACGGCAAACGGCTATTGCGCGTTCATACGTTTCGCAAAGGGCCACATAGTCCCAACCGCGTACTTTAAATATTTCGTAACCGTTTGTCCCGGTCTCGCGCTGAAAGCCGCTTAATATCTCAGATATATCCTCTTTTGTAGTTTGGATACTGGCGGGTACAGAAATAGCATAAGCATCATCCCAAACAGAAATTGCCATAGGCACCTGTAGTACACCGGCAGCATTAAACACTTCAAAAAATAAACCTTCTGATGTTGCGCCGTTACCTATAGTGCCAAAAACAACCTCATTACCATTAACAGAAAAATTAGTTAATGGCGCAAGATCACTGTTCTGGCGGTATAATTTTGATGCATATGCTAAGCCTAATAAACGAGGCATATGACCGCCGGTTGTTGATATATCAGCTGAACAATTCATGGTTTCGGCCTGGTTTTTCCAGCTGCCGTCCTCATTTATAAACCGGGTGGCGTAATGGCAATTCATTTGGCGACCTCCTGATGCGGGATCTTCTGTTATATCGGGGTTTGCATAAAGTTGGGCAAAAAACTCTTTAAGGTTGCTCATGCCCGTGGCAAACATAAAAGTTTGGTCGCGGTAATAGCCCGCACGCCAGTCGCCCTTTCTAAATACTTTAGCCATGGCCAGTTGGGCAACCTCTTTACCGTCGCCAAATATTCCAAATTTGGCTTTACCCGTAAGTACTTCGCGGCGGCCAATAATACTGGCCTGCCTGCTTTCATAACCTATACGGTAATCCTTAATTACAATACTTTTGAAATCATCAAAACTCAGCTCAGCAATAGTATTGTTACCGGCACCAGGATTTGCAGTTTCAGGCATAGATATTTATTTAAGATGTAAAAATATAAAATTCTAATTTGTAATTGGTATGTGCATCTTTAAAACATCCGCATAACCTATTAGTTTTTACACAAGATAGCAATTGTATCTTAACCTGTAATAATTGGATATGCGGCCCCTACTTAAATACATCATAATCAACGTGAAAAAAAATTAGCAGTGTATCGTAATATCAGATAGTAAAGTAAATTTGAAACTATATAATTTAATTTCCGTTAAACCTTTTATATTTGTAATACTCAAAGAACTAATTATGAAAAAATTAATTTTAATGTGTGCAGTGGTTTTAGGCTTTGCCTTTAATGCATCGGCCCAAACTGATAACAAAGCTGAATTTAAATTCAACGAGGAAAAACATGATTTTGGCACTATACCACAGGGTAAACCGGTAACTACCGTTTTTACTTATACTAATATTGGACAAGAGCCACTTATTTTAACCGAAGTTAAACCAACCTGCGGCTGTACTATTGCCGATTATACCAAAACACCTGTTTTAAAAGGCGCCACCGGTAAAATCACTATTACTTACAACGCAGCAGTTGTAGCACCATTTGATAAAACTATTGTGGTAACAAGCAATGCTAAAACCCCACAAAAATATCTAAAAATTATTGGCGAAGTTGTAGCGGCACCTGCGGCCAAAGCGGCACCAAGCACACGGTAGTTGTTTAGGTTAACCTTGCGCTACCATAACAGGCAGGCACAGGGTCAATAACAAAATTAAAAAAGGCCCGAAATATTTCGGGCCTTTTTTGTTTAGTTTACTATCCAATACATAATCTACTAATTCTATCGACATAATTATCACCTTTTTATTACTTTTGCCAAATGCCAAATATATCCCGAAAAGGGCAGCGAATGCCTGCTTCACCTATCCGTAAGCTAACACCCTTTGCCGACAAAGCCAAGCTCCAGGGCAAAACTGTATATCACCTTAATATAGGCCAGCCTGATATTGAAACCCCTACGGGGATGATAGAGGCCGTTAAAAATATTGATTTTAAAGTTTGGGCATATACCGCGTCAGAGGGTACGCTATCTTATCGTAAACAATTAGCCAAATATTACAATAAGGTTGGCTACAACATTACTACTGATGATATTATTGTTACTACAGGTGGATCTGAAGCGATATCAATAACCTTCATGACCTGTCTTGATGCCGGCGACGAGGTGATAGTACCAGAACCGTATTACGCCAATTACAACGGTTTTGCCAGTCAAAACGATGTTATAGTAAGGCCGATTATGTCGTATATCGAGAATGGATTTGCCTTACCTCCTATCAGCGAGTTCGAGAAAAACATTACTGACAGAACCCGCGCCATTTTTATTTGCAGCCCTAATAACCCTACCGGGTACCTGTACTCGCGCGAGGAGATGGAAGCGCTGAAAGCGCTGGTGTTAAAACATGATCTCTACCTGTTTGCTGATGAGGCTTATCGGGAGTTTTGTTATGGCGATCAGCCTTTTGTATCACCCATGCATTTAGATGGGCTGGAAGAGAACGTGATTATAATTGACACAGTAAGTAAGCGTTACAGTGCCTGCGGCGCTCGTTTGGGTTGTATTATTAGTAAGAACCGAAAGTTTTGGGAGGTTGCAATAAAATTTGCCCAAGCCCGCCTTAGCCCCGGCTTAGTTGAGCAAATTGCAGGCGAAGCGGCTATAGACACGCCAGACGAATACTTTGAGCGCGTAAAAGCGGAATATACTACCCGCCGCAACACCGTTGTTAATGCCCTTAACCGCATGGAAGGCGTATACTGCCCTAATCCAGGCGGTGCGTTTTATGTAATGGCGCAGTTGCCTATTGACAACTCGAACAAGTTTTGCCAGTGGGTGCTGGAAGAATTTAGTTATGAAAATCAGACGGTTATGATGGCCCCTGCTACCGGATTTTACAGCACACCCGGGGCGGGCATGAAAGAAGTACGCCTGGCCTATGTTTTAAACAATGACGACCTGGCTAAAGCGATGATTTGTTTAGAGGAAGCATTGAAAGTATACCCGGGGAGAACAATTGCTGAAAGCTCAATGCCAAAAGCAGAAAGCTTTTTATAAACAGAAAGCTTAAGCTTTGGTCAAAGTTTAGTACCTTTGTCAAGCTTTAAGGTTTATTCTTTCAGCTTTTACCTCAAAATGGGGTCGACCGGAATTGACAGGATGGAGATGAGTATGTAAGCATGCAGCGCGTTGGATGAATTAGCGCTTAAATCTGAACGTTCAAACTTACAAATGGCGAAAATAACTACGCCTTAGCTGCCTAATTTAGAATTAGCATAGCTTTTGTCCCGCCGGTTTTCCGTTTCGTTGGATCGGCAATCGGGGCATCGTAAAACGAAAATAGCCTGCTTAATGGTGTGCATAGCAGGCGAAACAAAACACCTAAGGAAGACGGTACAGGTAAGCAGCTGACCTTCCCCTTCCCTACAATTAAACAGATGCTAAGCACGTAGAAAGCATATCTTGTACCATGTTTGGACGAGGGTTCGAATCCCTCCGGCTCCACTTCGATATCTCATAACTAATTTAATTTCAATTAGTTATGAGATATTTTATTAATTATGGGGCCAAGTGTGGGGCTGAAATTAGTAGCTGTTCTCAAACAATGATAATTGAATTTTCAAAATAATTTTTCTTCCACCAGGTCTTTCCAAATAATAAGTCCTTTTGGGTCTTCTGAATAGTCATGTACAATACGACTAAAATGTTCGGGATTGGTTTCGAGATATTGCTGCCGACCTTTTGTTATCTTCCGACCAAACTACCAACCTTAAAGTAGTGCTGCATAAAGCAGGGTTAGAATTGATAGATAACAAAAAAGCTATATTAATCGAAAAGATAAAAAACGCGGTATTAGATAGGTTAAATAATTCTGATGTTATAATAAAAACCAACTTTTCTACTTACTTAAGTAAGAAACTTGACCTGGATATACTTACCTGGCCAATATATTTTCAGAACACCAGGGATCGACCATAGAAAATTTTATTATTACCAACCGGATAAAAAGGTAAAACAACTCATCTGCAACCAAGACCTTAACATTACCGAAATTTCGCGGAATTTAAATTATAGCAGTGTTGGCCACTTATCTACCCAATTTAAAAATATTCCTGGCGTAACCCCTTCCTGTTTTAAGCACCTTACATATAAAAGCCCTGTCGTACTGGAAATGTGTGAATAATTTTATAACATATGACACCTGATCAACGTATAAGACTTCAAGTCATTTAATTACATTATTTAAAAACAAATTTCATGAGACAAAAATTTACTTTGACTATGGATAATACGCCAGTGCTTAACCGCCCGAGCTATCCAAAAATGTTTAACGCCATTTGGTGTATGGCTGCCTTGCTTGTCTTATTAAGCATTGGTTGTAAGAAAGATAAGTTTGTTGCTGTACAAGGCGTATGCCCCACAGTGTTGACCGATCCGATGGATAAAGCAGTAGATGTGGCCCTTAATAAGGTGATCACTGCAACCTTTAATACGCCTATGGATAGCACTACTATTAACAATTCTACATTTGTAATTAAACAGGGTGCAACAACTATTGGAGGCAAGATAGCTACGACAGCTAATCCGGCTGTTTATACTTTTACGCCAACCGTAGCATTGTTGCCATTTGCTGTATACACAGGCACGATAACTACCAGTGCGGCTGATCGATTCCACACCGCGCTAACCAGCGATTTTGTTTGGACATTTACCACAATACCGCAAATTACTGTAACGGTAAGCCCTGTTGCCGGTGGTGTTACCACTGGTGCCGGTAATTTCGCGCAGGGATCGACAACTACGGTTACTGCCACGCCTAATACCGGTTTTACTTTTAAAAACTGGACAAATGCTGATGCAACTGTGGCATCAGTAAGCGCAAATTATCAATTTGTAGTTGCTGGTAACCGCACATTAACCGCCAATTTTGTAGCCGTACCGGCCGGGCAGTTTGCTGTAGTAGTATCTGCAGTACCTGTAAATGGTGGAACAACCGCTGGTTCAGGATCATATGACGCAGGTACCAACGTAACTGTAACAGCAACGCCAAGCGCAGGCTTTAGCTTTGTAAACTGGAAAAACACTGATGGTTCAATTGCTTCAGTTAGTCCAGCATATACGTTCCAAATAGTTGCAAACCGAACTTTAACAGCCACTTTCTCCGCTGTTCCGGCTTCGCAATTTGCCTTGGTACTATCATCAAGCCCAATTGCTGGTGGCTCGACAACAGGCTCCGGCTCATATTCAGCAGGCACGTCTGTAACGGCTACAGCTACAGCCAACCCTGGTTATACTTTTGTTAACTGGACAGATAACGGTGCAATCGTTTCAACAAGTGCTGCGTATACTTTCCCGTTAGCTGCTAATCGTGCATTAGTTGCCAACTTTACACTAAACACTTATACGTTAAACGTAATAGCAACAAACGGAGCTGTCGATAAAAATCCAAATCAGGCTGTGTATAATTTCGGTACTACCGTAGCACTTACCGCTACGCCAAATGCCGGTTTCACATTCACTTCATGGAGTGGCGATGCTACAGGTAATGCAAACCCATTATCGGTAGTCATGAATGCTAATAAAAACATCACCGCCAATTTTACACAAAACACTTATACATTAAACGTAACAGCCACAAACGGGACGGTAGCTAAAAATCCAAGCCTGGCTACATACAATTCAGGCTCTACGGTAACGCTTACGGCAACGCCAAATGCCGGCTTTACGTTTTCGTCATGGACTGGCGATGCTTCAGGTAGTGCTAACCCACTATCGGTTCTTATGAACGCTAATAAAAACATTACCGCCAACTTTATAGCTACACCCGCAACACCGCCTTTATTCTCGTCTATTTTTGGCGCGTTTGGTGGTGCTGCAGGTATAACTAATCAGGGTATAAATACGGTAATTAACAACGGTTCAATTGGCACCACAGCGGCAGCTACTTTAATTACCGGTTTCCATGATGGTTTAACTGCCGATGTTTATACCGAAACGCCGCTTAACGTAGGTTTAGTAACCGGCGGTATATATTCAGCACCGCCTTTCCCCGGTACTGCTGCAAAATTCAATACCGCTACACTTGCGCTGGCTGCAGCCAATGCTTTCTATATCAGCATTTCGCCGGCTAACAGGCCGGGTGGTACTGATCCGGGCGCGGGCGAGTTAGGTAATTTAACCCTTGCACCGGGTACCTATAAATCTGCAGGTGGTTCATTTAAAATCACCAACGGCAACCTTACGCTTGATGCGCAGGGCGATCCAAACGCGGTATGGGTATTCCAGGCACCAACATCATTAACAGTTGGTATTGCAGGCCCGGCAGGTGCACGTAGCGTTTTGCTGGTAAACGGCGCTAAAGCGCAAAATGTATACTGGTATGTAGGTAGTGCTGCAACAATCAATGCCGCCGGTGGCGGGGTAATGGTTGGTACGATCATTTCAAGTGCAGGAGTTACCTTCTCTACAGCGGGTAATACGGTTCAAACCGTACTTAACGGCAGGGCCATATCGCTTGTAGCTTCTGTTACCATGGTAAATACAACTATCAACACGCAATAATCCCTATTAATTTATAGATCGATCCATTCCCCGTTTCATCAATTTTTGAAACGGGGGCACGGTCGAACCCCTATCCATAACCACACATTAATATTAAACAAAACATTATGCTCAATACATATAAAACTATCAAAAGATCCATCATAGCTTCTATGATGCTATTTTTAGCCAGCACCACAGTGGAAGCACAGGTTACCCCACCAACATGGTGGTTCGGCTTGTCTGGCGCTGCAAATGCCAACTGGTATGACGGTACAACCCAAACGCTTAACAGTAATTTAGTTGTGCCTACGGCTTTTCATAAAGCGTTTGGCATCCGTCCTTACGGATCAGTTTTAATTGAATATCGCCCTACGCCTATTATAGGTGCCATGCTTAATGTAGCTTACGACGGCCGTGGTGCAAAGTATACCGATGTTATTGCGCCATGTAATTGCCTTGCTACGTTACACACAAATATCGACTATGTCTCAGCCGAACCAAGCATTCGTTTAGGGTTTAAAACCAACAGAACTTATTTCTTCGCGGGCCCAACATTTTCTTATAACATCAGAAACGAATTTACATACACGCAAGAGAAACAACCAAACAGGGCCGGCAATTTAAGTGACACCAAGAAGTTTATGTTTGGCGGGCAGGTAGGCTTAGGTTATGATATTATGCTATCGGCACCTACAAACATACACCAGGTTAGTTTATCGCCTTTCGCCTCTTACCATCCATATTTTGGACAGGAACCACGTAGTATTGAAAGTATGTCAGTACAAACATTGCGTATAGGTATGGCTTTAAAATTTGGCAAGGGGCATAAAGCACCAGAACCCGTTGTGCCACCAATGGTTGTTATACCGGCTGCCGCACCGCATGAGTTTACATTAGCTGTACGCGGACCAAAAACAATGGGGCCGCGCCGCGAAGTGAGCGAAACCTTACCATTGCTTAATGCTGTATTTTTTGATGAAGCGTCTGCAACTATACCAAGCCGTTACGTATTGTTAAGTAATAGCGATGCGGCTAACTTCCACGAGATGCAATTGCAACAGCAAAAGTCTACAAGCATTCCCGGCCATTCTGCCGGTCAGTTAAATGTATATCATAACCTGTTAAACATTATCGGCGACCGTATGCGTGCCAACCCAGGCACTTTTATAGTATTAAACGGAGCATCAGTTAATGGCCCTTCCGATGGCAAAACACTTGCCGCTTCTGTTAAACAATACCTGGTTACTGTATTTGGGATTGAAGGTTCACGCATTGCGGTACAAGGCAGCTTTAAACCACGCCCACCGTCAGGAAAAATAGGTGGCACCAAAGATCTCGCCCTTTTAGGCGCAGAAAATCGTCGTGTTGATATTGAAAGTTCGTCGCCCGAATTATTAGACGAAATTGGCGGTGGCATGATGAAACCGGTTAGTTATATGGAAAACGAGGATCCGCTTGACAGAAGTGTTGTTTTAACGGTTGATTCTGCACAGCAGTTATTAAAATCATGGTCGGTTGATGTTGCGCCTGCAAATGGCCCGTCACAACACTATGGTCCTTATACCAGTAACGTGGCAAACATACCAGCCCAAACAATATTGGCAAATAGCCCGGGTGGCGATTATACCATCACCATGAATGGCGAAACCACCAACGGTACGCCTGTTACCAAAACAAACTCTGTACATTTAGAGCGCCCCGACCAAACGGTTATAAAAGGTGTGCGTTATAGCATTGTATTTAGCTTTGATAAATCAACCACTATTGCCCAGTACAATAAATTCCTGACCAACACGGTCGCGCCGTTAATAACAAGCGGATCAAACGTAGTTATTCATGGTCATACCGACGTTATTGGCGGAACTGTTTACAACCAAAAACTGTCTGAAAGCAGAGCGAAAGAAACGCAGCAAATAATTGAACGTGCACTTGCAAACAAAGGTGTTAGCAATGTGAAATTTGATACTTCAGGCTTTGGTGCCGATGCAAGTCATGCGCCGTTTGATAACAATCTGCCCGAAGAACGTTTTTATAACAGGACAGTTATTATTGACATTAATAAATAATTAGCGGATAAAATAATAAAGCCCGGAGTTACCAACACCTACAGCGGATATTTTATCGTTAGCTGTAGGTGTTTTTACCACATTATCATTCGTCGATATCACTATCAGTAATTAACCATAACTAACCATTAATTCAAAATCCGCAAGCAATTATCTACACCGCTTAATCGACCATAAAAGAGATGGTAATAGAAATTTCCAAACATTTTGAAACAAGGTTTTTCCTTTGATCAAAAGCTAAGGAGCCGGATTTTAAGAGAGAGAAATTATTTTCAGTCTACACACTAAGTATTGGAAAATTGAAAATCGCTATTTTTGAAAATTAGCCCATACCGCCAGTAATGAATTTACAACGTTATCAATATCAGAACAGCAATGACTCTGAGATTATGAATTCCTTTTTGGATACAATGTTAATAATCTTCATTTCAGTTAGAAAAATTCTTGGTTTAGATAACTTTAACAAAATTCCTTTACACAACTTTGTGGTATGGAATTATCAAAGATGAAAGTTACTTTAATTACAGGTGCTTCCGGGGGAATTGGCAAAGCGTTCGCCAGAAAATTGGCAGCAGAAAAGCATAATTTGCTTCTTGTAGCGCGATCCCGGGGAAAATTAGACGTATTATGTAAAGAATTAATTGAGGAACATCATATAACGGCGCAATATATTGCGTTGGATCTGATCACTAAAGATGCAGATCAAATAATATTTGAGGAAACTGAAAAGCGAGATCTAACTGTTGATTGTCTCGTCAATAATGCGGGTGTTGGGTCGGCAGGAGATTTCATTGATCTTGATCTTCATAAAGAACTTGATATTATCAGTTTGAATATTTCATTTCTCACCTCACTAACTTTCAGGTATTTAAAACAAATGCGTGAAAGAAATAGTGGTACCATAATAAATATTGGCTCTATGGCAAGCTTTCAGCCCACACCTTTTCAAGCTGTTTATGCAGCAAGTAAAGCATTCGTCCGCTCATTCACAGAGGCGTTGGTAGCCGAGAACAAACCGTTTAAAATCAATATCTTATTATTGTGCCCGGGGTTAACGGAAACCAATTTTTTTCAAGGCGGCGAGATGTCTATCCAGGACAAAAAGACACTTGCGGGAAATATCAGTTTTCAATCCCCTGAAGAGGTGGTTGAAGAAGGGTTGACAGCGCTGAGAAAACATAAGACAAGCATTATTTCGGGATCAAAGAACCGACTATTAATTAGCATGGGTTATTTGTTCCCTAATTCAATGCTCTCAAATATTATGGCTAATAAATTCCGTTCACATTTTCAGCCTAAAAAATAATTACGACGTCAACCAAATATTATGTTGATTATCAAATCAATAATCCAGCAACACCAACTACTCAATATGCCTGAACCCAGGCATCCGCTCGTCAGCATCATCAGATTCGAAGATGCTAAAGCGATTGCCACAGAAGACACAGTTGATTTTAGGAACAAATTTTACAATATTTCATTAAAGAAAACCTGTTCCTCCAATGAAAAATACGGTCGGAACGATTACGACTTCAATCATGGATTCATGATTTTCTGTGCGCCTGATCGTAAAATGGTATGGGATGTAAATGACAGGATGCCTGCTGCCGGTTGGAACCTAAGTATCCATCCTGATTTTTTGATTGGATACCAGTTATGGGAAAAAATAAAACACTGTGACTTTTTTATATATGGAATGACCGAAGCGCTTCACCTGTCATTATCTGAAGAAGCTATTATCGAAAATATACTCAATGGCATTAACCAGGAGTATCACGCATCCATAGACGTTTATAGCCAAGACGTCATCATTTCACAAATCGAAACGTTAATTAATTACGCTTTAAGATTTTACACCCGCCAGTTTATAACCAGAAAACATATTAACAATGAATTACTTCATAAAACTGAAAGTATTTTAAACCTTTATTTCAATAGTAACCAAATTAGGGCGGATGGATTACCTACCGTTAAATATTTGGCAGATCAACTGAATCTATCTCCGAGTTATTTAAGTGATCTTTTAAGAAATCTCACAGGGCAGAATGCACAGCAACATATACATAATAAATTGATTGAAAAGGCAAAAGAATTATTAGTCAACACGAGCCTGCCGGTGAATGAAATTGCCTATCAGTTAGGCTTTGAATACCCCCAATCTTTCAATCGGTTATTTAAGCAGAAAACCGAGCTGTCGCCTTACCAATTTAAGTCCTCACTTAATTAAACGCAAATACTTTTACACAAGTCAATGACTACTAAAAAAATAAACGGACCTGTCTATTTTAAAAATTCCATTATCATCAATGCGAAGTGCAAGCGTGTATGGGAAGTTCTAAGCCAAATTGGCCTTTGGACTAATTGGCAAAGCAATGTTACAGAATCCAAACTTACCGGTGATTTTAAAATTGATAACACATTTGAATGGAAAAGTCATGGCGTAAAAATACATTCAAAATTGATAAGGATTGATCAGGGTAAATACTTAATATATACAGGAAAAACGTTGGGTATGACTGCCACGACGACTTGGGAACTATTAACCAACGGTAACCAGACCAAAGTGATATTCATTGATAGCATGGATGGATTTTTCGCAACAATTCTAAAAGGAATGCTCAATAAAAATATTTCTAAAGGCGGTCAGAAATGGATGGAATCGCTAAAAGCAGAATGCGAGCGTTAAATACCATCTTTTAAATCGAAAGGTAGTGATTGTAATGCATAGCCGTAAGTTCCACCCCTTAAAACTTTCCTGATTATCGGGGGTCAGGTGATCTTCTGTTAACCAACCAAAAGCGGGAGAAGCGGCGCTGTCAAGGGAATGTGGAACAAATGGCCTCGTAGATGAATGGGTTGCGGGTTTATTCCGCGAAAGTCCCTTTTCTGCACTATCTTCGGAAGCTATCTTTGCTGCAACAGATGATCAACCAATCTACCCCCACGCAAAAAAAACTCACAATGTGTAAAATGTAAAACATATAAAAACGTAAAAACTTGATTGTAGCCGACAGATTAGTTCCTATAATGCATCGGGCTTCGGAAAATCCCTTGATGCAATCAACTGAAAGTTTAGACCGAATTTTCTTCAAGTTAAATTGAAACCTTGCTGCTTTTTCTATAAATTCTAAGAAAAGAGAGCTGCTGAATGTATACAGAATACCGGAATACATTTACATTTTTACAATTATGAAATTTCCATCAAACAATAAGACACTTCTATCAATGAATCACGTTAGAGGTTTAGCTGTTTTATTATTTTCAGTGCCTTAATACATCGTTTTAGACTATCAGTTAAAACTTTGTCGAATCTAAATGGTGGAAGTTTTGTTTGGTCTTAAATAGCTCGCTGAACGCCGACATGTTTAGAAAAGTAACAATGTAAAACTTAGGCCGCTTTGATGCAAATTGGTAGTTTAAAAAATCCTCGAAATCGCCAATGTATATAAAAATGAAAACATGCACTAAAAGGTATCGCTCATAGACATATTTTCACTGATGGATACGAAACGGAGATTTTTCTTTCTCAATTCTTTTGCAAAAAGAGTGTATAGAAAAAAACTTTTAGCACTCTAAAGCTTTTAATATTATTGGCCTGCCATTAATCGTAGTCACTACCAGATTGCCCTATTTGCGCCGCCGTCTACCTGTATGGTAGTTCCGCTGATATAGCTGGCCTGGCTGGAGGCTATAAAAACAACCAACGCGGCAAGTTCCTCAGGTTTGCCAATACGGCCAAGAGGAATGCTTTTCGAGATTTCTTTAAAGGCTATTTCAGCATCAGCACCTTCGGGCAGGATATGTTTAATACGCTCTGTTAAGATAATACCAGGGGCTACATTATTTACGGTAATATTATAAGGCCCTAACTCGTCTGCCATTAACTTGGCCATACCAACAACCCCCATTCTCATAGCCGTCGATAATATGGAATTAACCAGCACTGCCTTTACCGATCCGCTGATGATGTTAATAATACGTCCGCTACCTGTCTTTTTCATATAAGGCAGTACTAGTCTGCCGGCCCGGGCAAAACTGAGTAGGTTTAACTCAAAAGCTGTTTGCCATTGGCCGTCGTCGAAATTTTCAAATTTATCAAATGGCGGCCCCCCGGCGTTATTGAGTAGAATGTCTATTTGACCATACGTTTCACCTGCCTTTTTAATAAAATCAGCCAGTTGACCGACATCCGCAACATCGACCGTTATCGCAGTTACCGGGTTACCTGTTTGCAGGTTAATTTCATCTGCGGTTATTTGCAAATCTTTACCATTACGGGAACCTATAATAACTTTCGCGCCTTCTGCTGATAAGCTCATGGCTATAGCTTTACCCAGGCCTTTACTGGCTGCTAATACTACAGCCACTTTATTATTTAATTGTAAGTCCATTTGAAATTATCTTAAAACCTTATTACTAATTAACTATTAAAATATTTGGGGAATAATTTTCCAGTTTGGCTTTCATATTTCGCAAAACCCGGGTGGCGGCTCATAGACCGATCTTTTCTACCCATGTTATAAAGTAGAAAGCCCACCCATATTATTAAAAAAACTAATGGCTGCCAATGCCAGGCAACAAGGGTTAATCCGGCGTATATTAATATCTCTCCTAAATAATTAGGGTTGCGGGTGTGTTTAAAAAAACCATCCTCGATCAAACCTTTTTTTAACTTAAGTGTGAAATATTTTTGGGCATCACCAACATAATGAAAAAAGATGCCCATGGTATAAAGGAATAGGGCAAGGCCGAAGACCCAATCCGGAATGACGGTATGCTGAGATATAAGCAAGTATGGTGCAATATAAAATCCAGTTAACGGTAAAAATATGATAAAGATTGCTATCCAAACAGGCACTAATTGTTGGAAACTTTTATCGGGATATACCGATTGTTTAATAAGCCAAAGAATAGTATAAGTACCATGCAAACCAAAATATAGAAATGCAGTACTGCTCCAATTATGGAAGTGCCACATCAAAAACAGCAAGAGTGGACTAACTATTACTTTATGAGCATTTATTGTAGCATTGACGGTGATTTTCATAAATTATACATTTATTTGGTAAATCTGTCTCATGAACAGCTAAATCAAATATCGCCTTGTAATGCAACTTCGTCTGAAACAAATGTTACAATCGTTATTGCCCAGCTATTTTTTTTCTGATCCGGCTAAGGGAGGGTCGTTCAATACCTAAATAGGAAGATAGGTGAGTAAGTGAAATACGGTTGAATAGATCAGGATTTTGTCTTACAAAATCTATATATCGCTGTTCTGCATTGTCGAATTGAAAGCTTTCAATTCTTTGTTGCTGCTTTTTTAATGTTTCTTCTGCAATTAATCGTCCTGTCCGCTCAAAGATTGGATACATTTTATATCCATTTTGTATATACGAATATGGTATTGTAATAATAATTGTAGGCTCCAGGCACTGAAAATAATATCTGCTGGGTTTTTGTGTAATAAGAGATAAATAATCTGTAGCAAATTCCTGCTCTTTAACAAACCTGATCGTAATATCGGCACCTTGGTCATTGATATAATAGGCCCTTAAAAGCCCTTTTGTCAAAAAACCAAGCTGATGATTTCTTTTGCCAGATTCAATAAAAAAATCGCCTGAATTAAATATTTGAACGATAAGGGCACTTTGGAAATAATCCCATTCTTCATATGTAATAGATGGATTAAGCCGTGTGATTATTTCCCGATAAATCTCAAATTCTTTTCGCATACGTTGTTTATCGGCAAATGTGGTCTTAAAGCTGTTGCTGATGAATAGACTATGATAAATATACTAATCTTGAATTAGAATAAGAATTAATCATAACTTTGAATTAATTAGGAATGTTAAACTATTTATTTTTTAATAATGACTGGCGTTGGCTAAGTGTATGTTGGAGTTTATCATACGGCAGATATTTTTGCGATTGCAATGATCACTATTCCAGTTACCTTAGTTTTGCCTCGGTTGCTCAACCAGGCATTAACTTATTGCTTGCTATTTTTTTCGAAGGTAAGTTATCATTTTTAAAATAGACTGATCTTTTTTGCTGTACAATGATCATTCGACTAATTTATAAATGTTATGGAGTAGGCCTATAATTAATAACCATTTTACGGGTGGAATAAGTATATCAGCAGTCAGATTAAATGCAAAACGACTGTCGGTTATAAATTAAAAAGTATATCTCAAGTAAGGAACAGGTAATAAACCCTGTTGATATTGTAGGTTCACTGTATTAGTTCTCCTGTTATAGATTTGGCTGGCTATATTTTTATTAGCAGTTATATTTTGAATATCTAAGCCATACTCCAACGTCGATTTGCTGCGGTTGGCGCGGTAGCCGATCTTGAAATCTGTCCTGAAATAAGCTTTCTGTTGTAAACTATACGGGCTGTTTATTTCATCATACCTGGTATCGTTGTAAGCTTTCGATGCAGCGATATCAACCGGAGATGTATGTTTACCACCTACCGTTGAAAGTTTTAAATTTAAAGTTAGAACATCTTTCTTCTGTGCATTCACCGTAAAGTCTTTTCCGGCAAGCAAGTTCACTACATACCTGCTGTTATATGCAGTGTTTCGCTGAATACCATCACTGCCTTTATATTTTGAATCGAAAAGACTAGTGGTAAATAAGAAATAGGTTCCATGATTGTAATATTTTTCAAGGGTGAACTCCACGCCGTAATTGGTACCCGTTCCATTATTGATTAGGTTACTTTTTCGGTCTGTTCCGAAAGTATCCCCTGAATTCAGTACCGAATAACCACTCGATATGATTTCCACCGGAACGTTGGTAAGCGCCTGGTAATAAACTTCGGTTTTAAAATGAAGGCTGCTATTAATATTGTAATCATATCCTGCCACAAGTTGCTGGCTCTTAGTAAAACCAAGATTTTTATTAGTATAGTCAATATTCCCATTAACACCTGTCTGTTGGTTAAAATACACTAGTAGGTTTTGAGCTTGGGAATATACGCCATAACCCAGAGAAAGCGAGTTGCCGTCATTTAGTTTATACTTTAAACCTAACCGTGGTTCAATAACGCTTGAATGATTAAGCGTCAAAAACTGTGCGTGAACACCTGCATTAATATAAAAGGAGTTATTAAACTTATGTTTTAACTCTGCATAACCCTGAGATAAAACTGTATTACCGGATTGATCGATGTTGGTTTTTTCATCTGTGCCACTGTTAAAAATGCGCTTGCTGTAGAGAGTGAAAGAGTATAAGTTATTGTCGACACCAACTGTTAAATTATTTTGAGCGTCGAACTTGAGCATCAATTTATATACCAACGAGAAAGTATTGGTGGTGTAATCAGTTGTCATGCTTGGATAGGCAATGTGGTTGGCCGAACTGATGGAATCTGCACTTACTTTTTCGGATGTATTGCTATATCCAACACTTAGCTTGCCGAATGTCTTGTCATCAAAATTAGTTTCAAGTGTCGTTCCCAATATAGCTTTAAAATATTTGGTGCGGAGATTCCGGTTTTCAGAACCATCAGTGGTTTTATGGTTTGTGGTATCCACGTCATTACCCAAAAAATCGATGCTGCTTGGTCCGACTAATCCGAAAACTGCTACCTTGTTTTTCGCTGATAAAGGCATAGATACCCTAAAGTTAAGGTCCTGGTATCGTGGTACACCTGTTCCTGTACCCAATTTAAATCCCAGCGTTTTAAATAGGGCAAGGGACGAATAGCGGTAATTTGCAACATAAGATCCGCCTTTCTTACCCAGCGGCCCTTCTGCGCCTAATTCCAACCCATTAAAACTTATCTGACTTAAAAATTCATTTTTGTCCGTATTTCCATCGCGCAAACGTAGGTCAAACACGCTCGATATTGCGTTACCAAATTGTGCAGGGAACGCACCGGTTAAAAAATCAGATTTACCGAGATTGTTGACATTTAACAGCGTTACCGCACCTCCTGTAGAACTTAAAGATCCATAATGATTAGGATTTGGGATATCAATACCTTCCAGTTGCCACAGCACACCGGCAGGGGAATTGCCTCGAACGATGATGTCGTTTCGCCCGTCATTAGCGCTGGATACGCCTGCAAAACTGGATACCATCCTGGACGGATCGCCTAGGGCACCAGCATAGCGTTTGGTATCATCAATATTAAAGGAACGTCCGCTGACGGTGATCATATCATTATTGGTAGCACGCTTACTTGGTGCTGAAATTATTATTTCTTTTAGAGATCCTATTTTTTCCGTCATCAAAATACTAAGCACAGTTTCTTTACCACCTGTAACGAGTATTTCGTTAATGAGCTGCGGTTCATAACCTGTAAAGGTAATTCGTAAACTTTGCTGGCCAACCGGAACTTTGGACAATGTAAACGAACCGTTCATATCTGAGGATGTAGCAACAGAGGGCTTAGATCCCAAGATGTAAATGGTGGCACCTATGATCGGTGCATGGGTAATGTCGTCGACAATTTGTCCCCTTATTGTTTGTGTTGCATTGTCTTGAGCTTTTCCTGAAGAAATGCTTAACAAAAAAGTGCTGATGGATAGTATGATAAAATTTTTCATCGTCTATATTTAAACAAAATTACCATTTCAGAAAATACAGCGCCTGAAACATTTGTTACATAAATACAAGCCAAAAAAATCTTGTGCGGATTAACGATGGTTAATATAATTTCAGTAAGCTCAGTAAAAACGAATAAAAAAGGGTTATTTATATTAGGTCTTATTTTCTTAATTTATTCTTAAATCTGCATGTATAACTTGAAGCAGGTCGCAAAATCGGTTAAATATAATTTCTTGAAAAAGCATGATGCAAAAGGTTTATATCTATCCTCCATAATTGGTAGGCTAATTAGGAGCGTATTTACTGACTTGCTCGTTGAATAAATTGAGCTGATTGACATTTAATACTCAGTTTTTATCCATATAATTCTTTTAAAGCCTTATTAAGGCTGGCGTATTTAAATGTATAATTTTCCTGTAGCAAACCCTGAGGTAATGCATTGGTACTATTCAAAACAAGAGAACTCATTTCCCCATAATCATTTTAATCACAAATTCAGGTATAGCAGTGCAAAAGAAGCCCTTAACATCGGGAGGCGATTTTGGTCTGTAGTTATGGAAAAAGGATTTGTTCTATATCAATCACCTGAATTAATATTACCAGCCCATCAGGAATAACTACGGAGATATTATTGGAAAGAGCAAAGTTCAATTGGGAAAGGTGGGGTTAAACAGGGCAATTAGTTTTAGGAGGCGCAGAGTTGTAGTTGTTGCAAACATCCGTTGTTCAAAGAATGAAAGCAAATCACAACTTAATACCTGTTGAGCATTCGCAACCCTCAGTTGTTGCAAATACCAGTTGTTCAAAGAATGAAAGCAAATCACAACTTGCAAGTGGCGTGGTTGGATCAGGGAGTGTAATGATCCGACGCCCCGACCATTATCTCTCTGAAAGATTAAAGATTATCGTCCGATGCCTCTTCGTTTTCTTCTTCTTAAAGCATCATCCTCGTCATCCGCAATTTGAACAGCAAAAGGAGGAATATAGCGATTACCCCAATTATCAAGAAGAGTCCTATCATTATCGTTAGTATGATCAGCTGTTTCCAGTCCGCTTTCTGCTGTGTTACTGTTGTTTCCATCTGGTTCATTCTCCGCCATATTTTTTCCTGGGTGTTCGCTATCTCGTTCATCCGTTTGGCATTGTTCATTGAATTCTGTTGCATCAGGTAAAGCAGATTCACCATCGTTTCTTCTTCCGAGTTCTGCGCGTTCGCTTGCTGGTCCGTGTTGTCGATATACTGTTCTTGTGCTATTGTTTGCTTCGCTAATTGCTTTGCTGTCTCTAATTTGTTCATAATCTGCTTTTTTAATAATTTCCGCCCATTTGAACTGATTTCCTAATGCCTGACCCTTTATCTTAAAATTTTCATGAAAATAAGTGATCCCAGTTATTCTCCCGGTAGAGGCCTGGTTGAATAAAAAGTGAATGCCTTCCTTTTTACCCAATTTTAGCATATCGGTAATAGTCAGGTTCGTTTTGGTCAGCAATGTTTTCATTTTTTCCTGTAATAGCATTTTGTCTGAGGGCTTACCGGTACGAATGACCATTTCCAGTTCGCCCTTTTTGACTGCTTTTATTTCAGCCTGTTGACTATTCAGTACTCGTATCAGTCCATACTTTATTTCAAGCTTACGCAGAATCGATTCACTATTTTTATAGTTATTGCTGTCGGATACGACAGTTCCATCAAAACCGATTCGATTGACCAGTAAATGGATATGCGGATGATCCGCATCATGGTGCCGGAAAACGATATACTGATTGTTGGTGTAGCCGCTTTCTTTCAGATAGTCGTGGGCAATTGCTAGCAGCTTAGTATTATCAACGTTATCTTCCTTGGAAAAATTAATACTGGTATGATAAACATACCTGCTCAGGTTAGGCTTCATACTTGTCACCATTTCCACTTCCTGTTTGATGATAGCAGGATCAATATCGGCAAAATTGGTTGCCAGCAGTTCTGCTCTCGTCTCGGGGTCGGGATGATTGAGCTTCTTCAGGTTGTAATTTAATGCGCCCATAAAGCTTTTACCTATTTTCTGGCTTGCTATCATCTAACAACAATTTTATCATGAGGTTAAGCTGTTCGACTAACTGCTTCAGAATAGTAGGCATTCCGACAAGCATTCTACCTGCATTGGCGTGTTTTGCCAGCTGATTTACATTTACGCCGATCCGCTTTAATTCGAGGTAGGTGTCCAGGTCAAGCTTTGCTTTTTTCGGTTCCGGGAAACGTCCCTTAAAAAGCTTTTCACGGATCAATACTCCCGGCACCTGCCCCGTAATTTCAGACAAACGGAACAGCTTTTTTTGTTCTTCTTCAGTCAGGCGAAACGTAAAGTTTACTGACCTTTTTTCTTCTTTTGTTAATGGTGGTTTTCCCATAAGATATGCTGAACGGAGTGAAGTATATCGGGTCCGGGGTATCCCCGGCAAGCCGTATCCGCAAGGCGGATACATGGCTTGCTTTAAACAGTGGCGATATATATGTATATCTGTTTATACTTCTGAACCTTTTTAATTTTCTTCAATAATTGTTTGCTATTTTGACTATAATATTAGGTTTAGGAATGCAAAAGCATCGACAATATTTCGTTTGAACCTTTACAACTTTCACTTGCATAGAATCACCTATTCGCTCATATCTTCCTTTTATTATTTAGATGCAAACCAGAATTCATGATATCAGATCTTTTGAAATACACTCTGGAATTGATGACCTGATACTTAAGCAAGCCCATATCACGCCAGTTTTTTATTGTGGTTCGCGACCGGCCCAATAATTTCATGACTTGATGAGTTTGCATCAGTTCTTCCCGCTCTCTTGTCTTTGTTTCAACAAGCTGAAGCTTAGAAATAACGGCATCCGCTATCTCATTAATGAGTTCATCTTTTTCAATGGGTGATAGAATAATATTGTTCATAACTGTACCTATTAGTTGTTAATGGCACAATAATGAGCAAATCACATAAGGGGTAGTTAGCGTGGGTAGTACCCTGATTTACATAACCATACTTATATATTTATAATATAGCTGACCGTCAACTATTTATTTAACATCGCCTACCATAGTTTATGTAACCTCCACTTAATGTGTCTGATCTGTATTAGGTAAACACTAGTTATTATATGTTTATCAGTTAAGATATTTCTTAAACAAATTTGTTTTTTTCAACTGGGTGTGTATATTTGTAACTAAATTTTAGTTACAAAGTATTGAGTAAACTTGATAAATTAGTTACCCGCTTTTTGACCAAGCCAAAGGATTTGACTTGGGATGAACTGATTTCAGTATTGGGTTATTATGGTTATACCGAAATTCCAACAGGAAAAACAGGTGGCTCAAGGAGAAAGTTTAGCGATACAGATAAGGTAATTATTAGTTTACATAAGCCACACCCGAAGCCTATTGTGAAATCCTATGTGATTGAACAGGTATTGGATCACTTAAAAGAGAAAGGGAAATTGAAATGATTGATTCTTTAAAATATCAGGATTATACTGCTACTATTCATTATAGTGCGGACGATGAAGTATTTTTTGGTAAAGTGATCGGAATTAATGATCTGATCACATTCGAAGGAATCTCCGTAGCAGAACTTAAATATGCTTTTAAGGAAGCAATGGAAGATTATATAGAAACCTGTAAAAGTATCGGTAAATCACCCGACAAAACCTACAAAGGGGTGTTTAACGTTCGGGTTCCGGCAGGCCTGCACAAGAAAGCTGCTATATTCGCCTTGCAGCATCGTATCACCTTGAACGATTTTGTCAAAACGGCATTGGTTTATGCTGTTAAACATGAAAAAGATATCAGCGCTGAATTATCTAACATAGACAGTGGCTATGCCCTCAAGGCTTAATTGATAAATAGCATACCAATCATAAGTACAATTAATTTGGTAGCTGATATTATGATTGATAATCCTTTATCACCTTATCTACCTCATTAGCGAGCAAGGGAAGATTTGCATCTGCGAATATGGATTTTACGGCTAAGAGTTGTTTTATCCTTGCAGGAGACGGAACTGTGCTTCTGATTATAAGCAGGTCTTTTTCAATCATAGATTTTATGTTATCGCTGGAAGCCCCCAGTATTTTGCCGATAACTTTATAAATGCCTGCTTTGGTTAACTTATTATCAGAATTTGCTTGAAGTTTATTGATAAGTTCCTGCATTGCTCCAGGAGAACCGAAAATAAAATCAAGGGTCAATAGTCTGACAGTCTTATCCAAAACATTATCCACTTCACTATTAACAACATGCACATCTTCCTTTTTGAGTAACTGCTTATATAATACCCCAGCTGATTCATAATCATTTATATTCAGGCTTTCAAAATATGCAAAATTAGCCTTCTTCTTTTCAGGATCAACAAACGCCAAGAACTCTTTAGTCTGCATCCCGTTGTTTGAAGCTCTGTTCAAAAGATAATGTCTGATCCACAAGAGTGTGCTAATAAATCCTAAAGCGAAAATAAAAACTATCCAATTGATCTGATGTCTAAATACTATGAGCAAAATAACGATCGCTCCTATAAGAATATAGAAGGGTACGTTCAGCAAATAGTTCTTAACCCGGATCCTACTATTTAAAAAAGCGGCATATTGATTAAATGATTTGCTATTAGTAAAGAATATATGCCAGCCTAAACGATAAAAAAGGATTCTCTCAACTCCTGTATGCTCATCATAAAGTGCCAAATATTCAGCAAGCTTGTAATTGTTTAATGAAATATCGTAACTAAGCTCTTTCATATTCAAGCGTTATTATAAAACCATTACTATTAATACTTAGTGAGCCGCTAAATCTGGCGTTCCCCAGGCTTTGTGCATTTCATTACGCTTCCTTTCTTCTGTAACCTTAATGTATCTTTGAAAGCTCTTATAATCGGTATGTCCAGTAATACCCATGACCGTCTCAGCCGGTATGCCTTTTTCAAGCGACAGGGTAGCAAATGTTTTTCTTCCGGTATGAGCACTGATCAATTCATATTTTGGATACAATTTGGCAATCTTTTCAGGGCCCTTGTAACGAATGATCTCTGTAGGTTCATCGATTTCCGCCAGCTTACCTATCTCTTTAATATATTTATTGAAATTATTGTTAGCTATGATAGGCAATGGTCGGGTTTTGTCCAGGTATTTATTTAAGATCACAACCGAATAACCGTTTAGCGGCACTATTAACGGTTCTTTTGTTTTTTTGACTGTGATACGAATTTCTCCTGGAAAGATGTGTCCTCTTTGTAATTGAACCATATCCGAATATCTGAACCCAGTAGCACAGCTAAAGCAAAACACATCACGTACTTGCGCCAATCGCTTATTTTTCTCTAAGTCTAACGCAAATATTTTTAAGAATTCAGTATTAGTAAGTGCGATGACTTCCAGCTTCTGCCTTTTGATTTTGAAGTTTTTATAGCCTTCGGCTACTGTAATGCCGTTTTTAATAGCATATCCAAGAAAAGTCTTAAGCGTACTAAGTTGCTTGGCTATAGTTATGTTATTGATGGCGCGGTACTTGATCAGAAAATTTTGGAACGATTGAAAAAAAGCATAGTTTATTTCAGAGAATCTCACTTTCGTCCTCGTATGTTTTTGATAGGCCTCTAAGTGACGTTTTAATGATTTGTATACACCCATGCTTCCCTTTTCCCTGCTGGGTTCGTTGACGGTTATGTATTTGTCAATAAAATCAAACACCAGGTTATTTGGTTCTGTTCTTTTCGTCTTCGGAGACGTTAGTAATTTATATTGATCTAACAGCATATCCGCGCTATAGGTCAAACCATCCAGCTCAAACCGGGCGGCAATAGCTTCAATTCCACTGTTTAGCTCTTCTAAAGACAAATTTGATCGTTTAATGTCAGCATTTGCCATCAACTCCATTTCAGGATATGTCTTTAGGAGTTCCTTTTGAATTTTTCCCGTTATTAATTGTATCCTCTGTGTGTGATTGTCCCATAATTCCGGGACAACGGTAACGCCGGTGGCAAGTTTCCGCCGCTGGGATGATACCCTCAATATTAGTGTTACCGGGTGTTCGCCCTTCTTATTTAATGTATCTTTCCTAAGTTCGAATCTTGATGTTAAGTTCATATCTTAAACTACTTAAATTGTAATTTAAAGTTAGGAAAATAAACATTCATAACCAATTTTGTGGGGCTATTTGTGGGGCTAAATTTCCTTACATAAGTGTTCAAAACTGTTTTTAACTTGTCATTAAAATAACATAACTATTTGTTTTATAGACAAATAAGTCAAAATAGGAATAGCAAAGGGTACTAATCCCAATCCCTCCGGCTCCACTAAGTTCAATGTTAAAACAGACTAAAAGCCTGCAAATCAAATGATTGCAGGCTTTTGTTTTTTAGTCAAAAGGCTAAATTATTCACCGATTCGCGATAAAAAGGGGCGTAATTCGGTGAGTAACTTTTTAAAAATTCTAACTCACCAAATCGTGTTATCAATTTGATAATCAAGCTATTCAATAATTGAACATCTTGTACAGACCCAATTGCAAGCTTAATTTTGTTTCACTTTTTAATGCTTTAAACATTATGAAAACTACTTTCAGCTTGCTTTTTTATTTAAAAAAGCCAAAAAACTATCTAAGCGGCTTAGTGCCGATTTATCTGCGTATCACAGTGAATGGTCAACGTTCCGAAACGACGACAGGACGAGAATGTGAACCCGGTACTTGGAATAGTATTGCCGGGCGATTAAAAGGAACTAAGGAGGATACAAAATCCATTAACTCGTATTTAGACAACCTGCAAAAACAAGTATACGAGGCACACAGTAGATTAACCGAAACCAAAAGCAACATTACTGCTGAAGCTTTGAAAAATGAATTTTTAGGTAAAAGTGAAAAGGCACGAATGCTAATTGATATTTTTAAAGACCATAATAAAAAAATTGCTGCATTAATTGGAAAAGAATATGCCGTGGGTACATACGTCCGTTATCAAACCTCTTTAAAGCATACTCAAAATTATTTGCAATGGAAATACAAAATATCTGATATTGATATTAAGAAAATCGACCATGAATTTATTACTAATTATGAATTTTATCTGCGTTCGGAGCGCAATTGTGCCAATAATTCGGCCTTTAAATACATTAAAAACTTTAAAAAAATTATAGGTATTTGTTTATCAAGCGGTTGGTTAGATAAAGACCCATTTAGTAGTTACAAAATAAGAATTAAACAGGTTGATAGAGTTTTTCTCAATGAGGGCGATTTACAAGCCATGGCAGACAAAGTTTTTTTAACCGAGCGCCTCAATCAAGTAAGAGACATTTTTTTATTTTGTTGTTTTACGGGTCTAGCTTATGCTGATGTAAACAAGCTCAAACGAAACGAGATAATTAAAGGCCATGATGGAGAAATGTGGATATTTACTAAACGAAAAAAAAACCGATACCCCAAGTCGTATTCCATTATTACAAACACCTTTGACCATCCTTAATAAGTATGACGATCACCCGATTTGTTGCAATTTAGGCAAAGCCCTTCCAGTAAGTACCAACCAAAAAATGAACGCCTATTTAAAAGAGATAGCTGGAATATGCGGTATAGAAAAACCTCTTACCTCACATTGCCCGACACCCTTTTGCAACGACTGTAACACTATCTAATGGCGTTCCTATTGAAAGTGTAAGTAAAATGCTGGGGCACACCAACATTAAAACCACCCAACACTATGCTAAAATACTAGACCTGAAGGTTGGCCAGGACATGGCTTTACTTAAACAGAAATACGCAAAATCATAACTACACCATAATCTTTTTTTAAATTTTAATTATATTTGTATGAGAACACACCAAAGTATGAGCAGCACTACTACAAGCCATTTACATTCTGTTTCGATCTTCGATTTATCGCAAGATGAGTTGCGGGAACGACTGCGTCCAACCTCTGCAGCAGTGAAACTTAAAAAGTTTGCAAAGGGCGGCTACTTCAGCTATTATGATCGGTTAATCTGTCCGACCAGTGCCCATACTATACACGAATATAGGGATAGGAAGGAACTGATGAGTATTGATGAAAACGGAAAAGAACACTTTGTAAAAACACTTTGATCATATGTCAAATAACCCGCAGCTATTATTTGTCGCGGGGCCGAATGGCGCAGGGAAATCGACTTATTCTAAAGATCTGTCGGAACCGGGTGCTATTATTTTTGATGTGGACAAAGTTATTGCCCGCATAGAGGCCCAATCACCTAATATGCCTAAAAAACAAGTGTATGACTCAGCGACCCAAGAGTTTTTTAAACAAGCTAACGAAGCTGTACGACATAAGCAGCACTTTACCTTAGAGACTAATTTCAGAGATAAGGAATTGGTGGATATCGCCAACGAATTCAAGCGATATGGTTATACCGCAAACTTAGTCTATTTGACCTTAGAAAATATTGACCAATCTACTTCCAGAGTGAACGAAAGAGTTTTAGACGGCGGTATTTTGTAGATCGTAAAAATATCCTGCTAAATTATAATGAAGGCTTACAATACCTTGAACTGTTTGCGGACCGCTTTGATATGCTTGAAATCATTGATGCTTCAAAGGGTCTCGGTGAATTAGTATTATTACTGAAAATAAAACAACAACAGCTTGTTTACCTGAACGCTGATTTACCTATTGGCGTGGAGCAGACTATTATCGATATTGCTAATAAGTATAGAGATAATTCCAGGGATGAAGATAACGATGAAGAACGTGGCTGGGATTTTAACAGAGGAAGGTAAAGAGCTTATCAGGAAAAGCCGTTTCCCATTCCGCCATACTACATGGTGGAAACAGCTTTTCCTTTCCCGCGAAAGGACGTTGCTCGCTCCCTCCCAAC
Organism: Mucilaginibacter sp. UYCu711; assembly: GCF_050433825.1. Lineage (NCBI taxonomy): Bacteria > Pseudomonadati > Bacteroidota > Sphingobacteriia > Sphingobacteriales > Sphingobacteriaceae > Mucilaginibacter > Mucilaginibacter sp. UYCu711. The sequence continues at coordinate 276,186 of NZ_JBNPWM010000005.1, read as the reverse complement.
AACCTTTCAGAACCCACTCGTTTAATCCATATTCACCAGTTCGCGAACGTAGGCCAATACGCAAAAGAACGGCAGTTTGCAGGAACGGGTGGAAATGAATACGTTTGAAATGGAAGTGTCTAATTCTACGGATAGCTTGCCGAAGGAAGAAAACATAACCCAGCAAGCTGCTGATACCAGAGAGTCGTATTCCCCATTAAGAGAACATATTCATCTTAATATAACCGATGATGTGGATGATGAAGCAGTATATGGCAGACATCGCCACCAGCGTCGTGGAAGGTAACCGCATGTGATGTGCAAATAATCGCTTAATTTACTTGTATAGGCTACGTCGCCGACGGTCGGTATTCAAATACAGAATAACAGATGCGAAATTAGAGATCAAATGATTCAAATCACTTTCAAATCTGTTTATAGTCATCACCGGATAAATTTGTAGTAACGAAATTTGCTGTCATTAAAAGGAAGGTATAGTTCCCTATAAATTGATTATTGCATTGAACGGGCGGTAATTTGTTATATTTGAAATACTTTCTTTTTTTTTAATCATACTCCACTTAACGCGGCGGTAATCGCCAATAAAACCTTACAACGGTGCAAAACGGTAAAAGATCAGTCAGGTTGGTGCCCAAAGGATTTTCGGCAAACGACGCACAAACAGCCGTTCTTGAAGCCGCAGGACTGTGCGGCGTTTGCACTGATCAGCAGCTTACCGTGGTGAAAGCTTTTGGGAATACTGCCGACTACCTGAAAAATGAGAACTTTAATTTTAACCTGGGCGAATTACTGCCAGAGGGGGTAGCGATTATAGTTAAAGCTGCTGCGTACCAGGCCTTGAAATTACAGCAGCTGGCAACGCTGAGCGATCTGGATTTTGGTGTTAAAAATTCGGTAAACATGGTCATCAGCCCGTTTTTAAGCGACGGGCTTGAGGCCAGGCAGTTGCTCATCCTGTTTACCAGTAATAAACGAAAACCGAAGAACAGGTCGCTAATTGCAGCCGGAGACATCAGGCAAGTAACCCTGGCCCACGTGGTCAGTTTGGAACAGGAACTTGCAGAGACAAAAAGCAGCCTGCAAGCAGCGAACGAATTGATCGACGCATTTAATGAAAATATACAATCTTTTCACGAAGAATTGCAATCTGCTAACGAGGAGATGCACAGCGCCAATGAGGAACTGCAATCTGTCAACGAAGAATTACAGACCATCAACAAGGAACAGCAGGAAACCAATGCAGAGCTGACAGATTCAAATGATGATCTGAATAACTATTTCCGGAGCAATACCAATGGACAGTTATTTGTTGACCATAACCTGTTATTAAAAAAATATTCGCCAGGCGCGGTCAAACATATCAATCTGCGGGAAAGCGACATCGGCAGGCCATTGGCGGATATCACCACAAATATTAAATTTGAAACGCTGGTTGCCGATATTCAGCAGGTTATGCAGGACGGCCACACTATTACCAGGGAGGCTGAATCTTCCGAAGGGAAAACATACCAGGTTATGACCATGCCGTACATCCGGCAAAACACCGGTAATACAGATGGTGCAATTATCAGCTTTTATGACATTACCGAACTGAACAAAATACTGGCTGCGCTGGGTATCAGCAATAAAAGCCTGATAGATTCTGTTACAGCGATCGAATTGAGCAGTGAAATAATTAGCAAATCCCTCGAAAAGGAAAAACACCTGAATATGCTAAAAAGCCGTTTTGTGTCTATGGCATCGCATGAATTCAAAACGCCACTTACAGCCATTCAGTTGTCTGCTGATTTGATCGGTAGGCTTGCAGTTGAATTTGACCACCCGGCTGTTAAAAAGTACACGGAGACTATTAAAAACGCGATCAAAAACCTGACCAATATCTTAAACGATTTTTTATCCCTTGAACTGCTGGAAACAGGTAAGATCAACCCGATACTTAGCGAATTTGATGTCGTAAAATTTGCGGAAGATATTACAGAAGACATGCAGTCTCTTGCGAAACAAGAACAACGAATTGTATACCAACATACCGGCCGGGGCCGGATGGCTACACTAAATCCCTCATTGCTTAAAAACAGTGTCATTAACCTGATCAGCAATGCGATCAAATACTCGGGACCTGCTTCTCTGATCGAATTTATTACTACCATAACCAAAACTGAATTGATCATTGTGGTTAGGGATAATGGCATTGGCATACCGGAAGATGACCAGCAGCATTTATTCGAAGCATTCTTCCGGGCACATAATACCGGCAATATACCCGGAACCGGATTAGGCTTAAATATTGTTAGCCGCTACACAGAACTGATGAACGGAACGATATCGTTTGAAAGCAAGGTTAACGAAGGTACTGTTTTCACGATCACATTCCCGGTAAAACCAGTCCCTATCAAGGTGTAAATACCTGAAAATAAATAAATTAATATTTAATAATAGCGTTACATTTACACGCTTACACCTTGCAGGTGTAAAAAACAACCTCAATAACCATGGCTAAAATTGTCGATCAACAGTACATTATAGCCATCGGCGCGTCTGCCGGCGGTTTGGAAGCTATCTCTGCCTTCTTTGATTACACACCGTTAGACTCCGTGTCTTATATCCTGATACAACATCTTTCAGCCGACTTTAAAAGCCAGATGGTTCAAATATTGGCACAACACAGCAAACTACAGGTTGTTGAAGCTATTGAAAACGTGGATATCAAAGCCAATACCGTTTACCTGATCCCAAGTAATAAATTCATGATCGTTAAAAATGGCAGGCTGATCCTTTCGGACAAAAAGGATCAGCCGCGACCACACATGACGATCGACTATTTTTTTAACTCGCTGGCTGAGGAACGTGGTAATAAGGCTATTGGCATTATTTTATCAGGTACCGGTGACGATGGGTCGAAGGGCATCCAGGCAATAAAAAAAGCTGGTGGTATCGTACTGGTACAAGATCCAAATACCGCGGGCTTTAACGGTATGCCGCTGGCCGCGATCGCTACGGATTGCGCGGATAAAATACTTTCCCCCGAAGCTATGCCCCAGGTTATCGAAGAATATGTTAATGATGGCCTGTTGGAATTACTAACCGATGAACCTGCGGGCCACATCAGCGAGGAAGAACTTGGAGAGATATTTAGCCTCATCAAAGGCAACCAGCCGTTGGATTTTAGCGATTACAAGCGACCAACCATCATCCGGCGTATCAAACGGCGGATGGTTGCAAATAATTTTAATAAGGTTAGCACTTACCGGGATTTTTTAACAAATAATACTGCTGAAATAAACTTGCTGACAAATGACTTCCTGATCAGTGTGACGTCTTTTTTCCGTGATCCCGAAGCCTTCAAGATCATCGAGGAAATTGTTATACCCGATATCATTAAAAAGAACAATGGTGATGCCTTGAAAATATGGGTGGCTGGTTGTGCCACGGGCGAGGAAGCTTACTCTATAGCTATTCTGATTAAAGAGTATTTAAACAACACTCCAAAAAATATCGAGGTTAAAATTTTTGCCTCTGATATTAGCAAAGCTGCGCTGGATACCGCTTCCAAAGGCATTTACCCGGAAAGCATTACTAAAACCGTTTCGAAAGCGAGGCTGCAGCAATTTTTTACGAAAGAAGGTACGGCCTATAAAATCAAACATGAAATCCGAAAAATGCTGATCTTCGCCCAGCATGACCTGACGAAGAACCCTCCCTATTGTAACATCGATCTGATCAGTTGCCGTAACTTGCTAATTTATCTCAATACGGCTTTACAGCAAAAAGTATTTGCATTGATACATTTCGGGCTTAAAAAAGGCGGATACCTTTTTTTGGGGCCAAGCGAGAGCGCGTCTGTGATTAAAGATGGCTTTGTAGAGATCAGCGGCAAATGGAACGTCCTGAAAAGCAATAAAACAGGAAAAGCCATCCGGTTAGATGCCTTTTCATCCCATATGATAGGCGACATAAAGACAACGACTGTAGAAGTAAATAAAAAAGACATTGTACCTGTGTCGAAATCCGAACTCACAGACCAGGTCAATTCGGCACTGCTCAAGGAGTCCGGATTTAATGGTGTTTGTACCGACGAAAATCTATCGGTCGTTCAGTCATTTGGTAATACAAAAAACTACTTAAAAAATATCAACTTCAATCATAACCTGAACGACCTGTTACCGGATCATGTTTCTATAGTGTTGAAAGCGGCTGCCCACAAGGCGCTAAAACTGGATGAGAGAGTAGTGCTCGACAGTCTTAACTTCGAAGTTTCCGATAAAGCGAAAATCAAACTGATCAATATAATAATCAGCCCCTTTTACTTAAACGGATCGGAAGAAAGGCTATTGCTGGTTTTGTTTACGGACAGCCAAACAAAAATACCGGAGAAAAACGTGATCCACATAGCGGATATTAACGAAGTTACCAAAGAGCATGTGATCAGTCTGGAGCAGGAGGTGGCCCAGCTTAAACATACGCTGGATGTAGCGCATGAACGCATCGCCTCCTCAAACGAAAATATGCAATCTTTTAACGAAGAGTTGCAATCCGCCAACGAAGAAATGCAGTCGGCAAATGAAGAAATGCAAAGCACGAACGAAGAGTTGCAATCAGTAAACGAAGAACTCCAAACGGTTAATAAGGACCACCAACTGACTATTGACGAGTTAACCGACCTGAATGATGACCTGAACAATTATTTTCGCAGCAATACTAACGGCCAATTATTTGTTGACCGGGATCTACTGCTAAAGAGATATTCGCCAGGGGCAGTGAAGCATATTAATATCCGCGAGGGCGATATTGGCCGGCCGCTCAGCAATATCACGACGAATATAAAATTTGAAACGCTGATCGATGATGTCAGGAAAGTTATTGATGATGAGGAGTCCATCACCCGCGAGGCTGAAGCAAGGGACGGAAAGATCTACCAGGTCATGACCATGCCTTATCTGAAGAAAAACAGCAAAAAAGCAGATGGGGCCATTATCAGTTTTTACGACATTACAGAACTGAAAAAGCTGTTAAAGGAACTTGACATCAGCAACCGGAGCTTAGATAACGGTAATAAAAGCCTGCTCCGGATCAATGCCGACTTAAATAATTTCGTATTTGGTGCTTCACATGATCTGAACGCGCCAATTGTGAATATAGAAATGCTGCTGGAGATACTCAATGATAAACTGGACACTAAAGATCCTGAAGTGATGGAATTATCAGGTTTAATGAATAAAGCGGTAACTAATTTTAAAGCGATCATCAGCGACCTTGCCAGGGTAGGATATATCGAATCGGAAGATACGGATGATACCCACGAAAGCTTCCCGGCAATTTTTGAAGAGATCAAAGAAATACTGTCCGAAAAGATCAAGGTTTCGAAAGCCGTTTTTCATACCGATTTCAAAATAAAAGACGTTCGGTTCGCTAAAAAGAATTTGAGAAGTATAATTCTTAACCTTATTACGAACGCTTTGAAGTTTAGCTCTCCTGACCGTATACCCGAGATAAGAATCCAAACCGAAAAAAAGGATGAGTTCATCGTATTAATGATCACAGATAACGGTATCGGCATTCCCAAAGACCAAGTAGATCAGATATTTAAGAAATACAAGCGGGTTAGTGAGACGAGCGAAGGAACGGGCATTGGATTATATTTGATTCGAAAGATAGTTAATGCTTCAGGTGGTAAAATTGAGGTGGATTGCGAAATGGGCAAAGGATGCGTTTTTAAGGTATTTTTTAAAATATAACCGTCATGCCCCCCTAATAGTTAAACGCTAAACTATCTTTTAGCAGTTAACCATATCACAAAAAGATCGGATTCCAAATAATTTACCGACCTCTCTTTTTATAATCGAAACTTATTACATTAAATATGCTTACTATAATACATGAATAATGCATTATACCCCTTAAAATTCGAACCAATCTATCAATACCGCCTTTGGGGAGGCAGAAAATTAGCGAACTTACTTTCCAAACCGCTCCCTGATGATGAACCCATAGGTGAAGCTTGGATATTGAGCGACAGGAAAGATCATGCCAGTAAGGTCATTGAAGGTGCCTTGAAGGGGTATTCCATCACTCAATTGATGAAAGAATATCCCAATGAACTCATGGGCAAACTTGCTGGCAAATTTGATTATTTTCCTCTTTTGTTGAAATTCTTGGATTGTAAGGAAGTTTTATCCGTACAGGTTCATCCTTCAGACGATCAAAAAAGCTATTTGCCTAAAGGTGACACTGGAAAAACGGAAGCCTGGGTGGTTTTAGAGACAGATAAAGATAGCCGTATATATGCCGGGCTAAAGAAAGGTACCGATCAGCAAAATTTGCGTCAGGCTATTCAAACCCATAGTGTAGCTGACAAACTTCATAGTTTTATACCAAAACCCGGGGATGCTGTATTTATTCATTCCGGCACGGTACATACGCTTGGCGGAACCGTAGTTTTTGAAGTGCAGGAAAACAGCGACGTTACTTTCCGCCTTTACGATTGGGATCGAACCGACTCTAAAACCGGAAAACCACGCGATCTCCAGGTAGATGAAGCGATGGCCTGCATTGATTTTGACCAGGTTGATATTGGGCCGGTAAAGCCGGTTACAGAAACTCATCATACGAACACCGAAAAATTATTCGATAACGAGCATTTTATATTATGGCGCATGAAATACAAGTCGCCTTTAAAGGTTGGTTTCAAAAATGAGCCGACCATTTTAGTTTGTTTGGAGGGGTCCGCAAAGGTTGTTTCAAATGCCAAACATTACCCGATCAGTAAAGGTGACGTGGTTCTGCTGCCGGCTGCTATAGGAGAATGCGACGTTCAACCCGATAACCAAATTAGTTTATTGCAAATAACCATACCTGGCAAGGATAATAACAAAAGATCATGAACCCATTCCAGCTACAACGCATCGGCACCATAATGGAGCCCGAACCGGGCAATGAATTGGAAACCGAAGGGGTACTTAACCCGGCAGCAACCCGTGGCCCGGATGGCGCCCTTTACCTTTTCCCGCGTTTGGTGGCAAAAAACAATTATTCCCGTATAGGTATAGCGAGAGTGAAATTTAATAAAACCGGGGAGCCTACTGGCGTAGAATGTTTGGGTATAGCGTTACAACCTGAAGCCGAATACGAAAAACGCCCCAACGGTGGAGGTGGCTGCGAAGATGCACGGGTAACTTATGTAGAACCTTTAGCGCATTACATCATGACCTATACCGCCTTCGGGCCGGATGGGCCGCGCATTGCTGTGGCCAGGTCAAAAGACCTTTTTAATTGGGAACGCTTAGGGCTGGTAAAGTACCTTTCATATAAGCACGTTGACTTTAATGGTATTAATAATAAAGATGCCAGCATTTTCCCTGTCGTTATTCCCAGCCCTCACGGACACCCGTCTATAGGTATGTTGCACCGCCCGCTTTTTCCAGGCACAACTCCCGAGGAAACCGTTAAACATAAGAACCGGGAAATAGATTCACATAAGGAGAGTATTTGGATCTCCTATTATAATTTAGGAGAAGACACTACCATACAATATGCCAAATTCACATCCAACCACCGTCTGGCTATACCGGTAGAACCATGGGAAAACTTGAAGATAGGTGCAGGAGCTCCCCCTTTATTAACCAAACATGGATGGCTTATTATTTATCATGGTGTACATGAGTTGGAGGGATCAACGGCTGACAAACCAAAATTGTGCTATTCTGCCGGGGTAATGGTCCTTTCGGAAAAAGATCCACAAAAAATATTGTATCGTTCGCCTAAACCTATATTAATTCCCGAATTACCAGAGGAAACGATTGGAACGATCGCCAACGTGGTGTTCCCGACCGGTATAGATCGTCGCGACGATATTGGACAACCTAACCGCATAGATGTTTACTATGGGATGGCTGATAATCGGATCGGCGTAGCCAAAATGACAATTCCCGATACTCTGCCTGGTATTATATAATAAATAGAAGGTTCAGCCTGTCAATAAACAATTAAATTATAATCAAGATGAAAGCTTTCGGAAAATTATCCTACGCCGAACAACAGGAATTCCTGAAGTTCCCTATTTATATTTCTTTACTGGCAGCTAATGAATATGGTCCGACGGACAAAGTAGATATTAAAACAGCCGTCGAATTTGATCACATGAAAACTTATACCTGCGTTCCACTGCTCAGCGGGTTTTATGCGAAAGCCGACGAGCTATTTAAAGACAATTTCACTAACCTGGATGCAGAATTGCCAAAAGGTAAGTTAGCCCGCACAGAGGCGATTAAAGCCAAGTTGGCGGAATTGGAAATATTGTTGTTAAAATTTGACAAAGACTATGCTGCCGCCATGCATCAAAGTATGAAATCATTTAAGGATCATGTGTCGTCAGCACACTGGAATGTTTTGGACAGCTTTTTATTCCCCATCCCGATAAAGGGAATTTCATCTTAGCCTATATGGAAACCTTGATTCTAAGACGTCATCTAACTTTGAATACATCAACGAACTTGCAAAGTTGGTCATAACCAATGCCGGACTTCGCCGTTACACAACCTAATAATCAATTTCAACGCTGGTAAATAATCTGTTTGGCGTTAAAATTAATTATTAAAGCTTTTGACAATTACCTGTTTTCAAATCGTCCGGTTTTTTTACTTACTACGATCTTGTAAATAATCAATTCAACAGTAGTCCCGATATCACCTTCTTTATCAACGAAGCCGTGTTCACGGGTAATTGAATCATCCATTATGTACGGTGTAATTCTGTCTGTCAACTTTTGGAGAACTTTTTGTTTTTCTTCCATTTCCGTGATCTCTTCAAACTTTCCCCAGGCGATGACACTTTCCCAGTTGGTAATTTCTTTGATGTTATCCACTTCAAAACAAACTAATGGATTCTCGCGCATCATTTCAATCTTCATCCCCTTAACAGAATGACAATAAATATCTGTACCGTCATATACATAATTTACCGGAACAATGTAGGTAACGCCAGCTGCGTGGCACCCGATTCGACCGACCAATTGATCTTTCAACAAGGCCTCTATTTGATAATCATTTAATTCTCTTAACATCTTCTCTTTTTTAGTTGTTTACTTTATTTACATGGAAAAGTTTATTACTCGCATTTTGCCTTAAGAAAATCACTTAAATGACCTTGTAGTAATGCTGAGTCATAATCGATATTATCTTCATTTTTTTCAAGTGATACCTCATCAACGGAGACGATAACGGTAAAGGCGATACCTGTTATAACTTCGGGAAATGAAATATTGATCACGTCATAAACATGCGCATATTCAATAGTTAAACCCGAATCCAGTTTTGAATTGATGTAAGGGGCAAATTCCTTTTTTAGCAGGTCGAAAAGTTCTTCTGCACTTAATGGTTTGATGTTTTTAATTGTGGTCATATCGTTGTTTGATAATAATGATTTATGTTATTGATGTTCTTTCTTTAAAGCTTCAAATCCGGAAACCACGTCAAAAAGCTCTTCGTCGATCATGCTTTGGCGCAAACTCTGGAATTTCTTCCCCAGGCTTTCCAGCATATCACTTATGCTTTTTTCCGCCCGCTGCATCGCTTCCAGGCGACTGGCATTTTCTGCCGCTAATGACTCAGTACTTGCTCTAAATACCGAAACGAACAGATAGGCATTGATAAGTGCGCTTAGAGTTGTCACCGTATTGCCAATAACTTCGGGTATAGTATTTGTCGGCCATTGTATAGCCATCAGATCCTGCATCCATTTTTCGTCAAGCGGCAATAACCTTTGCAAAACCGGCTCATAGCTCGACCCTCTTTCGGGCTGATTATGAAATACATAAAACTGCTTTATATGCCTGGTTTCACGAATTTCCTCAATTTCGATCAAAAGACTTTGAATTAACGGCGTAACGGCATCAATAGAAACAGGAACAGCGTAAGACTTCGTAATATTAAGCCCTGCGTCTGCTAAAAGCGCCTGGATACGTTCGCCGATCACCCAAATTTCCTTTTTACCGGTAATAACATTCAAAGATTGTTGCACGAAACCGGATAGCAGGTCATTGAACTGGCCTACCAGCCCAAGATCCGATCCGAAGACAATAACACAAACTGTTCGATCTTCATCTTTTCCGGCTCCCGGCTTTTCAATTACCGTTTGTATTTTTTCCGCTTTTAAATAAGCCTTAATACCCAGTGTAACGGTATGATAGTAATCGCCAAGTGAAGCTACCGCCGCCTCATATTGTGAAATATTGGCAGCAGCCATCGCCTTCATGGCTTTAACAACAGATTTGATATCTTTTGCACCATCCAATTTCCGGTTCAGATCTTCCAGCGTATCCATTACTTCGAGGGTTTATCAGGTTCTGGTTTATCCGGCTCTGGTTTATCCGCTTCCGGCTTTTCGTTAAAAGGAGCAAGAAGTTCGCCGGCGATTTTCAGGATCGTATCATGGTCTGCGTCGTTTAAAGGTTTGTCATCAAAAAGCCGTTTGAACATCTCCGCAGGAAATCGTCCCATATCTTTAAGAATAACCGCTTCGGCATCGGCGATCTTATCTACGGGTATAGCATCAAAAAGCCCATTCGTTAAAGCCAATAATATGACTATTTGTTCTGAAACTGTTAAGGGATGCAATTCGTTTTGTTTGAGGCAACTTCGGATACGCAGGCCATGATCGATCACTTTTTTAGTATTTTTATCCAGACGGGTGCCAAAGCGAGAAAAGTTTTCCAGCTCTTCAAATTGCGCGTATTGTAATTTCAAGCTGACAATAGATTTGTAAGCGGGTAACTGCGCAGCAGACCCGACACGGGAAACTGATTTACCAACATCAACTGCCGGTAAATTCCCGGCTTCAAATAGTTTGGGCGATAGATAGATCTGTCCATCGGTAATAGAGATCAGATTGGTTGGGATATAGGCGGAGATATTTTGCGCTTCAGTTTCGATAATAGGTAAGGCCGTCAGCGATCCGCCTTTTAATTGAGCACTAAGGTGCGTAGCCCGTTCCAGCAACCTGGAGTGAATATAAAAAATATCACCCGGAAATGCTTCTCGTCCGGGTGGTCTGCGTAACAGCAGCGAAAGTTCACGATAGGCCCGCGCGTGATGCGTCAGATCATCATATACAATGAGTACGTTACGGCCTTCTTCCATAAAATATTCGGCTATGCTGGTTGCCGCGTAAGGAGCAATATATTTCAATCCCGCAGCATGGTTACCTTCGGCCACCATAACTACGGTATAATCCATAGCACCTTTTTGTTCCAGGTTGGCGATAACCTTGGCGACGGCGGCAGCGCGTTGCCCAATAGCACAGTATATGCAAACCACATCTTTTCCTTGCTGGTTAAGTATGGTATCAATTGCTATTTGTGTTTTGCCGGTTTGCCGGTCGCCCACGATCAGTTCACGCTGGCCACGGCCAATTGGAATTAGTGCGTCAATAACTTTTACTCCGGTTTGTAAAGGCGCATTTACGGCTGTTCGGTCCATGATAGCGTGCGAAGGCCGTTCAATGGGTAACCTTTTGTTGGTTGCGATATTGCCTTTCCCATCAATGGGTATCCCCATGGGATCAATTACCCGGCCGATCAAATGGTCGCCTACAGGGATGTCCATTACCCGTCCGGTACGCTCTACTTCGTCTCCGGCATTCAATAAGGTATCTTCACCAAGCAGGATAACGCCGATCTCATCTTCATCCAAATTATAGGCAATGCCGTACAGGTCTTCCGAAAATTTAAGCAGTTCTTCAAAGCCGGCACCTTCAAGTCCCGAAATTTTTACAATACCCGTGGCCACGCTGGTCACATAGCCAACCTCGCGGGGTGCGAATGCGAATACGTGCTCCGCCAAACCCTTATCCAGCTGGTGGAAAGTGTCGGTTATACTATTTTTTAAAGTACTTGAAGGCATATTGTTATTACTTTACAGCTTGATGAGTTTTGTTTATTGTCGTCGCTACACTCTTTTCCAGTGAATTAACATACGCGGCTAAACTCCAGGATAGTTTGTACCCATTAGCTGCCAGTTCGATCCCGCTGATCATTTTAGGATCCGTCTTAAACTTATATTTAACTTCATCTCCAAGTATATCCGCAATTGCGGATCGTATGCTTTTGTGATCCTTTTCAGCTAAGTCATAAGCACTTTTAATCGTTATCGGGGCCGAATCCGAATGGAAAGCGTCGATGAACTGTTTTTTATCTTTGTCAGTGATCGCTTTTATCTTCTTGATAAAAACATGAACGGATTGTTCTTCAAGGTCAGTTGAAGCCAATTCGGCGAGGGCTTTTTTTGCGATAGCGAAAACCTCATCCTGTGTTTTCTTTGAGATCTCATCGCTCAAATTTTCTTGTAATTCCTTTGATGCTGCTTCCAGTTTTTCTTTTACACCCGCAGCTTCCTCTTTTGCAGCATCCAAAAGCTTTTCCCGTTCCTTATCAGCATCTGATGTTGCCTGGTCCACTAGCTTTTTTTTGTGCTTATCAAAATCGTTGTTTTTTTGTTTAAACTCATCCTGTTCTTTCTGTGCCTCAGTCATTTTGCTTTTGGCGTCCGCAAGCTCAGCAGCTATCTTTTTTTCGCGCTCATCAATAGCCGCCAGAATAGGCTTATAGAGATATTTTTTCATAAGCCAAACCAGCACCAGGAAATTGACGATCTGCGCGATTACCGTAAACCAATTAATTTGCATGGTGTGTTATTTAGCAATAATGTGTGTCCAGAATGGGTTTGCAAAGATCAGGATCATGGAAACCACGAAACAATAAATAGCCGTGGATTCGATCATGGCCAGGCCAACAAACAGGGTCCTGGTTATGGTGGGCGCCGCGTCCGGCTGTTGCGCTATGGAACTTAAAGCGGTTGCTACCGCCTTACCTTCACTTAATGCCGGGAACATACAACCGATGCCTGTTGTAAGGCCGGCTGTAATAATTGATGCTACTGCTATTACTGATACATTATCCATTTTTATCTATTTAATTGGTGCTTTTATTTACTAATTTTTTCTTTTTGATGCTTTCCTGTACCGCTGCCGCGATATAAACCGTAGCCAGGATACTAAAGATATAGGCCTGTACCATCCCGGTAAGGAGGCCAAGGGCCTTCATGACAATAGGAATAAATAAAGGAGATATGCTTAACAAAATGGCGATGATCATTCCACCGCTCATAATATTCCCAAATAACCTGATGGCCAGTGCCAGCGTTCTTGATAATTCGCTAATGATATTGAAAGGCAACATGATGAAAGTCGGCTTAATGTAGGTCTTCAGAAAGGCGAAGAAGCCGCTCTTTTGAATGCCAAAAAAAGGCACGGCCAAAAACACGGCGATCGCCAATGCGGCAGTGGTGGAAAGGGAACCTGTCGGCGGCTGATACCAGGGTAAAACGATCCAGAAGTTACACATGGCAATGAATAGAAAAAGTGTACCGATAAAGCCAATGTATTGTTCGGGGTTTTCGAGCCCGACTTCTTTGATCTGTTCATTGATGCCCGTTACGATCATTTCGAGGATACACTGCCATCGGGAAATTTTATGCGTAGTTTTCAACTTGCGCGTAATCAGTATGGCACCGATCACCATAAATAACATAACACCCCACGTAGTGACGATGGTGAGGTTGATGGTGATAAAACCATTGCTCCAAAATATGGTCTGATCTGGCGTTAAATTCATAATGGGCTGCTTTCTGTTACGATAACTTGCTTTTGCTCGATCTGCCTGGTGAGCCTTAAAATTAAAAGGCGGCCCGCAATAAACCCGGCGACACTTACCAGTAATCGTAACAAACTGCCCTGGGCCATGAAATAAAACCCGGTTAATACAATACCCGTTCTTATCAGTGAGCTTCCCAAAAGCCATAATGCAACGTATGGCGAACCTAAAGTTCTTTTTACAGTCAGCCATAAACCGCCAAAAAACAGGATGCCTAATATCAATCCGCCTATTAATGCTACTACTATCATCATCAAATTATTTTATACTATTTATCTTCTTTTATTACCCAATTCCAGGCGATAATACAACCTACCACCAAGCCTGTTATCAGGCAGGTTACTGTCCATGAGAAGGATTGGGGATAATTTTTATCCAGCCAAATTCCGCCCATTGTGCTCAAAAAAGTTGGCGCGGTAACCGACCAGCCAACCATACCGAACATGCCGAAACCAAACCACTCCGCTCTTTTTTTTTCGTCGAGGGCCTTTAATTTTCTTTTTTCCTTAGTCGAGATCATCCGGCCAAAAAAGTCGGCCTCATTTTCCGGTTGTGCCATTTTATAGCTGTTGAAATTTCTTTAGCCTGGAAAGAAACCCACTTTCCAGTTGTGAGGCCATATGCCGAACTTTTTCTTCATTTTCATCTGCATTCTTAAACTCATTTTTTACCGTTTCGGCTAATTTTCCTAACTCAACGCCGCCAACCGCATGTCTAACGGAAACCAGTACCTGCGACCCGGCTTTTACAAAAAGGCCTTCGTCCACGGCTAAATAATGTACCTTGTCTGTTTTGTAACTGAAAATACCAGGGACTAGTATCGCAACGCAATCCAGTCTTTGCGGCAGAAAGCCGACCGACCCCTCGATTGTCTCTGCAACGATGTTACTGACGTTTTTTACGTCGGCAAAAACTTTATAGGGAAGTAATATCTTAAGGTCCATATTTTTCGTTTCTATTTGATCACAGGTTTTGCGGCAACCGGGCCGTCCTTATTGACGTCTTTATTCTTTATAGCTTCGTCTATATTTCCGATCATGTAAAAAGCATTTTCAGGCAAGTCTTTAAATTCGTCTGCCAAAATACGTTCACAACCGTCGAGCGCATCTTTCAAGCTAACCACTTCTCCTTTTACGCCACTAAATTGTTCGGTAGCAAAAAAGGGTTGTGTTAAAAACCGCTCCAGCCGTCTGGCGCGGTTTACAACGAGCCTGTCGCCTGTTGACAATTGCTCCATACCCAGCATAGAAATAATATCCTTCAGGTCTTCATATTGTGCCAGCGTTTGCCGGATCTGCTGGGCGAGCTGGTAATGCCGGTCGCCAATAATTCCCGGCGTAGCCATTTTTGAATTAGATTGCAGAAAATCAATAGATGGATAAAGGCCTTCGCTGGCCCTTTCGCGCGAAAGCACAATAGTTGCCGAAAGGTGCGAAAACGCATGAACGGCAGCCGGATCAGTTAGGTCATCGGCCGGTACATATACCGCCTGTATAGAAGTAATTGCCCCGGCATCTGTATTAGCTATCCTTTCCTCAAGGGCCGATAATTCCGTCTCCAGCGTAGGCTGATAACCCAAACGCGACGGCATTTGCCCCATTAAGCCTGAGACTTCCATGCCCGCCTGGATAAACCGGAAGATATTATCGATCAATAATAAAACATCTTTATGCTCATCATCCCGAAAATATTCGGCCATTGTTAAAGCTGCATGGCCAACCCGGAAACGGGCGCCTGGCGGCTCGTTCATCTGCCCAAACATCATGATCATATTTTTAAGCAGCCCGGCATCTTTCATTGCTTCGTATAGCTCATTACCTTCACGGCAGCGTTCGCCTATACCGCAAAACATGCTAACTCCTTTATTCTGGCCCACCATATTGTGGATCATCTCTGTTAATAAAACTGTTTTGCCTACGCCTGCTCCGCCGAATAAACCGGCTTTGCCGCCACGTTCCAACGGTATCAATACATCTATCGCCTTAATACCTGTTTCAAAAACCTGCGAATTTGTCGCCCTTTTATCTAACGGTGGGGGGGATTGGTGGATATTCCGTTTTTCGCCTTTTGCCAATGGTTTTAAATGGTCGATGGTGTTTCCGAACACATCGAACATCCTGCCAAGCGTACGTTCACCAACAGGAACCATCAATTCGTTTCCGTCAGTTTCTATTTGCATACCCCGCGCAAGGCCCTGGGTAGGTGTTAGCGCTATTCCCCTTACGGTATGCTCATCCAATTGTGAAAGCACTTCGATGGCAATTTCCCGTTGTTCGCCTGCATGGAGCAGGGCATAAACGGCAGGTAACGGATGCTCAAAGCGGGCATCTATAACGCTGCCCCGTACCGAAACAATTTTTCCGCAATTCAATTTATCATCCGTATGTTTTAGAATAGCCTTCATTTTTTGGGTTGGGATTATTGGAATAGCTTTTCCTTTATATTTTTAGGCGTGGCCGGATAAACAAAGTCACAAGCGTGTGATAAAGCCTTGCCATCTTTGTGCTTATAATCGCAACGCTTCAGTAAATGCGTGATCAGGTTGATATGGGTGTCGTCTTTATCATCAGCACTAACGATAAACCAGGGGGCATGTTTAAAATCGGTTTTGAGCAGCATTTCATCCCTCGCATCGGAGTAATTTTTCCAATGTTTGGTCGCAGCCTCGTCAATCGGGCTTATTTTCCACTGTTTAAGCGGGTCTTTTTCACGTTCATCAAACCTCTTTTCCTGTTCTTTCTTACTGATATCGAGGTAGTATTTCACAATAATAAAACCGGCGTTAACCAGCATTTCCTCGAATAATTCAACTTCTTTAAAAAATGATTTATATTGTTGATGAGTGCAAAACTTCATTACCTTTTCTACTCCTGCACGGTTATACCAACTTCTGTTGAACAGAACCAATTCTCCTGAGGCAGGCAAATGCGCGATGTATCGCTGAAAATACCAATCCTTTTCCTGATGGTCAGACGGTTTTCCTAATGCCACCACGATCGTTTCGCGCGGGCTTAAATGCTTAACGATCCTTTTGATCGTACCGTCCTTCCCGGCTGCATCTCTTCCTTCTAAAATGACAAGTAATTTAAGTCCGGACGCGATGATCTCCTTTTGCAACTTGACCAATTCGACGTAAAGGCCGTGCAATATATCTTTATCCTTCATTAATTGACTGTTTGAACTTGCGGGTAATCGGCCTCTTTAAAAAGAATGCTTTTGTCAACAACAGAGGAGGTTATATCAAGGTGTATTTTATTTTCGCTCCAATTTATTTCTTTAACGTGTGCTACCGGGATCAATACTTTTTTGCCTCCGAACCAGTTATGAGTATCTATAACGATAAATTTAATTTGCCAGGTTTGATCATCAACGATAAAATCAATGATATGGCCGATCTCTCCGTTGGTCGTATGAATATGGTAGCCTATTATGCTTCCCGTGCTGCGTAAATGGATGTCGTCGTCAGTATGTTTATCCTGTTTGTCGGCTTCAATTAAAACCTTTTGATCTAAAACCGGGAACGGCATACTCACTCCTAGGGAACCGCCACCGTAAAAGCCGCTTCCCCAATAGCTTTCCCATTGGTAATGGCCATATAGTTCTATTTCCTGCTGACGCGATACCGGTTTATCGGTATCAATATCCGGGCTGTTTTCGATCTGTTTCTTTGCTAAATTAACTGGGAAGAAACCATCTTGCCAGGGTTGTTTAAGAAGGACATGCGGCGCGATCAATACCTTTCGTCCGGATAGCCAGTTACCGGTTTTAACAACCAGGTATCGTATTTTCCAGCTTTTATCATCAAAGTAAAATTCTTCCACTTCGCCGACTATACAATCGGTTGCCGCGAGGTTATAATTTATTATGCTTTTAATATTGCGTTGCATGTTTTTTGATTTATGTATGCCGATAGTCAAATTTCAAGTTACCACTTAGATAATAAATGATAGCAGAGGTCTGAAAAAGTGAGTTTAATCAGTTTATCCGACTTCCCTGGTTTTAAAAGTCAGTTACCACTAATCATTTTTTTCTTTTCCTGGTATTCGTCATTACTGATTAGACCAGAAGCAAAACGTTTGTTCAGTATATCTAGAGGAGAGTCTTTTCTTGTCCGCTGGCCGGGAATGTTGTAAGGTGTTGCGAATATCCAAAGGATCATGACCATCCAGATGATCCACCAAACGAAGTTCATACCACCAAAGTTGTTATAAAACATAATTTTAAATGTGAGTCAATAAATACAATGCAAAGGTGGGGGCTAGAGATTGTAGAGGGTTACGCAATTCTTAGAATAAGTTACATCATTCACACCTTTGATGTTAAAGCTGATAATTGGTGTGAATGATGTAACTTTTAAGGCAAGTTATGTAACTGCTATGAATTGAAAATCTGAAACTTTGCACATGCATTTAAATGCTGCACTGCGAACACTAATACATATTCCATGATCGAAAATCTTATTCCTCCAATATACCGTTCCGAAAAAACGCTTAAAAGATCGATTGCAAAAACGTTCAGTTACAGGGTGATCGTAGTTGTACTAGATTTTATCGCTGTTTACCTGTTTACCGGAAAATTAAAAACCGCATTGGGCTTCACCATTGTTAGCAACATCTATACTACCATTATTTATTTCTTTCACGAACGGATTTGGGACAAAATAAAGTGGGGCAAAAAAGTATATGTAAAACCTATTGAACAATAATTAGCACTGTACGTGCTAAACGGTCTTTACTTTTAGCAAACTGGCATTTACGGCAACTACAACGGTACTTACTGTCATTAAAATTGCACCTACTGCCGGGCTTAATACTACACCCTGGTTATAAAGTACCCCCGCGGCCAGCGGTAGGGCAATAACATTGTATCCTGTGGCCCAAACCAAATTTTGGATCATTTTACGATAAGTAGCCTTGCCGAATAGAATAAGATTGACAACATCATCAGGATTGCTGTTCACAAGGACGATTCCGGCAGTGTTTGCCGCGATATCACTTCCCGAACCAACCGCGATACCAATGTCTGCCTGAGCAAGTGCCGGGGCATCGTTTATCCCGTCACCTGTCATGGCGACAAATTCTCCCTTTGACTGTAATTCTTTGATCTTCGCCAATTTTTGATCCGGCAAAACACCGGCTAAAAAACTATCCATTCCTAAAGTTTTACTCACACTCTCCGCTACTTTAGTGTTATCGCCTGTAAGCAAGATGGATCTGATGTTGTTTTCCTTTAACTTTTTAATGGCTCCGGCAGATTCAGGTCTGACTTCATCGGATAAAGCAATATAGCCTACAAGTTTTTTATCAATGATCACAAAAACGACTGTCTCCGTATCATTGGATTTAAACCCCTCGGGTACATCGATATGTTTTTCTTTCAGATAACCGGGACTAACAACCAGTACCTTTTTGCCTTCAACCATCGCTTCAACACCTTGCCCGGTAATAGCTTTAAAGTTTTCGGCCGATGGGGCAGTTAATTTAAGGTCAACTGCTTTTTGCAAAATCCCTGTCGCAATAGGGTGTTCTGATTTTTGCTCCAGCGCCGCCGACAGCCGGATGATATCATTTTCCTTAAGCTCTTTATTTAAGGACACTACTTTCGATACTTCAAATTTTCCGATAGTCAGTGTGCCGGTTTTATCAAATACCACAGTAGTGATTTTCCTTGAATTTTCAAATGCTGTCCGGTCTTTGATCAACAGGCCATTTTTGGCAGATAAGGCGGTTGATTTGGCAACCAATAATGGCACAGCCAGCCCTAACGCATGGGGACAGCATATCACAATAACCGTCACCATCCTTTCCATCGCAAATGCTAATGGATGTCCCGTCAGATACCAAAACAAGAACGTGGTAATACCAGTCCCTAAAGCGATAAATGTCAACCATTTGGCGGCAGTATCTGCCATTAATTGCGTTTTAGATTTTGAATTTTGGGCATCATCGACCAATTTGACCACCTGTGACAAATAAGAATCCTTTGCCGCGTGTGATACCGTAACTTTAAAGGAACCATTGCCGTTAATTGATCCGGCAATAACTTTATCGCCTTTGAGTTTTTTAACCGGTTTTGACTCCCCGGTGAGCATCGATTCATTAACATAACTTTCACCTTCGGCGATGATGCCGTCAGCCGCCACTTTTTCTCCGGGCTTAATAACAATAACATCTCCTTCTTTCAGCGTATCTGTTGTCACATCGTGTACCTTTCCGTCTTTTTCAAGGTGTGCATCGGCAGGCATTAACTGTATTAACAATTCCAGGTCTTTTGATGCACCCATTATAGAGCGCATTTCAATCCAATGTCCTAAAAGCATGATCAGGATAAGCGTATCCAACTCCCAGAAAAAATCCATCCCTTTTAGTCCAAAGACAATGGCTACGCTATAGGCATAAGCAACGGTGATTGCAAAGCCTACCAAAAACATCATGCCCGGATTTTTACTCTTTATTTCTTCTACAAGGCCTTTGAAAAAAGGCCAGCCTCCATAAACAAAAACAATTGTAGCGAGTACAAATAAAATATAAGAAGACCCATTGAACGACCAGTTTACCCCGATGAAGTGCTGGATCATTGTGGATAAAAGCATGATGGGCAGGGTAAGAACCAGCACTACGTAAAAGCGTTTCTTAAAATCTGCTATCATCATCGCATGGTGATCATGCCCGTTCATCTGCATGTGAGGATCCGCCTTACCGGGTTGTTTATCTGCTGAATGTTGATGTTCCATATTTTATAAAGGAGTGATTGTTAAACTATGTTTTCCATTGCATTGTTATAATTACCCGCACAAGCCGCCCGGTTACAGTTGGCACGATGGTTTAATGCTTCTTGAGCCGCCGGGATGTTTGAATTATCCCCACGCCAGATTTCTAAAGCTGGTTGCTGCAAAGCACGGCCAAACGAAAACGTAAGCGCCCAGGGAAGAACTGCCTTGTATTGCTTATTCATCTGATCAAGGCGGACCGATGCGAGTTCTGCAGATTGTCCGCCTGATAAAAATGCGATGCCCGGGACTGCCGCAGGTACAGCCCCTAACATAAATTTCACAGTATTTTCAGCAACTACCTTTTCAAGATCTTGAACCTTTGCCGCTAACCCTGGCAATATCATGTTAGGTTTAAGCAACATTCCTTCGAGGGAAACATGCTGTTTATAAAGTTGGTCAAAAACGGTGTAGAGTACTTCTTTTGTTACAGCAAGGCATTGTTGTAGGGAATGTGCGCCATCCATCAGCACTTCAGGCTCCACTATAGGAACCAATCCCGCTTCCTGGCATATTGCAGCATATCGGGCCAGTGCATGTGCATTGGCTTCGATGCACCCACGACTGGGGATCCCATTGCCAATCGCCATCACCGCCCGCCATTTGGCAAAACGTACACCTATTGCCCTATATTCAGCAATGCGCGCACGCAAGCCGTCGAGCCCTTCGGTTACTTTCTCGCCGGGAAAACCAGCCAGCGGTTTGGACCCCATGTCTACTTTGATGCCAGGAATAATGCCCCCATCTAATAGGACTTTAATAAATGGGGTTCCATCTGTTTTTTGCTGCCTGATGGTCTCATCAAACAAGATAGCCCCACTGATGCTTTCGCCAAGGCCCGGCGTAGTTACGATCATTTCACGGTAGCTGCGCCGCATTTCAATTGTTTGCGGTATGCCGAGTGCTGCAAAACGTTTATTGCAGGTTCCCACGCTTTCATCCATAGCCAGCAGGCCCTTGTTGTTTGCAACAAGGGCCCGGGCAGTATTTATCAATTGTTCAGTAATCATTGGCTATTATTACTATTCCATTTCCAATTGAGGATCTCTGGCATGTCCATGCCGTGCGCGTCGATAAAGTGCTTATGTTGTATCAACTTATCCTTCATCATTTGTTTCAGGTAATCGCCTTTGGCACCCAGGTTGGGTACTCGGTCAACAACGTCCTGTACCAGGTGAAACCTGTCCAGGTCATTCTGTACCCGCATATCAAAAGGTGTGGTTATCGTGCCCTCTTCCTTATATCCCCGTACATGCAAATTACGGTTGGTACGGCGGTAAGTTAAACGGTGTACCAGCCATGGATAACCATGAAAGCCGAAAACAATATGCTTATCCTTAGTGAATAACGAATCATAATCCTGATCGCTTAAACCATGCGGGTGTTCACTTGCCGATTGCATTTTCATCAAATCGACAACATTAACCACCCGTATTTTTAAATCAGGCAAATGCTCGCGCAGAATGGAAACAGCGGCCAATATTTCCAGTGTCGGCGTGTCGCCGCAACAGCCCATCACCACATCCGGTTCCGATTCCTGGTCATTACTGGCCCATTGCCATATACCAATACCTTCGGTACAGTGGATCACTGCCTCATCGATAGTTAACCATTGCGGCAATGCATGTTTACCCGCGACAACGACGTTTACATAATCCCTGCTGCGGAGGCAATGATCAAAAACAGACAAAAGACAGTTAGCATCGGCCGGTAAATAAACACGAACGATATCTGCTTTTTTATTGATCACATGATCCAAAAACCCCGGGTCTTGGTGCGTAAACCCATTATGATCCTGCTGCCACACATGTGAGGCAAGCAGATAATTCAAAGAAGCGATACTCCGGCGCCACGGAAGCTCCTTAGTTACCTTCAGCCATTTGGCATGCTGGCTGAACATGGAATCGACAATACGGATAAATGCCTCGTAACTATTAAAAAGGCCGTGCCTGCCGGTAAGCAGATAGCCTTCCAGCCAGCCCTCGCATTGATGTTCACTAAGCTGCGAATCTACAATCCGCCCTTCCGGTGCCAAAAACTCATCATATTCAGCTTCCCTTGCATCCCATTGCCGGTTACTGACTTCAAAAACCGCGCTTAATAAGTTTGATAATGTTTCATCCGGGCCAAAAACACGGAAGTTATCCTGGTTAAGTTCTATGACATCCCGCAGAAATTTTCCTAATACCGTGGTGTCTCCAAGTTGTACAGCGCCCGGCGAAACTACATTCACAGCGTGCAAACGAAAATCGGGCATAAGGAGATCTTTTAACAAAAGACCGCCATTGGCGTGAGGGTTCGCACCCATTCTACGATCCCCTTTCGGAGCGAGTTCTGCCAGTTCAGCCATCAACGCACCGTTTTCATCAAACAACTCCTCCGGTTTGTAGCTTTTCATCCAACTTTCCAACTGTGCTACATGATCCGGATGTGCTGCATCTACCAATAGCGGAACCTGGTGAGAGCGAAACGTTCCTTCCACATGTAAACCATCAACCATTTTTGGGCCGGTCCAACCTTTAGGTGATCTCAGGACGATCATTGGCCAGCGTGGCCGGGTGGTATCATTGTTTTCTCTGGCGTTATGTTGGTAGGTTTTAATATCTTCGACTGCCCTATCCAATATCCCAGCCATTAGCTGGTGCATGGTTTCAGGATCGTCGCCTTCTACAAAGTAAGGCGTCCAGCCACAACCTTGCAGGAACTTTTCTAATTCCTCATGTTCAATTCTGGCAAGCAGGGTTGGATTACTAATTTTATACCCATTTAAATGAAGAATAGGCAATACAGCACCGTCGGTGATCGGGTTAAGGAATTTATTTGATTGCCACGCTGTGGCAAGCGGACCTGTCTCAGCCTCTCCGTCGCCAATCACACAGGCTACTATCAAATCGGGATTATCAAAAGCTGCACCAAAAGCGTGGCTAAGTGAATAACCTAACTCGCCCCCTTCATGGATAGATCCCGGTGTAGTGGGTGCAACATGGCTGGAAATACCACCCGGAAAGGAAAACTGGGTGAAGAATTTCTTCAATCCGGCTTCATCTTTGGTAATAGCCGGATAAACTTCGCTCCAGGTGCCTTCCAGGAAAACATTGCCCACGATGGCAGGGCCGCCATGTCCCGGGCCGGCAACATAAAACATATCCAGATCGTATTTATTGATGACGCGGTTTAAATGCACATAAATAAAATTTTGACCGGGGGTTGTTCCCCAATGCCCAACAACAAGTGGCTTTACATGCGCTAATTTTAAAGGCTCCCTCAACAGCGGGTTATCATATAAATAAATTTGTCCGACAGAAAGATAATTGGCTGCCCTCCAATAGGCATTCATCTTTTGCAATAATTCAGTCGATAATGTATCAACCTCGGGGTTGTTTAATACTGATTCCATTTTATTTATGTTTAATGTTGTAATTCAAAGTAGTACATACTGACCTCGCGATCATTAATTCTTCGTTGGTTTTGATCACCTTGACCAATACCTTGCTGGCATCGGTTGAAAGTACCTTATCGTTATTTGTATTTTTTTTCTCATCCAGCTCAATACCAAAAAATTGGAGCCCCCTGCATATTCGCTCCCTTATCTCGGGTGCGTGTTCGCCAATACCGCCCGAAAATATCAGCGTATCTAAACCGCCAAGCACAGCAGTAAACGCACCTATCCATTTGATACACTGGTAGCAAAAAAAATCAATGGCCTTAGCAGCACGTTTATCTTGATGTTGTATTTGAAGTAATCGCTGCATGTTGGCCGTAGTTTCCGAAATCCCTATTAAACCTGATTCATGATTGACCAGATGGTTAAATTGCCCGGGAGTAAGCTTTTCAAATTTTTGTAAATACCAAGCTACGCCCGGATCAAGGTCGCCGGTACGGGTGCTCATCGTTAAGCCCGATGCGGGTGTAAAACCCATGCTGGTATCCACGCTTTTGCCATTCTTTACTGCGACAAGACTTGCACCGCTGCCTAAATGGGCAATAATGATCTTCCCTTTTGCTTTTTCTGCTCCTTCGGTCCGTTTAAATTCTTCAATAAGGTAGGAATAAGATAGACCATGGAATCCATATCGCTTTATTCCCTTATCCCTGTATTTTATCGGGATGGGTATCAATTTGGCAATATCTGGCATTGATGCGTGGAAAGAAGTGTCGAAGCAAGCTACCTGGTGAATATCAGGGTAGTGTTTTCTAAATACTTCGATCAACTTGATTTCGGCAGGCAAATGTTCAGGGTCATAAGGGCTTATGGCCTTGAGTTCTTTCAATAACCTGTCGGTGATCTTTTCTGGTGCAGTATGTTCCATACCCTGTACTATGCGGTGCCCTATTGCCTTCACCCTTATAAATTCTGTTTCCTTTTCCAGCCAGTTGCTCAGCCAACGTCCAGCCGCAGTGTGGTCGGCAACAGGGATGTCAACATGATGCTTAATACGACTTTTTAAGTGTATAAAACTGAGCTTGGCTTTACCACTTCCAATGCCTTCCATTTCGCCGGATAGTAATTGATCAAGCGTATCCTTAATTTCATATAAAGCATATTTTATACTTGAGGAACCTCCATTTATGGTAAGGAGGCAGTCTTTAGTAAGCTTATTCATTAGCACGGAAATAAGGCTTAGTGAGCAAAATGCTGCCGATGTCAAGAAATAAGATATTGATATGATTTTCTTTTTTCATAGGGTATGTCTAATATTAGTTTAGCGCAGCTTAGCTCCAAAGTTATACGCGGCCTGTCGATAAAAATTTGATGATCAATACATTATTTGATGATCTTGGTCATATAAACTTATTCATAACCACTTTTAATTATCGTTTGGATCATTTTGAAACGCCCGTTGGGTTTAATAAAATGAGAAAGATGTGCCGGAAGAATCATACCCTGTCCTGTATTCAAAAGATTGGAAACACCGTCAATAACAAACTCTGCCTCACCCTCAATTATTTGCACAAAAGCATCAAATGGCGAGGTTTTTTCAGTCAACCCCTCGCCGCTATCGAACGACATCATACTAATATTGCCTGTGGATTTTTTGATGATCGTTTTAATCACTACAGCATTGGGCACATATTCGATGATCTCGACAATGATGTGCGACTTAGCCTTTTCAATCTCTGTGCTTTCAGGATTATATTCAATGCGTTTTTTGTTCATGGTCAAGCATATTATGGTGCTTTGTGAAGCACCTATCAAGCCCTAATAGTTAAAATCAATAAAACAGGTCAATTGCAGTTCTATTAAGCATGGTAAAGGTGAGGTTATGTCTTTCAGAAGAGTTACATAACTCACCGAATAAGTTACATTATTCACACCTCCACATTAACTTTCTCGTATTCTCACAACCTATAGCGATATTTAACTTTTCAAAATGAAACATTAAGCTATGTTTCTGCTTCTACTCATGTGATCGGTACAAAACAGCTTTATCAAGTAGCTGAATTCTCTCTTCATTATCTTAGTCAGATAACTATCTAACCGGCTCAAATAATCAACAGGTAATATCATGAAGCTCTACGTTAGGAATATGGTATGCATTCGTTGCAAAATGATTGTCAGGCAAGAGCTTAAAAAACTTTCCCTACATTGTGTTATTGTGGAGTTAGGGGAAATAGAAATACTGGGGAATATTTCTAAGATTCAAATTGATAAACTTAATGCAGCCCTTTTAAAATATGGCTTAGAGTTAATGGATAGCAGAAAAAGCATCCTGATAGAGAAGATTAAAAAAGTAATAGTGGAGCTTATCCATTACACTGATGAGCCGGAAAAGATAAATTTCTCTGATCACTTAAGCGAAAAGTTAAACCATAACTATACCTACCTGGCTAACTTATTTTCAGAAACAGTAGGTATAAACATTGAGCACTATATCATAACCCACAAAATTGAGCGTGTAAAAGAATTGTTAGTTTATGATGAGTTGTCTCTTACAGAGATTTCTTATAAACTACATTATAGCAGCGTAGCGCATTTATCTAATCAATTTAAAAAGATAACCGGTTTAACCCCGTCGCACTTTAAAAAGTTAAAGGTACACAGGTGTAAAGGCATTGTAAACCCAGGCTGATTGATATTCAATATCAATTGATGTGCGTATCGTTAAATCCAGTATAATTACTGAAAAATAATATAACTACTTAAATACAAGATTTAAATAAGTTTTTCAAGTACCGCTAATTAAATTGTCTATTCATTAATTGCATGATTATTCTAAAAGTTGTATCTTTATCTTTATAAGATTTGCAATTAATCTGTACTCAAAAAAAGTGGTGAGTGTTTCGGTGAGTAAGAAAATAAGCCATTGTAAAATATTGAATATCAGCGCGGTACAAGGGTAATACAAATCCCTCCGGCTCCACGATTACAGCCTCAAAACAGGCCAAAACGCTATAAAACCCGGTTTTATAGCGTTTTTTTATGAATTATACCTCAAAAGAAGTCAAAAATGCTCTACGTTCTGGCAGCGCCCCGGGCGGCAAATCCAGCCAATAGCATCCAGGCAAAAATCATTTTGATTAACCTTTTCATGATCATCAATTTATTACTCAAAGTTGAGTTGAATATGGTTAATAAATAATAACGGAGATCACGTCAATTATTAATACCGGGCATACTTAGTCGTGTTCAAAGAGCCATCTAAATGGTTTCACTTTATTTTGAGGTTTTAATCCATACTGTTTAATACTCTTTGTTAAAATAAGCTGTACCGCCTCATCAATATCATCCGTTACTAAATAAAGGCGCGTATCATTCTCGCTGATAGTACCGTTATTTTTCATCGTTTCTATATAATTGATAAGGTTCTGGTGGTATTTTTTGCCAAATATAATAACAGGGAAATCTTTTATTGTATGGGTTTGGATAAGTGTTAATGCCTCAAAATATTCGTCCATAGTACCATAGCCGCCCGGCATCACCACAAACGCAAACGAATATTTAACCAATAATACTTTCCGCAGGAAAAAGTGTCGCATATAAACCCATTTATCCAGGTAAGCGTTGGGCTGTTGCTCAACCGGTAATTGTATATTGCATCCTACTGATCGCCCACCAACATCTTTTGCACCCCGGTTGGCCGCTTCCATTAATCCAGGACCACCGCCCGTTAATATGGTAAAGCCTAATTTGGCAAAGGCGGCTGCCGCCTTTCGGGTTAATTCGTAATAAGGGTGATCCTCCTTAAATCTGGCCGAACCAAATACGGTAATACATGGCCCAATAAAATGCAGCGCTCTAAGGCCCTGCATTAAATCAATTATGGTTTTAAATGTAAACTTCAGTTCTTTTAGCCGGGATTGCGGACCGTCTAAAAACTGTATATCAGAACCATCTGCCATAATTTTAGTTAGGTTTGGCAATTTCTAAAACAACACGTCCCTCAATTTCTCCTTTTTTCATTTGGTCAAATACTTCGTTAATGTTTTCCAGTTTTGTGGGGTGTACAGTCGCTTTAACTTTACCTTCTACCGCAAACTCTATTGCTTCCTGCATATCCTTTCTTGTCCCTACTATTGATCCCCTAACGGTGAATCTATTCAGCACAGTTTCAAATATGGGCAAGTCAAAGCTCCCTTTAGGCAAACCATTTAATGCGATAGTACCTTTTCGCCTTAAAACTGATAAGCCTTGTTTAAACGCAATTGGAGATGGCGCGGTAACCAATACCCCGTGCATGCCACCTGTTTCTTTCTTTAAAAACTCTCCGGGGTCTTGTTCCCTGGCGTTTACCACCAATTCTGCCCCCAAGCTCTTAGCAAGGTTCAGTTTATCGTCAGATACATCAATAGCGGCTATGTGCAGCCCCATTGCTTTGGCGTATTGTACAGCCAGATGGCCCAAGCCGCCAATGCCTGATATAGCAACCCATTCGCCAGGTTTTGCTTCTGTTTCTTTTAAGCCTTTATATACGGTTACACCGGCACAGATAATTGGTGCCATTGCTGTAAAGTCTATACTTTGCGGGAAATGAGCAACGTATCTTGAGTCGGCCACTACATATTCTGCAAACCCGCCATCTACACTGTAACCTCCATTTTGTTGCGTATCGCACAGTGTTTCCCAACCGGTTATGCAAAACTCGCAACAGCCGCAGGCGCTGTATAACCAGGGGACCCCTACTATATCACCTTCTTTAACATTTTTAACGCCACGGCCCAATGCAACAACATAACCCAGCGCTTCATGACCCGGTATCAAAGGCATTTTTGCCTGTACCGGCCAATCACCCTCACAAGCATGCAAATCGGTATGGCATACCCCGCAAGCAATTACTTTAACCAATATTTGATTTTCGCCGGGCTCTTTAACCGGCATTTCTTCTATTTGCAATGGTGCACCAAACTGTTGTATCACAGCTGCTTTCATTTTTTTAGGTATCATGGCATTAATGATTTATGTAATGCAACAAAGATTGCCAGATCAACTAACCTAAAAAATGACAGCAATCATATAAATAAATGATTGGCCGACCCGTAATATGGTCATAATTAAAAAATGATCATCGTCACTTTTTCAATTGAAAAATATTATATTTTCTGTGACACACATTGTTGATATTTGTGACAACTATCATATATCAGGATATATTTAACTATGGAAAATGCCGCGCTTTTAAATGCTATTATCCAAAACGCTATTGATGGCATTATTACCATTGATGAAAGAGGAAAAATAGAGACTATTAACCCGGCAGCTTGCAAACTATTTTTATATGCCCCCCAGGAAGTAATAGGCAACAATGTATCTATGTTGATGCCCCCCCCTGATAGAGATCAACATGATGAATATATTAACCGTTACCAACGTACGCATAAACCTCATATAATCGGAACCGGCCGTGAAGTAACCGGCCTTCGGAAAGACGGCACGCGTTTTCCGTTTAGGTTGGCTGTCAGTGAAGTACAGTATTCAGGCCGTAAAATTTTCACGGGTTTTATTCATGACCTTAGCTTACAAAAAGAAGCCGAAGAGCAACTTAAAGAATACGCTATACATTTGGAGGAACTGGTAGAAGAACGTACCTTATCGTTACGCCACTCGCTTGAAGAGTTGCAACATGCAAAAGAAGAGGTCAGTCAGTCTTTAGAAAAAGAAAAAGAGCTGGGTCAGTTAAAAAGCAGGTTTGTATCTATGGCATCGCACGAGTTTAGAACACCTTTAAGTGCAGTGCAGCTATCGGCCTCATTGATTGATAAATATGCTGCCCCGTTTGACAGCCCCAATATTACCAAACACGTGGCACGAATAAAAAGTGCCGTAGGAAACCTTACGACTATATTAAACGACTTCCTGTCTTTAGAAAAATTAGAAGCCGGCAAGGTTGAACCGGCATTTAATAGTTTTGATCTGGTTAAGCTATCCGAAGAGATAACCGAAGAAATGCAAATGGTTGCCAAGCAAAACCAAAACATTATATACCAGCACACCGGGATAAACAGCATCATCACGCTTGATCAAAACCTCTTAAAAAATTGCATACTCAATCTAATTGCCAATGCAATAAAATACTCGGGCGAAAACACCTTTATTGAGTTTAACACAGAAGTAAATGATGATAGCTGTATCATAACCGTAAGGGACAATGGTATAGGTATCCCGGAAACAGATCAAAAACATTTATTTGAAGCATTTTTCCGTGCGCACAACACCGGTAATATCCCTGGCACCGGGTTAGGCCTTAATATAGTTGCCCGTTATGCCGATTTAATGAATGGCAAAGTGGATTTTAAAAGTGATGTTAACCAAGGGACAATATTTACCATATCATTTCCAATATTATGAGTAAAAAAGTACTGATTATTGAAGATAATAACGAGATCCGCGAAAACATAGTTGAAATACTTGAGTTAGCCGGATATGAAGTTTTTGCCGCACACAACGGCAAAATTGGCGTAGACCTGGCTATCAAAAATTTGCCTGATATTATATTATGCGATATTATGATGCCCGAACTGGATGGTTACGGCGTTTTATATATGCTTAATAAATCGCCGGAAGCCGCAGCCATACCGTTTATATTTTTAACAGCAAAGGCCGAGCGTGTTGATTTACGAAAAGCGATGGAAATGGGTGCGGATGACTACCTGACCAAGCCCTTTGACGATATGGAACTATTAAATGCCATTGAAAGCCGCTTGAAAAAGAAGGAGGCGCAACAAGCGTTCTATAGCAAATCATTAGACAACTTAGGTATGCTTATAGCCAAAAATGACGGGCTTACTGAATTGAAAAAAATAATCCAGGAACGCAAGATAAGGCAGTTTAAGAAAAACCAGGTTATTTATTACGAAGGTGATAAAGGTAACGGCCTTTACCTGCTAATAAATGGGAGTGTTAAAACCATTAAACTGGCTGAAGACGGACGCGAACTAATGACCGGCATGTACGGGCCGGATGCATATCTGGGCATAAACGCTATGTTAGCCAATGAAGACTATGCTGATACTGCAACAGCTTTAGAGGATAGTTTACTTTGCCTTATTCCAAAAGACCAACTGGAGCAACTATTAAATATGTACCCGGCTGTTGCCCGCGAGTTTATAAAACTCTTATCAAATGATATCCGCGAGAAAGAGGAGCAGTTGTTACAACTAGCTTATCACTCCGTCAGAAAACGGATGGCAGAAGCTATGGTTCGTTTATCGCGGCAGCATGTTACCGAGGGCGGTGCTTTCAAAATATCAAGAGAAGACCTGGCTGCTATGGCTGGCATGGCTACAGAAACGGTTAGCCGTACATTATCTGATTTTAAGGATGAGGGTTTGATCGATAAAAAGGGTAGCGCTATAACCATACTCGACATTAATCGTCTTGCCAAAATGAAAAACTGACAAAGGTCATTTTTCTTACTGACGCTTCTCATACTATACTCGGGGCAATAGCCATAGTTTTGCCGGATAAAACATATAGCTGATGAAAGCGGTTGCATACAATATAAAGCATTTCGAAAAGGAATTCTTGGCGAAAGCGAACCAAAAAAAACATGATATAACGCTTATAGCTAATCCTTTAGGCATTAACACGGCAATTTATGCAGAAGGCAAAGACGCTGTAATCGTGTTTGCTGACGATGACGTATCGGCGTTGGTAATTGAAAAACTGGCCGGCCTGGGTATAAAATATATAGTTACCCGATCTGCGGGGACGGGACACATAGACACCAAAGCAGCGGCAGCTAAGGGCATTAAGGTGGCAAACATTCCCTTATATCCCACGCAGGAAAACACCACGCTACAGGAATTACAGGATGCTGCAATCCAAACTATTACCAACCTTGACTTATGGCAGGCCAACAAATGTGTCGGCGATGCCTGTGCTTGTGCAAATAACTGCCGGATATTGCCAACAAGTAAAGGTCCGAAGCAATAACTTATATCATGCTTAACTATCTTACAGAAAAGTATAATGTGCCGGCACCGCGCTATACCAGTTACCCCACTATGCCTTATTGGGATACTGAGGCATTTAATTTATCCGGCTGGATAAACAGTGTACAATGGGCCTTTGCAGAATGTAACGACACCGACGGTATCAGCCTGTATATCCATTTGCCATTTTGTGAAGACCTATGTACGTATTGCGGCTGCAATACGCGCATTACAAAAAACCATGGGGTTGAAGTACCTTATATTGCGGCACTGCTGAAAGAGTGGGCCATGTATTGTAAAATGATGGATGGCAAACCAGTTATCCGCGAGATCCATTTGGGCGGTGGTACACCTACATTTTTTAGCGCAAAAAATCTGGAGCTGCTTATTTCCGAAATACTGGAAAATGCAAAAGTACATGCAAAGGCCGAGTTTAGCTTTGAAGCACACCCCGGCAATACAACCGTACAGCACCTGGAAACGCTATACAACCTTGGTTTTAAAAGGATAAGCTTAGGCATACAGGATTTTGACCCCAAAGTGCAATTGATCATTAACCGAAAACAAAGCTTTGAACAGGTAAAAAATGTAACTATTGAGGCCCGGCGAATAGGCTATACTTCTGTTAATTATGACCTGATATACGGACTGCCCCTGCAAACACTTGATGGTTTGGTAAACACCATGAGTATGGTTGCCGGGCTTAAACCTGACAGGATTGCATTTTATAGCTACGCGCATGTACCGTGGATAAAACCCGGGCAACGCAAATTTACAGAGCTTGATCTTCCCAACCCCAAACTAAAAACCAAATTGCATGAAATTGGCCGCAGTTTGTTAAAGGGTTATGGGTACCAGGAAATAGGCATGGACCATTTTGCCATGCCCGGCGACGCCCTTTTAGTAGCACAGGCAAAAGGTAGCCTGCACCGCAACTTTATGGGCTACACTACTCAAAACACGCAATTGCTAATAGGCTTGGGAGTATCGGCAATTAGTGATGCCTGCTATGCCTATGCCCAAAATGTAAAAACGGTTGAAGAATATTTAAAGCTGATAAATGAAGACAAACTACCTGTTGTTAAAGGACATTTATTAACCGGCGATGACCTGATTATACGTAAGCACATTCTGAATATTATGTGCAAAGGCTACACCATCTGGAACCACCATACAGAGCCATGCCCATCACTATTTGATTGTATTGAAAGGCTGCAGCCACTTGCAGACGATGGATTAATTGAGTTAACCTCCTTGGGTGTAAAAGTAACTGAACCGGGTAAGCCGTTTTTACGTAATATTTGTATGGCCCTTGACACTCGCCTATGGATTAATAAACCCGAAACCCAACTATTTAGCATGGCAGTATAAGATACTGCTTATAAACGCACAAAGTCCCGTTGAATAAATTATTCAACGGGACTTTTAATTAGGAGAAAAGGAAATTTATAAAGCAAATATGGCCAGCATTATTAAGTGAGCCAAAAAGCTAACAGCAAATAAATTTAATATGGTGCGTATGCCAGAGCCGCTCATACCGGTTATAATATTGGCGAAAAACAGGCTTAGCGTTACCGCCAATATCAATGTTGGTGCATTAAAATAATAAATAAGCACCGCAGGTAATGGTAAAAATAGTACGCCCTGAAATATAAGCGAAACCATGAACCATAAAGTTTTTCTTTCAGCCTGGCCATCAGTCAATTTCAACCATTTGGCCCAAGTGCCATTGGTTGTTTGATGTGCTGTTTCAGTTGTCCAGTTGTGTTGTGATGATATTTTTATAGTTGCCATAATTAATAATTTTAATACACAAAGATGATGCTTTAGCTACTTTTACGGCATGATTTCAGGCAATATCAAAAGTGATCTTTATCACTAATTGGTAACCACTTTTTTTGCCTATGATAAAATCGTCTGTAATACCGCGTTATCACTATCCGAAATATATCATACATCAACGTATAAAAAAGAATGATAAGCGGTAGAAAGAAAGCGTAGAAATGATAATACCTAAACATATAAGCCCCCGCTAAAGCACCGGTCATAAAGAAAAGGATAATGGCAACCCTTAGTTTTATCTTTGATATTAAAGCGATATTTTCCTGATGTGTATGTTGTAGTAATTGAGCCAACTCAATACCCAAGTCAGTAAAAGTACCGGTAAGATGTGTAGCTCTGACCACCGAGCCCGATACCAGTGAGACCAACGAATTTTGCAGCCCCATTGCAAACAACAAACTGCCTGCAAATATTTCTTTGCCCACTAAACTATTGTCATATTTAAACCCTAAGGTGGCTACGCCCAATAAAATAACCATCTCAATGATGAGAGGGATAGCGTACGAGAAACGCTGGTTACGACCGATCTTCGAAACTATTAGCCCGGAAATAAAAGCCCCCGCCAAAAACAAAAACATCCAAAGGGCAACCACCCTGGCTGTTTTCAGTCCTGCATCGCAATACGCTCTGCAAACAGTGCAGCGTGGCCGGTAACATTGGTCGTTAAAACCGAGAACCCCAAAAAGCCGGCTGAATTTACAAAACCAGCTGTCAAGCCAAGCAATGAAGCTATTTAACATTGTGAGCGTAGGTTCGTTTTGTGCCAAGATGCCTTAACATGATTTTATTTACATATTGTTACTCCTGATTGTTGCTTTGCAGGACTTAAATAAGAGATATTTAAATTCATTCCCCGCAACACAAACCAAAAGCCCAGGCATATCATTAAGTAAGGCATTGCTTTGTTTACTCTTCGCCTAACCAGCGGGCCAATAAAACCCGAACTGATGGTAGCTAATAACATCAAAGGGAAAGTACCGAACCCAAAAAACAGCATAAACATTGCCGCGCTTAATGGCGATGGTGTATTTACCGCGCCTATTAAAGCAATATAAACAAACCCGCACGGTAAAAAGCCATTTAACACACCCACGATAAAATGGCCGGCCTTGTGCCGTAAAGCATAACTCAATATTTTGTTTACAGGTTTAAATAAATCAGAAAAAGCACTATTATGAGCAAGCCGTATTTTTAATAGCCTGGTTATGGCTGCCATAATTACAAGTATACCGGTTAGTATACTCACCCACTGCTGCAAGCCCAATAACCATAGTTGCTTACCTATTAAACCAATCAATAATCCTAAAAGCGAATAGGTGATTATGCGGCCGCTGTTATAAAGCAATTTATCGGCAACTATCAGCCACCAGCGAGTATGGAAAGTGGGTATTGCAAACGCCAGCGGGCCGCACATGCCTATGCAATGTACGCTGCCAAACAGGCCTATGAAAAAACCTATCCAATTAGCACTCATTTTATATAAATATCTTGTTGATACAGGTAGGCTTTATGGTTGCTTATCCAGTCGATAACTAATTTCCATTTGCCTTTTTCTATTGATTTTAGGGGAAGGTAAACCAGCGCATCCGCATGGCTGTCTATTTTAAAAATCTTATCCTGGTATTTGTTTGAAGCACGTACAAATTTTATAGTGCCTACTACCGGATTAGTAAAAGCCATGCACATTATTCCTCTTTTTATAATGATTACCGGCTGTGCATGGTCACTAACAACCTGCTTTTCTTTATTGTAATCCTTGTTAAAAGACAACCCTTTCTCGTAGTACTCATGATCATAATCATCCTCAGGCAGCAAAAACATATATACACACATGCTAACAATAAACAGCATAAATATTAGCATGCCACCTATAATTCCTTTTCCCCAGTTCATAATTTAATCGTTTACGGGCCCAACAAAAGTTGTGCTTATGGTTTGTATAATTTTGCTGCCGGTTACCAGCTGCAGTTTTACGTCGGTTTTAAATGCGTGTATTTTTGTTGCCGGTATCATTATAAAAAAAACAGTGTTAGTTTCGTCGCCTTTATTAATAGCGCCGGGCGCTTGTATGTATTTAACCCTTATAGCAGGGTCTTCGGCTTTGATGACTATTTTTTGGATCGTATTGGTTTTGTTGATTACCTCGGCTGTATAAATATTGCTAATGTAACCGCCTGGCTGCGCCTGGTAAAGCGTCCCTGCACTACGCATTACCGTCATGTTTAAATCTGTACGGCTAAATATAAAATAGCATAAAACACTTATCAGTACTATAATTACAGCCGCATATCCTTTCATCCTACCAGTAAAGGATGCCTTAGTCTGCGCATGTATCATATTCTCAGAAAAGTAGCCGATAAGGTTCCTGGGTTTATTTATCTTGTCCATTACGTGGTCGCAGGCATCAATACACATCGTACAGTTTATACATTCGATCTGGGTACCGTTGCGGATATCTATCCCGGTAGGACAAACGGAGACGCATAGGCCACAGTCTACACAATCGCCTTTTGGTATAAACGGATCCGCAACCCGCATTAGCTTTCCGCGCGGCTCTCCCCTTACATCGTTATAAGCCACCACCAGGGTATCCTTATCAATTAAAACGCTTTGTAGCCTGCCATAAGGGCAAATAACGGTGCAAACCAACTCGCGTACCTGGCTATATACTAAATAAAATATAATTGTAAAAACCCAAATGCTTGCAAAGCCCACCCAATGGCGCCATACCGGCTCAGTAATTATTTTGATCAAGTTTTCGCTTCCGGTAAGGTAGGCCAGGAAAGTGTTGGCGATCAAAAATGAAACTATAAGAAAAAGTACATGCTTTGCAGTCTTTTTAAACAGTTTATCGTTTGTCCATGGCCCGGCATCCAGCTTTTTACGTTTGTTGGCATCCCCCTCTATCCAAATCTCTATTTTACGAAAAACCATCTCCATAAAAATGGTTTGCGGGCAAATCCAGCCGCAAAAGATCCGGCCAAAGGCTAACGTAAACAGTACAACGCATACTATAAACACCAGCGAGGCCAGCATAAACAGGAATATATCCTGCGGCCAAAACGCCTGCCCCAATATTACAAAATGCTTGTTAACAAAATCAAGCAGTAAAAATGGCTGTCCACCTATCCGCAAAAAAGGCCCGGTAAAAAAGAAGATTAAATAGGCGTAACTAAGCCAATTACGCCATTTGTAATATATACCTTTACGTATAAGCGGGTATTGCCATTTCCTCTCCCCCGATCCGCTCCCTGCAATTAACCCGCTCATATTTTTTTACTTTGATGCCAGTTTATCATCTGTTTCTTTAGCACCCTGCGGCTCTTTGGCTCCGGCAGGGTTAGTATCATGCAGTGATTTTACATAGTTGGAAACATCAGCTATTTGTTTGGGCGACAACACTTTCTCCCAGGTAGGCATACCTTTAGCTGCCACCCCATATTTTATTGTTTTAAACAGATCGTTTATTTTGTTGCCGTGTAACCAGTAATCATCCGTTAAATTAGGACCAACCACACCTTGCGCATGTTCGCCATGGCAGGCGGCGCAATTGGCTTTAAATATACCCTGGCCAGCAGCAATAACTGCGGGATCTGAAACCAGCTTTACCGTATTTTCATCAACCCGGTTAGCGCTTTTACTTAAAAATGCCTGTTTAGCTATATCGGCTTGTTTTACTTCTGTTTGATACTCCTGGTACTGTAACTGGCCGGTGTGAAACACATGGTAATTAAGCAGGTAACCGACGGCAAAAATTATAGTGCCGTAAAAAAGGTACATGAACCAAGCCGGGGTTGGGTTATCCAATTCCTGGATGCCGTCATATTCATGCTCCATTATCATATCTTTTTCTTCGGATAACGGGCGCAATGACATTAGTTTTGTCCAAACCTCACCTTTTGGTCTTTTGGTTACCGTTTGCAGTGTAGGCTTAATTTCTGCCTCAGGTGTCGTATAACCTTCATACTTTAAAATTATCCGTGCCAGCATTTTGGTGGTTTTTAACAATACCAGCAAAACAACAGTTAAAATCAACAACATAAATGCGATAGCCCCATAACCAATATAGTTCATTGCATCGGCAGCTATAAGGCCATCACCAGCAGCGTAACTGGGTACCGCCATACAGATGGATAGAAATAATAAAATAACGACGCGATATTTCATTGTTGTGAGGTTTTAGATGGATCAATCAGGTTATCATTTAAAGGCATTTGGCTCATATGATCTACATGCGGTTTACGTATGCGGATAAGCATAATGGCGACCACAATAAAGAATAATAAAAATATACAGAGTGAGAAAAGCAGGTAAGCTTGGTTACCCGAGATGTTTTCTGTGAATTGTTTAAACATGGTGTGAATTATTTAGTGGTTTTATTAGCTTTTATATCCATGCCTAACCTTTGCAGGTAAGCTACTATGGCTATAACTTCTTTATTACTTTTTACTTTGATGTGGTCTTTTGCCAGGTCTGCAGCAATACCTTTTGCCTGTTTATCCAGGTCGGCATTTGCCTGATTTTCATATCCGGCAGGATACGGAACACCCAACGTACGCATTGCATTTATTTTAGCCTTTGTAGTAGTGGTATCAAGCGATTGTGTTAACAACCAGCTATACTCAGGCATAATACTTCCAGGTGACATTAAGCGAGGATCCATTAAGTGATTATAATGCCAGGCGTTACCATACTTACCGCCTATCCGCGCCAGATCCGGCCCGGTACGTTTTGAGCCCCACAAGAACGGGTGGTCATAAACAAACTCGCCGGCTTTACTGTACTCGCCGTAACGCTCTGTTTCAGACCTGAACGGCCTAACCGTTTGCGAATGGCAGTTAGAGCAGCCTTCTCTTATATACAAATCACGCCCCTGCAACTCAAGCGATGTATAAGGTTTTACGCTGGCTATAGTGGGGATATTGGATGATATTGTTAGCGTAGGCATCAGCTCAATAAAAGTTCCAATCAATATCACAAACAGTGCTGCCACCATTAGCTGTATAGGTTTGCGCTCCAACCTACGATGCCAGGCAGATTCTCTTGCGATTGTATGTAGTGGCTCAAGCGGCATGGCTTGTGCGGCTTCATTAGCAACCAAACTGCCCTGACTGGCTGTTTTTAAAAGGTTATAAGCCATTACAATTACGCCTAATAAATACATTGCACCACCAACCGATCGCATGACATGCATTGGCAGTATCTGCAAAGTAGTTTCCAGGAAGTTGGGATATTTCAACATCCCCTCAGGCGTAAATTCTTTCAGCATCAGGCTTTGGGTAAACCCGGCCCAATACATTGGCACGGCATAAAAAATTATACCAAGGGTACCAATCCAAAAGTGGAACGATGCCAGTTTTTTGGAGAAAAGTTCCGTTTTATAAATTCGTGGTATCAGCCAGTATAAAACCGCAAAGGTTAAAAAGCCGTTCCAGCCCAAAGCGCCTACGTGTACGTGGGCAACTATCCAGTCGCTAAAATGGGCAATGCTGTTTATTTGTTTTAACGATAACATTGGCCCTTCAAAAGTGGCCATACCATAGGCGGTTAATGCTACTACCATAAACTTAAGGATAACATCATCCCTAACTTTATCCCAGGCGCCACGTAAGGTTAAAAGGCCGTTTATCATACCGCCCCAGCTTGGTGCTATCAGCATGATAGAAAACGCCACACCTAATGATTGTGCCCAACCCGGTAAAGTGGTGTATAACAAATGATGAGGGCCGGCCCAGATATATATAAATATCAACGCCCAAAAGTGTAGGATACTTAACTTATAAGAGTATACGGGCCTGTTTGCCATTTTAGGCAGGAAGTAATACATCATACCTAAATATGGTGTGGTCAGGAAAAAAGCTACCGCGTTATGCCCATACCACCATTGTACCAATGCATCCTGCACCCCGGCGTAAACCATATAGCTTTTAAATGCGGATACCGGCAGCTCGAACGAATTAACAATATGCAATACAGCAATAGTTACAAACGTGGCTATGTAAAACCATATGGCCACATATAAGTGGCGCTCGCGGCGCTTAAATATAGTACCGAACATATTGATACCAAACACTACCCATATGATGGTGATAGCTATATCTATGGGCCATTCAAGCTCTGCATATTCATGCGAGGTTGTTAAGCCCAATGGCAAGGTAATTACTGCCGAAACAATGATAAGCTGCCAGCCCCAAAAATGTATTTTACTCAAAGCATCGCTAAACATCCGGGCCTTAAGCAGCCGTTGAAGGGAGTAATATACCCCCATAAAAATTGCGTTGCCCACAAATGCGAAAACTACTGCATTGGTATGCAGCGGCCGAATACGGCCAAAGGTGGTGTACTGGTTGTGCATATTGGCATCGGGATGATAAAGTTGTATGGCCGCGATTAACCCCACAGTCATACCAATAATACCCCATAACACGGTAGCTATACCAAAGTCACGGACGATTTTGTTGTCGTAATAAAATTTTTCAGGCTGCATATTAAAGTGTCTTTTTATAGGCGTAAAATTATTATGGTTGCCGGTGTGACAGAATGATGACAGTTAGGCAAAAAAATGATTGGCGTCACTTTTGAACAGGGGGCTCCTTGTCGTCTGGCTTCTCTTCATCATCTTCTATAAGCATACGCATAGAGGGGGTAAACAGGTCATCATTTTGCCCGTTACCTTGTGCCCAAAAAAAAGCGCCTAAAAAGCCAAGCGCAAGTATAACGCTGCACCCTATCAGGAAGTAAAGTATATTCATATCAATTGTCGTTTTTTTGCGGCGAAACGCGTTGCCAGGCTGGTAAATGAAATAATGGTAGCGGTGCTTAACGGCATTAATATAGCGGCCATTAATGCCGATAAATTACCTGTTACAGCATAACTTAAGCCAACCAGGTTGTAGGTTAAGGATATAAAAAAGGAGAAGTGAATAATGGCGATGGTATCCTTAGCAAAACTTAAAAACACCGGCAGTTTATCAAACGATTTCCCGTCAAGTATAGCATCGCTGCCGGGCGAAAAGTTGTTTACATTATCTGTAACCGCAATACCCAGATCGCTTTGCTTTAAAGCTCCCGAATCATTAAGCCCGTCACCTATCATCATTACCTTGCTGCCGTTTTTTTGCAGCGCCTGTACAAAGTCTAACTTGCTTTGTGGCGACCGGTTAAAGAACATGCTGTTTGATTTGGGGAAAAATTTTTGTAGCTCTCCCCGTTCATGATCCTGATCACCGGAAAGCAAGTATTTATCATAACTGCCTGCTAACGCTGCTATATTTTTCATACCATCGCGGTAGCTGAGCGAGAATGTAAAATAGCCCATATACTTATTATCGATAGCAATATGAACCATGGTATGAGCAGGGAAATTATCGCTGCACCCCAATATAAAATCGGCACTGCCTGCTACTATAAAGTGTCCGTCAATATGGCCTTGCACCCCTTTGCCTGCAACCTCTTTATATCCGCTTACAGCAAGCTTATCCATATTACCCAGATAGCGGCAAATTATCCGGCTTAATGGGTGACTTGAATTACCACAAAGACTATAAACCAGTTGTTTTTGTTCATCTGTTAAAATTGCTTCTAATTGTATGTTGTTAGCCGTACCTGTAGTTATGGTACCGGTTTTATCCATAACAATGGTATCAATTGCTGCTAATTGTTCAACAACTGCTACATTTTTTAAATAAAAATGATTGCGATCAAAAATGCTTAGCGCTGCCGACATGGTAAAAGGTGTGCTTAATGCCAGTGCACAAGGGCAAGCCACAATTAATATGGCTGTAAATGCGGCAAACCCGCGCCTTACATCTGTGGGTATCCAAAAAACAAGCGTGGCAAAAGCTATTGATAGTAACACTATGGTAAAGTACTTGCTTACTTTCTCATTAAAAGTTTGCATGCGTTTATCCTGTTTGCGGGTAAATGCTTCATTATTCCACAATTGGGTAAGATAGCTTTGCGATACAGGTTTAACTACTTCCAGTTCAATAGCCTCGCCGGTTTGGCGGCCGCCTGCATAAATGATCTCGCCCAGGGTTTTATTTATCGGGATGGCTTCGCCAGTTACGAAGCTAAAATCAACTAAGGCATCTCCTTTTAATAATATGGCATCCGCGGGGATGATCTCGTTGTTACGGATCACCATCCGGTTACCTATACCCAACTGCCCAAGTGGCACGGGTTTTTCTATCCCGTTTTCAATAATATGCACCGCTACAGGGAAAAACGACCGGTAATCGCGTTCGAACGAGATATGGTGGTAGGTTTTTTTCTGAACGAATTTACCAACCAGTAAGAAAAACACCAACCCGCAAAGTGTATCGGCAAAGCCTGCGCCGGTATGGGTAACAATCTCTAAAACCGTACGGGCAAATAAAACGGCAATACCAAGCGCCAGCGGGAAGTCAATACTTAATACCCGGTTCTTTAAATTTTGCCAGGCCGAAACAAAATACCCGGTGCCGCTATATAGCACTATAGGTAACGAAAATAAAATATTTATCCAGCCAAAAAAGTGTTTAAATGTTTGTTCGAAACCCGATAAACCAAAATATTCGGGAAAGCTTAACAGCATAACGTTACCGAAGCAAAAACCGGCTACAGCTATTTTTGATACAAGATTATCCTTGTCGTCGGTGTTTTGTTTTTTAATAACATCCTGCAGGCTTATCAGCGGCTCATAGCCTATGTTGTCCAAAAGCTCAACCAATTGTTGCAGGTTTATTTTTTCGTGATCATAACGTACGTTAAGTTGTTTTTTTAGGAAATCAACCCGGCAATAGTGGATAGCAGGATTGATCTTATTTAGTTTCTCCAACAACCATAAACAAGAGCTGCAATGGATCTGCGGGATGTAAAAGGTTACAATTGAAATACGGGCGTCTTGGTAATCTATTAGTTCGGCGGCAATTATTGGGTCGCTTAAATAACCAAAGCGCTTATTGGTTTGTTTACGGGTTGCGCCGGGATGTTCATTATAGCTGTAGTAGTTGCAAAGGTCGTCGGCCGATAATATTTCATAAACACTTTTGCACCCATGGCAGCAAAAATGTTTGTCGTCAACAACATATTCTATGGTTGTACAAGCATCACCGCAATGGTAGCAGGTTGTTTTTTCAAGAACAGAACTTT
This sequence comes from Mucilaginibacter sp. UYCu711, assembly GCF_050433825.1. Taxonomy (NCBI): domain Bacteria; kingdom Pseudomonadati; phylum Bacteroidota; class Sphingobacteriia; order Sphingobacteriales; family Sphingobacteriaceae; genus Mucilaginibacter; species Mucilaginibacter sp. UYCu711. Next base: position 233,371 of record NZ_JBNPWM010000005.1, on the reverse strand, counting down.
TTATCATTGGAAATTATTTTATCCAAAACTGCCCCGATATTTGGAATTAAAGAATGATGAATGGCGATGAAAAATGTGATGTTCGTCAATTTTACATTAGTTAACCGCCCTCATTTTTAAATGGAAAGCAACACTTAACTTATCATTAGTTTTTATCATACCGCCCAGTTTCCGTGGCGGAATGAGGTTAAAATCAGAAAAATTAACATCCCGCGATCCCAAAAGGTGAATGTTTTTTTGTGCATCTATTGATACCTGGTAATTTACCTGAAACCGTTTAGTCGCTCCCGCAAGTTCAATATCTACCAAACCGGTTATTATTGCAGGCTTGGCTGTTAGTTCGGGGAAATCGCTTAATGATAAAAACCTGATATGTAGGCGCGGGAACTCTTTTTCTCTTAATGTTTTTCGCAGATCATGCGTCATGATTGAATTATGGCAATCAAAACTTTGTACTTTAAGCCTGATGTCGCCTGATAACATAATTTCTTTACTTCCTCTGGTCAGCGTTAAGGTATCTGTCTGGTCGTAAGCAGGGATATCACAGGCAAACTTATTGATGTTTGTTGTGCCGTTTACAGACAAGCTGCTACTTTCACTGATGAGCCACTTTTTTGTTTCAACCGGCTTTACAAAAGCCGTTATCAAAACAAGTATCGTCCCTAAAATATTCCTATAAAGCATGGCTATCAGGCAATTAGGGATTAAGTTTTGCAAATACCATCCCAGCTACGGTGGCCTGTATCAGCCCATAAAAAAACCAACTTGATACCATCGCGACCGTAATGTCCAGGGCGCTGAATGAGATCCACATCACCGGTAACAGGGCGATCACTGAATACACCAGCCCAAACTCTATCCCGCGTAAAATAAATGTACCTTTAAACAAGGTTTTAAACCTGTCCCAAAACCATGATAGCGCGAAACTGAAGATGAATGCATGCAGGTAAAAAAGCACATCGCGGCTACCATCCGAATTAAAAAGCGGGTTAAAATATTCTGTAAACAGCCACGGAAAATACTTTACTGCCAGGTATAAACCGCCATAGCTAACCACAAATAGTATGCAGCCGGTAATAAAACCCGAAACAATTATTTTTTTCATATCACTCTTGATTTTAAAAGAGATTAAAAACAAGGCCCCTCGCTTCGCAGTCAAGGGGCCTTATCCCAATAGTCACTTTGGATATTAAAATGATATAGCAGCCTGCAGCACTAAACCGCTAAACTTGCCACCATTTAGGATGTTGGTAGCGTCATAATCTTTGTATTGTTGGCTAACCCATTCGCCTTTCATCATAATGTTTTTAGTTAAAAACCAGCCTGCTGACGCTGCAGAACGGTTAACAGTTACATCAGTAGTGTTGCCTACAATTGTTGCAGATACCGTGTTGTAACGATAGCCAACCCAAAAGTTTTCGGTTTCGGCAGGGAATCTGTAGATGATATCACCGGCATATTGTTTTGCACCGCGGCTTGAAGTTTCGGTAATTGTCCTGCCTTTTGCACTTTCTATTGTTCCAAATAATTCAAGGCCTCTGTATTTCAAAAACAAGTTGCCCATAAAACTATGGTTCTCCTGGCTAAAGCCGGGGTTAAAACGTCCTGAGAAAGCATTATAGTCAACCGCCTGGGTAAGTGTTGAACCCGCGGCGGTAGTAGGGTTTGACATTACGTTATAATAGTTAGAGCCGGTACGGTCGCCACCAAATAAGGTGTTACTATTAGCGCTGCTTATAGAGTATACTGAGCCTGTTACTCTTAACCTGAAATCAGGAGTAAGTTGTTTGTCGAAACCTAATTTACCAATATATGCAGGTGGAAATTTATTTGGTTGCCCGGTTTTTGCATCAATTTTGGTTGGCGCAATTGTAACTGCATTCAGCTCACCATCTGTAATAGCACCCATAGCAAAAAGGCCGGTTTTTTCGCATTTGTAATAAGCATGGAAACCAATTTCGGTAGCAAACTCATCCATAATGTAGTTTTCAACAAAAGGATTGTAGATGGTGTTACCACCGTCTGATCTCCTGAAGTGTGAATCGCCATAATCAACATCAGATTGCCCGATAACAAAGGTCACATTCTCCATTATTTTATCAACTAGCGGGCTTTTCAGGAACGGCATTTTATCTATCTGCAAGTAACCACCTTTTACCCAACTATCTTCGTGGTGCCTTGCTGAAAGGTAGGTAGTAAGGTTTAAACGGATACCATCTGCTAACTGGATATCAAAAGCCATGTTAGCCATTGGCAAGTTAAAGCCATTATAGATCGGCGTAATAGCATTTACGTTCCCGGTTGACGTACCTACGGTTTTTGTTACCGGTGTAGCCGTGTTTGAAGCTTTTAGTGTTTGATAAGCAAGTGTAAAGCCACCGCCTATTTTAACTTTTAAGCCGGTAAACTTTACCGAATCTTTTTTACTGGTTTCAAACACGTTTATGCCTTGTTTATTATTAGGGCGATAGTATTGAATTTGTCCCTCCTGTGCATTTGCTGTTAAAGGAACCACACCCATCACGCCGAGGGCCAATGAGCTTATCAGAGTAAAAATTTTAGTTTTCATGATATTATTTATTTAAGGATTTTGGTTAATGGTTGATTATTTTTTGTAGGTAAGATTAAACTGAATAGTAAGGTCATTTTTTACTTTCATTGCTCCCAGCATAAAACTTGGCGGGTCAATTTTATAATCGGTTAGTTTAAGGGCTTCAGATCCGGTACAGGTGATGGTGTTATCAGTATTGGTAACCGCATAAATTGTCATCACAATAGTTTGCGTTACGCCGGCTATGCTAAGTTCGCCTGTTGCCTTGATCGTATATTTACCTTTCTGGGCAGGGGTTACAGTTGCTGAGCCAAGCTTATAAGTAACTTTTGGATATTGATCGGCCTTCATAGTTTTATAGGTCCGGTTATCCATAGATTCATGCTCACTTTTAAGGCTCTTTGCATTTAATGATAAAGTGAATGAAGAAAGGCCGCGAAGCTGGTCGTCGCCATCAACTTTAAACTCGCCCTGGCTTTCAATCGCTGCGGATGTTAATGCCCAATCATGCACATTTGATTTGCCTAATACTTTAATGCTTGCATCTTTGCCGGGCGTTAATCTGTACATAGTTTGTGCAGTTGCTTTTTGAAAGATCCCGCCAATTATAACCGCTGCGATTATCATGGTAGCTGCTACTATTTTTCTGTTTAAATGTTTCATTTTATTTGGTGTTTGATTATGACCAAAAGTACCCCGCCTAACCTGGGTGGCGAATGACGTGAAGGGCTTATTAAAGTGATGCATATCACTTTTTAAGTGAAGCATTTACAAGGTTTTATAGTAAATCGTTAATAAAAAATGCCCGTGACCAATTTGGCCACAGGCACACTATCAACACACACTTCTATCACAATATTGGCACACTGCCACGTTCGTATGAGCTTGGAAAAATCAACATGGGTTTGGCAAATTTATTGGCCAGTTTTTTTGTAACACTTGGCTCGAATATCTTCTGTATCAAATTACGTTTATGGTGTACTAAAACTAAAAGATCAATGTCGTCATGCTCTGCCAGCCATTGCAAGCCGGCAGTAATACTTTTGTTTTTCACAGACCTGTATTGAATTTTTGGATATTGGCTTACCCCTATTTCCTGACATAGAAAACGCCTGGTTATATAATCTTCTGTTACTTTAGCAAGTTTTACCATGCCAACGTGGGTAACCAAAACTTCCGAATCAAAATATTTGGTGATATGATACAAGCTATGCAAAACATCAGTGCCTTTGTGTGCCAAATCAGTAGCAAAAACTATCTTGTTAAACCCGTTAAATGATAATTGATACGGTAAAACTAAAACGGGGCAGTTGGCATTTTCAATGATCTCGTTAGCATGGTTCCCGTTTAAAAAAGCCATAAAATCGTCGCTGCTGTGGGTTGCAATAACTGCAAACAATATTTGCCTGCTGGCCACTATATAGTTAATAGCTGCGGTTAAGGGCCCGGCCATACTGCAAAAATCCACAACCGGCTTAAATTCGTCGTTGCAAGTTTTATCTAATTGCTTGTTTAAACGGTTGGCCAGTTCGGCCAGGTCATTTAAACTATCCTGTTCAAAAGTTTCGCTTTCATTACCATTCCAAAAAGTATGGGTTGATGCAGTAACGATGGCTGGCTGCGGGTACACATTACACAATAATAAATTTGCCTGTATTTTCTGTGCCAGTTTTAAGGCATAATGCGCTGCATGATCTGCCTTAATTGAAAAATCTGTTAGTACCAGTATAGTTTTCATGATCTTAATTATTAAAGGTTTATACTTTTTCAAATCGGTTATAAAAAGCCTCCTCCAAAGTCCCGCGATGATCCGGGTGCGCTATTTCAATTAATGATTGGGCACGTTGTTTAAGGCTTTTACCAAACAGGTTAACCAGTCCATATTCGGTAACTACCCAGTGTACATGGCCGCGGGTTGTTACCACGCCGGCTCCTTCTTTTAAAAAAGGCACAATGCGGCTTATCCCCTTATTGGTTTGCGAAGGCAACGCTATAATCGGCTTCCCGCCTTCAGACAATGAGGCACCATGGATAAAATCCATCTGCCCGCCGATGCCTGAATACTGGAAAGTACCTATCGAGTCTGAACAAATTTGGCCGGTTAAATCAATTTCGATAGCGCTGTTAATAGCCGCTACCCTGGGGTTTTGCCTTATTATACTGGTGTCGTTAACATAACTTATGTCCATCACCCGCACGCCCGGATTATCATTCACAAAATCATACAACTTGCGGGTTCCGGTGATAAATGAGGTTACAGAGCGGCCCGTATTTAATTTCTTTAGGCTGTTGTTAATAATGCCGCGTTCTATAAGTGGTATCACGCCGTCTGATAACATTTCGGTATGCAAGCCAAGGTTTTTATGAGTTGTTAGGTTTTTAAGCACCTGGTCTGGTATGCTACCGATGCCTAATTGCAGTGTTGCGCCATCTTCCACTAATGAAGCCACATTAAAGCCAATTTTTTCAACCGCATCGCTTACTTCGGCCGAATAGTCTACTTCCGGCAATTCGGCTTTGTGCCAAACCATGGCATCTAATTTTTCTATGTGGACATATCCGTCGCCATGCGTGCGCGGCATTAAAGGATTAACTTGTGCTATTACATATTTTGCCATTTCAACTGCTGCTCTTGCAACATCAACGGATGTCCCTAACGAGCAAAAGCCATGGGCATCGGGAGGCGAAACTTGTATCAAGGCAACATCTATTGTTAAAATATTTTTTCGGAAAAGCTGCGGTATCTGGCTTAAAAAAATGGGGACGTAATCGCCGTCTTCGCTATTGGCCACGGCCCGGGTAGCTGCCGATACAAAAAGCGAATTAAAAAAGAACGACTTGCGGTATTCTGGTTTGTCGAAATTTACATCACCCAGGGTGGTAATACTTACCAGTTCGATATTATAAAGCTCGTGGCATCTTTGCTGCATTGCTTTAACCAGGTGTGAAGGAGTTGCCGCCCCGCCATGTATAAAAACCCGGTTGCCTGGTTGTATATAATTTACCGCTTCGTCGGCACTTGTGTAATTTATGTCGATCATAATTTATATTTTAATGGTAATGGCTTTTTGTTTGTGAATACGGCCTGGCAATTTTTTTTTGAATTAATTATTTTTTCAAGAAATAAGAAAACAAGCCTTTTAACTAATAAAATATAATTTGTAATAGATTTTATAGCTGTGTCTAACTCGTTAAATTTTTCCAGCAAATCCAATCCAAACACTTTTTTTGAATGATTAACTATCGGCCCCATCAATTCCAAAAATCCAGAGATTTTAGCTTCTGCACTTTGTACTTTTGTTCCTTCGTGTTCGACAATTTTTTTAAATTGAATGATCTTGGTTAAATCAACACCCTCAACACCTGTTTGGTATTTATTGAGCATGTTTTTCATAAACCTTATTTCGTCTTTTACAAATTCTATATCGGTTTTCCAGTGGCTGCTTATCATGTACATTTCCTGTAATTCGCAATCAAGTTGAGTGTTGTCTATCAATAGTTCCATGTGCTTAAAATTTGATAGTGTAAAACTGGGTAATAAACCCTGCCCGTTAAATGATAGTAATGCGCGTGAAAAATGATCCGCGTCATTAAATCTGTAGTAATAAATAATTTGAAATGTGACCATCGTCAATTTTCGTAGTTTTTAAAGGTTGTACTTTTGGGCACATAAATTATTACTATGAGCCATACATTTCATATCCCCGTATTAGGATTAGGTTACTCTATTGATACGCCCTTAAAAGTTGGCCGGTACGGCATTTCATCTGCGATCTCTATTGTTGATGATGAGTTGGTTGAGCGTATAAGAGAGTATCATACCAAACAAAATGATATGGAATACATTGCCATTCCAAAAGCGGCTGATAACGCCCGGGCAATACGTATTACAGCCTATTTAAATCTGATTGAGCTTTTGGTTAACCAACAAATTACCGAGCTTAAAAAACTGCCTTTTGTGGAAGGTAATGATCTGTGCAGGTATTTTGAATTGCTGCCGGATGATTCTCAATTAAAACAAGGTTATGAGTTGATGATGGAGTATCCGGATGGCGAGCGTAAAACAATATTCCAAAACATATTGCGCCGTAATATTAAGGCTGGATCTATCGATGTTAACATAATGGCTAAGGTAGATAAGATGAATTTTAACGCCGACGGTGAATATTTAGGCGACGAAAACACAGATGCCCTTGCCGCCTTACGCGGTTTTGCCGAAAGCGATCTTAAATCGTCGGTAGTATTATCGGCCGGAATGAACCCGCGTTTATACAGTTACCTTGAAAATTTTGATTGCTTTTTGCCCGACAGGGAAGGCAGATTTAGCAAGAAAATAATTTTAAAGGTGAGTGATTTTCGATCGGCCTTGATACAAGCTAAGTTTTTAGCTAAAAAGGGGCTATGGGTGTCAGAGTTTCGGGTAGAATCCGGTTTAAATTGCGGAGGCCATGCCTTTGCAACCGAAGGTTATTTATTAGGCCCTATACTGGAAGAGTTTAAGCAAAAAAGAGAAGTAATGGTCGATGAGCTTTTCGAGCTTTATAAGCCCGCTGCGTCACAAAAGGGACCCGGATTATTAACTCCGCCCACTCAGCGCATAAGCGTGCAGGGCGGCATAGGTACTGCCGAGGAAAATAATTTCATGATGGATTATTACCAGCTTGATGGAACCGGCTGGGGAAGCCCTTTTTTATTAGTTCCCGAAGTAACTAATGTTGATGACCAAACTTTAACCCAATTAACCAACGCCACCGAAGATGATTTTTATTTAAGCGGTGCGTCCCCATTAGGCATATTGTTTAATAATTTTAAGCAAAGCAGTGCCGAAACTCAACGATTAGAACGCCTTGAAAAAAACAGGCCCGGCAGCCCTTGCACAAAAAAATATTTATGTACTAACACCGAATTTACTGAGCAGCCCATTTGTACAGCCTCAAGAGAATATCAAAACCTAAAAATAAAGCAAATACAGGCTTTGGCTTTACCAAAGGAGGAATATGACGAACAACTTAATACCATAACCGAAAAAATATGCCTGTGCGAGGGCTTATGCTCATCAACTTACATTAAGTACGATATGGTAAAACGCAAAGAAAACAAGGCAGTTGCCATATGCCCCGGCCCTAACCTGGCCTATTTTACCCGTTCTTACTCGCTCGAGGAAATGGCAATGCACATTTATGGCAAAATAGATCTGTTAAAAACGGTGCAGCGCCCAAACATGTTTGTCAAAGAAATAGATCTTTATATAGACTATTTGAAAACAGATATCCAAAACCATATTAAAGACCTTACCGAAAAGAAAAAACGGAGCCTGCATAAATTTAAATCGCAATTGCAGGAAGGACTAAATTACTACAAAGGCTTGTTTGAGCAATTGCCATGGCAGGCAACAGCTAATGTGGAAGATTTATTCTTAGCTTTAACTACGTCTGAAAACAAACTCAATACGATAGTTATAGCCGATTAACTTTAAATGGTAAAAAAAACAAAACTGCCGGTCAGGTTAAAGAATATTTTTAAAACGCTTGGCCCTGGTTTGGTTACCGGAGCCAGCGATGACGACCCTTCGGGCATTGCTACCTATTCGCAAGCAGGCGCGCAGTTTGGACTGGCAACACTTTGGACGGCATTAATTACCTTCCCTTTAATGGCTGCCATGCAGGAAATGTGCGCACGCATTGGCTTGGTTACACAAAAAGGCTTAACCAGTACAATTAAAGATCATTACCCTAAATGGGTTTTATGGGTAATGGTAGGCGTTTCCTTTCCGGCAATTACCCTAAATATTGGTGCCGATATTGCTGGTATGGGTGCCGCGGCTAATCTATTAGTGCCGGCTATACCGGCATTTGCTTTTAGCATACTGTTTACAATCGCTATTTTATTAGCTGTTATTTTTTATTCGTACCGTAAACTGGCGGCAATACTTAAATGGACCTGCATTGTTCTATTGGTTTATATACTGGTACCATTTTCTACTACAATAAACTGGCTGGCCGTAATTAAGGCTGCAGTGGTGCCAACTATACAGTTTAACAAAGCTTATGTTGCCATACTGGTTGGTATACTGGGCACTACCATATCGCCTTATTTGTTTTTTTGGCAAACAACAATGGAAGCTGAAGACATTAAACAAAATTCCAAAACACTGATAATTAATAAGAAAATTATTCGTGATATGCGAAAAGATGTTGATGTTGGCATGCTATTTTCAAATCTTGTAATGTTCTTTATTATATTAACCTGTGGAAGTGTTTTATATACTCACGGGCAACGAGACATTAACACTGTAGAACAAGCGGCAACAGCATTAAAACCAATTGCCGGTAATCTGGCTTACTTATTATTTTCAGTTGGGATAATAGGTACCGGTTTCCTGGCTATCCCGGTTTTAAGCGGTTCTCTCTCATATATGTTTGCCGAGGCTTTTAACTGGGACGAAGGACTGGATAAAAAGTTTTTTGAGGCGAGGCCATTTTATAGCGTTGTCATCATTTCGCTGATAGTAGGTCTATCGCTAAATTTTATAGGGATAAGCCCCATACAGGGGCTTATTTATTCAGCAGTGCTATATGGTTTAACGTCGCCAATAATCATCTTTATAGTTTTGCATATCAGTAACAATAAAACAATAATGGGTACAAACACCAATAGCTTAACGGCAAACATATTAGGTGGGTTATCATTTTTATTAATGATAGTTGCTGCTGTAACGCTTGTATATATGCAATTCAAATAGTTCAATTAGTGTTGCCAAAACATTTCCTCAATGTCATATCGTATTTCGGCTGGAAGAGATTTATCTATAATATGAACACTAACCAGGTTACCCCCTGTTATTCTCACACACTTCATGATGTTAGTGCTGTTTTTTTCAAAATAACAGGTATGCTTTTTTTGAACTGCCTTTAGGTAAGCTATCGCAAACTCCAGGCCGGTCATAAATCAATTATTTGTTTCAGGAAACACCAACAGCGGGATAGTAATATGACCAGCCATTTTTTTTGTGTAGCTTGTGTTTAATAGGCTATCCAAAAAACTATGTTTATGATGCAACATCACCAGCAAATCAACCTGTCCATGCTCGCATAACCAATCAAGTCCGCTTTCAGGTCCCCGGCTTTTTATCAGCCTGTAATAAATGTTGGGGTAATCGGCTTTGTTAGACAGATCAGTCAACACATTATCCAGCCATTTTTTAAATGCGGCAGACTGGTGGGTTTCGTCAACTACATGGGTGAGCAAGATCTCTGCGTTTAGTTGTTTAGCAAAGGGTAGTAGTTTATATATGGTTAACAAATCATTTTCAGGGTGTTTAAAATCGGTAGCGTAAGCTATTTTTTTTAATGGCTTAACAACAGCCTTAAAAGGCACTAATAATAGTGGCGTTTTTGACTCGTCAATCATCTTCCGGCTATGATTTCCAAGCATAATTGTGCTTAACCCAGTGTTTCCATGGGTGCCCATAATTATTAAATCAACAGTATGATTATCAACAATGTCATCAATTACATCATTTAAAGCGGCCATTTCATTAACCAGACTTATTACAGGTGTATAACCCGAGTGATATTTACTTTCCAGGTCGGTCTTTAGTTCCTTCAACTGATCAGCGCTTGCTTTAATTATTGTGTCATATTCTTCCATAGGCCATACAATTACACCGGCCTGTGGCATTTCGGCCGGTACAGTAAACGCATTACAAAGCATTACATTAGCTTTTATTTGTTTAGCCAAGGCATATCCATACTCTGCAGCGTGTGTGGCATTTCCAGAAAAATCGGTAGAGATAAGCAGCTTTTTCATGATGTTGACATTTTGTTTTTACGAAGTAAAAGTCGCTATCCAATCTTGTCAAAATAATGACTACAGTCACGTTACCACATGATCTTAATTTCCTTGTAAGCAAGGAGGTCATCTAAATTTGTGATTTCAATGAAAGTGATGATTAATTTTTTAAAGTTTTTGCCATTAAGGAAACAATATAACAACGCTATTACTGGAGAGCTAAGCAAAGTCACATCGAGTGCTAAAAATAAACATCGACCCATATCAGCATTGCCTCCCGCGCTTAAGAATTATCTGGAACACTGTGGTTACAGTGATGCCGATGCATACGAATATTGCTTTGTAAAATGGAAATCAGCCCATTTAAAAATGGCACCCGGTAAAGGTTGGACAAGGATATCTTGCGATCAGGTAAATTTTATCGATCATCCTGCAAGAGTTGTTTACATGAAAGCAAAGCTATGGGGATTATTCTCATTTGATGCAATAGATAAATTTCAAAATGGGAAAGGTCGCCTGATAGTCAAACTGCTAAAATATTTCACCATCACCAACGCTAAAGGGCCGAAAATGGATGCGGCAGAATTAGTAACCATTTTGGCCGAAGCAATGTTAATACCGGCATATTTTTTTCAGCCTTACATTACCTGGACCGAAATTAACACCTTCACTGTAAAAGGAACCATCAAATATGAAAATATAGAGGCTAGCGGCATTTTTTATTTTAACGATCACTACGAGCTTTTACGGTTTGAAACTAATGACCGGTATTACACCCATAACAAAAAATTGGAGCATTATAAGTGGACGGCTTACGCGTGGAATTATAAAACCGGTGGCAATTACAAATATGCTTCAAATTTTATGGCAACGTGGAATTTACCAACGGGTGAGTATACTTATTTTAAGGGTAGGCTGGATAAGTTAATTTATTCTTAACATTCATCGAAAGCTATACACATTAACAATTCATATATTCTTATATGAAAAGTATTTAGTAAAAAGACCCAAGCCATTTTCTCATAACACGCTCAAATTGAACATCCCCTTCCATTTTAAACCGATATTTTAACCTTCCGGCCATAAGTATACCGGCCTTCTTTACCGTTCCAGTGACCAAAATCATAAACAACAAATAATTCATTATTCTTTGAGGTTTCTTCAACACACATATAGTGCGTAGTATCAATCCCTGTGGTAAGCCGGGTTACGTGGCTCCAGGTATCGCCATGATCAAGGCTAAAGGCAAGGTAATTGCCGTTCCACGGATGTGTTGGGATTGTCCAGCATAGCTTTGCTGAAATGCGTACACCAAAAGCGGCAACCAGTATGCCACTGCGTGTTTCTATCAGGTCGGGGTCTACAACTGCACCGATCAATTCTGGCGAATCCGGGGTAACCAGCACACCTTTGCGTTTAACGTCTTTGAACATAGCCGCCCAATCGCTGGTTTTATAAACATCAAGATTAGCGTATACTAGTGGTTTAGCTTTTGTCCAGGTTTTGCCGCCATCGTCAGAATGATTGCTGTATAGTTCATACCCGGTACGCATCTGGCAAATTAAGCGACCTGCTTTTGGCCCTTTTGAAACGCGTGCAATAACCGGTTCGCCGAAACCTTCCGTACCTACTTTTTTATCAACGGCTACGGTCGACACAAAATTCCAATGTTTGCCTTTGTTTTTTGATTTAAACAGCATTACCCTGCTTTTTTTCATTTTTGGCTGATAAGGGCAGGGCTCATCATCGCCTTTCTGAAAACCATAAATAGTAGTAAGAAGATCGCCGTTAGGCAATTCCAAAATACGGCGGTGCAAGCGCATAGCTATGTGCGGGCGTCCGCCGTCGTCTGCTGAACCATAAAACTCGGCATTAGGGATATCAAAGGTAATATCAAACGGTCCTTGCAGCGTTTTATATTCATCAGTAGATGTATACATTAAACCGGCACCGGTATCGGGTTTATCTCCTGGGGTAACATAGGTTTCAAGCGCGATGATTGTACCATCTTTTAATTGGGTAATACCACCTTCAATATCCACCCCGTTATCTCCTTCTTTTAAAGGAAAATCATTCCATGTTTCTCCCCCATCGCGCGATACCACTGTTGACATAGCAAACGGATAAAAGATCCTTGCTTGCGGTAATGGCTTGTTGTGATTTTGCGACTGAACGATTAATGTTCCTTTGCGGGTGCATAACATTGATGGTTGTAAGCCGTCATTTAAAACCATTACCTCCTTACTAAAATCAAGCTTTATCCGGCGGTCGGCCAATACGGTTTGGGGTACGTTATTTGGTAATACAGGCCCCTGGTAATTAAACGGAGGGGCGGCAAAGCCTTTCATCCGCATTAATGGAATGCCAGCAAGCAATAGTGACGAGTTTTGCAGGAACTTTCTGCGTGATGTATTATTATGATTATTCATAGTGTTTCTTTTTAAAATGTTTTTATTTTCCTTTTAAACTGGCCGGCGTAAGCTCATTTAATAAATGCCGGCCATTGTGCATTCTTTCAATATTCTGCATAAAAATATCCCATACCCTTTCCAAAAATTTCGGACTTAAACTTGAGCCTGATATATGAGGGGTTAATATCACGTTAGGCATCTTCCATAAAGGGTGATCTGCCGGCATTGGGTAATAATAATGCGTATCTAAGGCCGCACCGGCTATCCAATTTTTTTCCAGAGCTTTTATAAGCGCCTGCTCTTCTATGAGCGGGCCACGTGCAGGATTAAGTAAATAAGCGGTTGATTTTAGCATTTTCAGCTCCGCCTCGCCTATTATGCCAGCATTGGTATCTGTTTGCGGCATGGCTATGATGAGGAAATCCAGTCCTTTCAAAAAAGCTTCTTTTTCTTCCATTAAGAAAACTTTATCGGGCAGTACCCCTTCCGGGTCGCCGGTGCCGGCTACGTTATATATATCTTCGCGGGGTTTTACACCGCTACGGCTTAAAACATGCACTTGCATACCCAACGCTTTTACCAGCCGGGCAGTTTCGCGCCCAATGCCGCCATAGCCCCAAATACCTACTACGCCGCCCCTGATCTCATGCTGGAAACGTGCCGACCGATCCCAAATAGCCGCATCCTGGTTATGCATCACGCCACGCATATCGCGCGCCAGGTTTATCATCATCGCCATATTCCACTCGCCGATAGGCACATCAAAAACGCCAAGTGCATTGCAGGCTTTGACATGCCGTTCATCAAAGCCCTTCCCTATTAACTGCGTATACCCTGCTGAACTGATCTGGATAAACTTTAACTGCGCCATATCCCGGTGGTTTTCGGGTGGGAAGGTGCAAAAAAGTGCATCGCAATCTGCTATCAGTTCTTTTGATAGCGGCCTTACGCGTTCCTCCGGCGAGTCTGTTAATTTTACATTTATCCCTGGCATATCCCTTAACTTTTTTAAAGCTGGGGCATAAACGGGCATATCAATTAAAATATTCATGAGGGCTAAATCAGGTAGTTAAAATTTTACCAGGCACGCTGTTAAATTCTCCCGAACCGCGCTGAAATGGATAGCGTTTAATGGTAGCCTCGGTAAGTTCAATGCCTAAGCCGGGTTTTTCGGGTGGCAGAGCATAACCATCTTTCATTTGCAGGCTATCGCCTATCACCTCGCTGTGTAAAGGACCATAAGCCGGGGCTACTTCCAATATAATGGTATTTGGGCTTGCAAAACCACAATGGATATTTTGCATTTGCGATGCACCTGCACCCCAGGCATGCGGTGCTATTTTACGACCACGCTGATGCAGGCTGGCCGCTACTTTCATAAACTCATTTAAGCCGGCTGTGAAAGAAGCATCGGGCTGGCCAATGTTGAAGCTATCCTGTTCAAGGAACGTTTGCCACTCGCAAAAGGCGGTTAGGCACTCTCCGCCGGCAATTGGGGTAGTAGTGTTTTTGCATAATTCGCTGTATAAATCCGGGCGGGTATAATGCAACGGTTCTTCTAAAAAGAAGAGTTTGTACGGCTCCATCGCTTTGGCTACAGCCATCGCGGTATCAAGTCCCCAGGTAGTGGTTGAACTGTTGCCCATGTGCGCGTCCATCATTAACCACAAATCATCACTAAACTGCTCACGGATATAAGCCATCTTCGCCGATTCAAGATCAGCAGCTTCATGTGGATCGGAAGGGATATGGAAACCTTTATCTTTGTAATAAGCGCCCGCTCCTATTTTTGCGCCCTTAAAACCAAGCGAGTTATAAAATGCTATTTTGCCTGCCAGTTTATTTAACGGATAATTGCTGGGTCCGCCGGTGGCATAGCAGGGTAGTTTGTCGTGGTAACTGCCTTTGGTAGCTGATAAGCCAAAATCGGCCCGCCATTTTTCCTGTAGTAGTTTCCATACAGGTATATTTTCCTGTTTGCCTTTTAAATCCCACAGCGCCGCTTCTATACCGCAAAGTACGATAGCGCCTAAACCAACTCTGCACCAAAAGTTACCGCAATTGTACATTTTTGCCCACAGGCCGGGGATATCATCAACGTTATTACCTAACAGGATGGGTTTAAAAAACTCGACTATCTCCGGCACCATCTCGGGGCAGAAATAGCCTGCATAGGTTTCGCCAATGCCAATCAGCCCGCTGTCAGTTTTTATCTGTATAAAGGCCGCGCTTCGCAATTTTCGCGCTTCAGAAAGATAGGGGTCTAAAGTGCAGGGGCCTGTAAGTAAAATGGTTTTAACATCGGTGATCTTCATCTTATTGATTTACCCTTAAAATGGCTGGTTAATACGGGGTCAAACCAAAGTTAAAGTAATGCGTACCCCTTAAGTAATACTTTCATTTATATTGATAGTATTTTCTTTTATTTATCCAAGTCATCAATTAATGGCCTATTAATTTCAGTGCCTGCTATTAATTTTCAATATCGCATAAGCAGCGGCGGCGCGCATATCAGCACCTTCGTCGCTGGCCGGGTCGTATATCCCTGCGCTATCCTTATCTTTCATTAAATCTATCAATAATGGCAAATGTATTTTTGTACCTTTTTCGGCCAGGGCCTGTGCTATTTCCGTGCGTTCGCCTACAGTAAAGCTATGTACATCTTTGGTCAGCAATTCATCAACTTGTGCCAGTTTTTTACTATCGGCTTTTGCCGGTGCTGTAACCAGGGCAGTAGTTAAAAGAGCTACATATAACTCGTCTGTTTTATGTGCTGCAAGTGCCGCGGCAGTTATTTTATCCCATTGTTGTGTGCTTAGCTCCTGTTCTTTACGTAAAACATAAGCGCTAATCCGCCTGATGATAGCATTTGTATCGGTTAATACTCTATGCAAAAGCTCTTCGCGGTTAACTTTCATCCTTATTTCCGAACCATAAGAACTGGCCCAAACGGCATAAGTTTGTAAATTTCTATCATCTGATACTAAAGTTTTTGAAGTTACCTCCGGGAATAAATTGGCAACAGGTTGCTGTAGTTTAGCCAATGCTTCTGTAGCATGGGTCCGGTCGGGGCCGTTCAAATCTTTATAGGCATCATACATTTTGTTGAGCCACATTTTCTTGCGTTCCGGGTCATGCTCAGCTTGTACTAATATTCGCCATATCACTACCCTGTATTTGGGTTCGGTTCCATGTAGTTTTTCTTCTTTTAAAAATTCTTTTAAAGCTACATCCGCGTGGCCTGTCCATATCAGATATTCGGCCGCGTGCGCCTTTATAAATTTCTGGCGATTCGCTATTATTAATTTCAGTTCGGCCAGGGCTTGTTTTTGAGGCGTAGTTGGAGTAGGGTTTTGCATGGATAATATATTAATTGCACTAAGCATACCTATTAAAAGATGTAACATCATGTTATTTAAATGTTATGTTATTTCAAATGTATCTTTTGACGGGACAAGTTGATGCTACTTTATTTTACAATACTGATACTATTTCATCTACCGTTAATGTATTTTATATTAACGTGCTGTATATAAGCTTAAACTCACTTTTTGGCGCTTCGCACACAGGGCATGAGTAAGCATTAAGTAATTCAAAATCAATACCTTTCTTAATACCATTTACAGCATCACCGTATTGCTTGTCATAGCGGGTAAGGCAGTTGCTGCACTGGTAAACAGACAGATTATCTGGTAGCGCAATGGTTTCTTCTGACAAAACTAAAGTATCCGATAAGTGCGGGTCAGCCTGCTGGCTATAAAACTCTTTACATAAAGCAATTAGTTTTTTACTTAAAAACCGGGGCTTTATTTTTTGGGCGTAGATTACTTCGTCTCTTGAGTTTGGGTTAAAATCCCGTGTGTGCAATATATCATAGTCGCCGGGCTTGTTTTTTCGCAGTATAACAGCGCCCTGCAAACCCGTTTTGGGTTGCGTTTTAATGGCAAAGCTAAGCTGGTGAGTCCGCAAATCCGCTTCTTCAAATTGCCGCACCAACTGTTTTTTTAGTTCAAGACCTTCGCTGCACATGTCTTCAATTTGCCAATTTAACTCGTTCGCAGCATGGCGCACATTGAGGTGATACTTGCTTAATATTAGTCCCCACTGGTTTCTGTCTGCCTGTTCAATGCCTTTTATAATAATAGTTTTCCAGGGGGTGGTATAAATTTGTCCAATTCTGCTTTTCAGGCATAGTAAACACACATCTTTTAAAAATCCAATCAGAAAAAGTTCATTACGACGATAAATACCCAACCAGTATTTATTGCTATATCTATTAAAACCCTCGTAGTAAGGTAGCTGAAAATCAGGCAATTTTAGCGGTTCAATTACCGGCCTAAAGGCAACGCTTATTTTTTTAAGCAGGGTTTTATAAAACAGTTCCTCATCTATATCGACCCGATTGTAAAACAGATCTTTTTTTTGCAGGATAATATCTTCGGCTGCTTTGGTTAAAGTGGGTATATCTTCTGAATATACCAATGAAGGTAAACAAAACAATCTATCCGTTTTTGGGAACCTGATATAAGTAAACCAATAGTTGTTAACGTTAGATGCAATGAAGTTTATATTGCCACTAAAAAACGGCACAAAGGTTTGGTGATCATCAACCAGGTTCACCTTTAATTTAGGCTGATGCTCAAACCTGTCGAAAATATCCTTGTATACACCCTCGCGCAGCCAGCCCTCATGATGATTAAATATAGTATCAGCTACGTAGGAACTTATGATATTGGGATAGACCTCGTCATCTATCTCATAGCTGATCTCGGCTTTCAGCATATCCAGTTCCATATCTTCCAGCTTATCTGCCTTAACCGTAAAATAAAGTTGTTGCCGGTTTCCAAAACGGACATCGGTTGCGCCGGCATTTTCGGCAATCAATAACATCTCATACAAATCGCCAGCCGATATAAAGCCCCCAGGTAAGTTTATTTTGATGAGGTGACCCATATTAAAC
Source organism: Mucilaginibacter sp. UYCu711 (assembly GCF_050433825.1). Lineage (NCBI taxonomy): Bacteria > Pseudomonadati > Bacteroidota > Sphingobacteriia > Sphingobacteriales > Sphingobacteriaceae > Mucilaginibacter > Mucilaginibacter sp. UYCu711. Next base: position 215,658 of record NZ_JBNPWM010000005.1, on the reverse strand, counting down.
CGCTTTAACTAATAACATATCTTCAAGAGCCTCATCCAGTAACCGTTTAACCTCGGGCCTGCATGAACCACAACCTGCACCGGCTCCTGTTCCGGCACAAACGTCCTTTAGCGTATGGCAACCTTCATCAATTTTTTTGCGGATATTTTCGCTGCCCACGTTATTACAACTGCAAACCAGTTTACCCAATACCGGATCGGCTTTATTGCCGCTACGGAGCAATTGCAGCCGCTTTTCGCTCAGCTCTGTTTTATTGGCTATCAAGTCTCTAAATTCAAGAAACTCACTCTTATCGCCAATTAAAATGGCTCCTACCAGCCTATCCTGGTGGATGATACATTTTTTATAATAGCGCTTGGCTTTATCCGTAAATATCACTTCTTCGTAATTAATATCATCCGGACACTCTGGCAAGCCTATACTGCACAGGTCAAATCCATGGATCTTAATAATATTCATAAATAAGCTACCTTTATAATAACTGGCAACATCACCATTCATATAGCCTGCAACCACCTGTGCCTGTTGCTCGGCAGCTGCAGTGATGCCATATAGCGTTCCGTTAAACTCGGCTATTTCGCCTATGGCATAAACATCAGGGTCGCTGGTTTGCAGGCGTTCATTTACGATAACACCACGACGACACTCTAACCCACATTCTTTAGCAAGTTCAAAATTTGGCGTTGTACCAATTGCCAGTATCATGGCATCGCAATTGATCTTGCGGCCGCTTTTTAAGCCTATTCCAGTTAGTTTTGAGCGACCGTAAAATAACTGGATCTCATCATCATAATAAATATCACAGCCCTGGTCGGCCATTTCTTCATGCAGTAACTGGCTGCCTAATGCGTCCAACTGTCGGTTTAAAAACCGCGAAGTACGCTGTATAATGGTTATTTTTATACCGATCTCTCTCAACGACGCGGCCATCTCTAACCCCAACAAACCACCACCAACAATAACCACATGGCCGCCCGGTGGCACATGTTTTTTAAAACTATCGGCATCGTTACGGTTGCGCATAGTAAAAATACCAGGGAGCGAGGGCACGTTCCGGGGGACCGCCGCCCTGCTGCCCGTGGCAATCAACAACACGTCGTATGGGGTTTTTATTCCCCTGGAGTCTAATACATATTTATTGGCGCGGTCTATCCGCTCAATGCTTACCCCGCGCAAAAGGTTAATGTTGTATTCGGGCTCTTCCTCGTCCTTCATTTTTACCAGTTGCTCCCATTGCTGTTCGCCGCTTATATAATCGGGCAGCATAACCCTGTTGTAGAACGGGTAATTTTCTTTACTGAAGATGGTGATCTGATCATCCTTGTTTAATTCCCGATATGACTTTACAAATCCATGTGATCCTGCCCCTGCCCCAATAACTATAATGCGCTGAAAAGGCTTTTTAAACTTAGCCACGTTTACCGCGCAAAATTTAAAATCGGGTTCTTTTGATATGGGGTCAACCTTATCGCTTGTTAAGTTATTGGCACGGTTTAGATCATTGCCTAATATCTTGCCCCAATGCATTGGCAAAAACACAACGCCTTGTTTTATTTGGGCTGATATTTTAGCTTTAACCTGTACCACGCCGCGTTTTGACGTTATAACCGTAATATCACCTTCGCTGATATTTAACTGTTCAGCGTCATCGGGATGTATCTCCAGGAATGATTGCGGGTAATGCTGATTTAGCTTGTTTACCTTACCAGTTTTGCTCATTGTATGCCACTGATCGCGGATACGACCGGTTGTTAAAATAAAAGGGAAATCTGCATCGGGCAATTCACTGGTTAGTGTATCAGCCACCGGATGGATAATAGCCTTTTGCGATTTGGTATAAAATTTCTTGTCGGTAAATAACCGCGGCGTGCCCTTGGGTGGGCTCTTCTTTTTATATGGCCATTGAACGGTTTTTCGCTCTTTTAGTATCTCATAACTTAAGCCGCTTATATCGATATTGGTTTTTGCGGTAAGGCGTGCATGTTCTGCATAAATAGCGGCTGAATTTTCAAAGTCGAAACCTTTATAACCCATTTTTCTTGCAAAGCGACAAATGATCTCCGCATCAGGCAGTGCTTCGCCGGGTGCATCAATTACTTTATTCAGATAACTTATTCGGCGCTCGGAGTTGGTCATGGTACCTTCCTTTTCGGCCCAGGCAGCGGCGGGAAATATAACATCAGCAAAATCCAAACTTTCTGATTTATTAGTAATTTCTTGCACCACTACAAATTTGGCCTTTTTTAAAGCCTCTTCAACCAAACGCGCATTAGGCATGCTGGCTATAGGGTTGGTACACATTATCCAGATTGCTTTTAAGCGTCCATCTTTCAGCGCATCAAACATCTCTGTTGCTGATAGGCCTGGATTAGGATTAATAGGTGCACCGCCCCAAAACTTCTCTACCTCTTCACGGTGCAGTGCGTTGCCCAGATCGCGGTGAGCGGGAAGTAAATTGGATAAGCCACCAACCTCTCGTCCACCCATAGCATTAGGCTGCCCGGTTAATGACATTGGCCCCGAACCCGGTTTACCAATATGCCCTGTTATCAGGTTAAGGTTGATCAGACTCAGATTTTTATTTACACCGATAGCGCTTTGATTAAGGCCCATCGTCCACATAGCGATGTAGCCTTTTGCTTCACCTATATACTGTGCTGCCAAACGGATATCAGCCTCGCTAACCCCGCATATTAATGCCGATTCGCTCACCGTCCGTTCAAAAACCAGTTTACTATAGACCTCAAAGCCTTCGGCATGGTTGGTAATAAAATCAAGATCTATATCTCCGTTTTCTATTAGTACGCGGCCTATGGCATGGTTTAATGTAATATCTGTACCGGGATTTAATTGCAGGTGTAAGTCCGCAATGCTGCAGGTATCGGTGACCCTGGGGTCAACAACAATTATTTTAACGTGCGGATTGGCCGCTTTATGCGCTTCTACCCGTCGCCATAAAATTGGATGGCACCAGGCTGGGTTAGCACCTGTTACATAAAAGCAATCAGCCAGTTCAATATCATCATAGCATACCGGTACGCTGTCCTCGCCCAGGGCCAGTTTATATGCTGCTACTGCGCTGCTCATGCATAACCGCGAGTTAGTGTCGATATTATTACTGCCGATAAAGCCTTTAATGAGTTTATTAACTACATAATATTCCTCGGTTAAACATTGCCCGGAGGCATAAAAGGCTACCGAATCGGGACCATATTTTTCTATAAGTGTTTTAAAAACAGCTGCGGTACGGTCAAGCGCTTCGTCCCAGCTAACGCGTTGGATTGGCATGCTTTTACTGTAGCGCATTTGCGGGTATAGTAACCTGTCGCTTTTGTCATTAACCGTGTGGTGCAGGTTTATGCCTTTGCTGCAAAGCGCGCCTTTGTTTACAGGGTGATCTTTATCGCCCTCTAAACTAACCGAACCATTTTTTTCTTTATTTAAAAGCACACCACAGCCAACCCCGCAATAACAGCAGGTGGTACTTAGTTGGTTTGTGGTGTGCCTTGATTTTTGCATAATAAATTATAATGCGCCTGCTAACTGACTTTTTTCAGTTTTCTCGTCAGCTACAGTTTGTTTTTGAAAGCGTGTAATCAGTACAATTACGGACACCCCAATTACGGTATAGCCTATGTAGGTAAAAGCTTCGACATAAGTAATAGAAGTTGATTTAAACAGGAAGCCAAACAGCATACCGCCTAAATTGCCGCCTGCACCAACAATACCGCTTACCAGGCCAACATTTTTTTCGTTAACAAAAGGCACAATACCATAAGTGGCTCCGTTTGACATTTTAAGGAACATTGCAAAAGTTAACATGGACGTAATTGCTATTAACAATGACCCAGACTGCGCAAAAAGTATCAGTCCGCAACCTTCTAACAACAGTACTCCGGCAAGTAATAAGCCTTTACCGCGCATACCAAATTTTTTACCCACTTTATCAGAGGCAATACCGCCCAATGCACGGGCAAATAGGTTCATAAAACCAAATATGCCCGCCCAAAATCCGGCAGCGCTTTGGGTAAGATGGAAGGTATCCACAAAGTGAAGGGATGCCACGTTATCAAATGTAAGCTCCATACCAAAGCACATGGCATAGGCCAATGTTAACGCCCAAATGCGCCAGTCGGCAAGTATTGACCAATCTGTTTTGGTTGATTTGGTTTTAATATAACCCACCTCGTCATAATTACCTTCAGGAGTATCTTTGGTGTACTTGTTATATAAAAAAGCGATGATCAGCATCATCACACCGGGCACAATCATTGCATATCGCCACGCCTCAGCGCTGGTATAGCCGAAACCAACTATGGCTGCAAATATTAACGGCATTACCATATTGGTTACACCACCGCCCAGGTTACCCCAGCCGCCGGTAACCGCGTTTGCCGTACCTTTTATGTTAGGTGCAAACATCATAGAAGTGTGGAACTGCGTAATAACAAACGATGCCCCTATTACGCCAATTGCCAGGCGAAACAGCAAAAACGAAGTATAATCATGAGCCAATCCGACAAAGAATACCGGGATCGAACCAATCAATAATAACCTTACCGCCGTTTTGCGTGGTCCCCAGGTATCACATAGCTTACCTATTAGCAAACGGGCTATAATAGTAGCCGCTACCGATGCGATAATTGTATTACCTACCTGCGCCTTGGTTAAATGTAATTCAGCACGGATGGTGGGCATTAAAGGTGCCAGCCCAAACCAGCCAAAAAAGCATACAAAAAACATTAACCACGTGGTATGGAACGTGCGCATTTGCACGCCCTTCAAAGAAAATATATTGAGTTTAGTGAGTTGATTTTTCATGTCCGTTGAATAATTATTTGTTTAAAAATTCTGGTTTAATATTGATCTGTAAAAACGCCCAAACAGGCTTAAGGCTTGCAGTTGATGGGGTGATACTTTTGGCGTACTCCATGCTGCGGGTTGCAGCCATGTATGATATGCCTACATCTATATTGGTAAACTTATTGAGTTTGTAACCGGCGGTAAGATCAAGCTCGGTACCAAGGTGTTTGCCAATGACGGCGCCGTTAATATCCTTTTGGTTATCGGCCAATGAGAAATAGTGCCCGGCAAGTTCTGCAGTAAGCCTGCTGTTGGCTGATGTGTATTTTATCTTTAAATACGGATCACTTAAACCACCCAATGGTGACCCGCTTACAGCATAGAAATAATCCATATATCCCCAAAACTTATGCGGAGTGCCATATAGCGGATCAAAACGATGGTTAACTGTTGATGTTGAAAGTGCGTCATTGCCGGATAAGACATCTAACCCTACGGTATAACTAAATTTGGCCGGTTTGTATGATAGCGCCAATGTATAAGTATAAGCGTTCAGTTCTAACCCGTCCTTATCATGGCCGCCCTGGTAATAGTAACCACCATTAAATGCCCATTCGTTTTTATTGCCAAATACCGGGTTAATTAATATACCTGTAGTGATGCGGGTGTTTACCCCGGGCTGGTTAAAGTGTTTACCGTATAGATAGCCAATATCTGTACCCGCGGTATTTTTAACCGAATCAAGTATATATTTTCCAAACTGGTCGGCCAAAAACAAACCCGACACTTTGGTTTTTCCGAACTTTTTGGCAGCGTATAAATATTGTAATGCTTTATAATTCTGATTAAGTCCATTGCTGCCCGGAGGGTTAAGAAAAGCGGGAGCACCATTTTTTGCGCTAACGCCTGCCGTATTTATCAGTGGGATAAAGCCTGCCGGAGTATTCATTACATTACCTTTGCTGTCTTTTACAGTTGCAGGTACATTGGCAGGTGTATAATAGGTGCCGTTATAGTTTACAGCATCTGTATTTTGGTTAAATGCTGCGCCAAGGTCAACCTGCCAGCCTTTTTGCAGTAGTTTAAAAACTACTGCGTCATGCCGCCTTGCCTGAGTTGCCCAATCTAATGAGCCTAATAAACGTTCGTCGTCATAAGCCAGTTCCTGACGGCCGATCTTGATAGCAAAATAATCAACAGGAGATAATTTAAATTCGGGGTCTTTCTTGTTAGCCAGGATAATTTCGGCCCAGGCTTCGTGGATAGCTAATTTGGAGCCATCGGCAGTTGTAGTGGTTGAAGCATCCTGTCCCCATATGCGTACATCCTGAACAGAGGCCTGGAAAATAACCCAGCTTGATTTGTAGTTAAAAGTAAGCCGGGTGCGTTGTGCTATGTTTGCTGCTGCTTTACTGCCAATGGGCGCTAATGTTGCGTAACCATCGCGCAGCTCGCCCCGCGTTCGCAGCTGGCCAGTTAAGGAAAGCTGTGCTATGGCGGATTGGGTAAAAAAGCATGACGAAAACAATAGAATTAACGCAAGACTGCGGTGGTTTAATTCATTTTTGTACATTTGGTTGGTTTTTTTTGTTAAAGCGATTAAAACTATTTGCCCTGTCTGGGAATGCGACCTCCCGACGGGGTTTTTTATTGGGTATATTTTTTATTCTCGTTACGCTCCTTTCTTTCTTAATATCAGTGTACTTATGAATTAAAGCGCAATAAATACCCTATCATCCTCAACCCTCACCGCGTAGGTCTTTATTGAAAGTTCTTCGTTTGTTAAACATTGCCCGCTTAAAAGCGAGAATGTGTTTTTATGAAACGGACAGGCAACCTTTGGCTCACAATTATCGCCGGTGCTACCAATCATGCCTCTTGATAATACCATTTGTTGTTTATGCGGACATAAGTTCTGGGTGGCAAACCACTGGCCACGTCGGCTGAAATTGAAGATCGCTATTTGTTCATCTCCCAACTTTACACAGGCTCCGCCATTTTGCGGTATATCATTAACACGGCAGGCTAATACCCAGTTATCTGTTATAGTTTCCATTTCTTTGCTTTTTAATAGGTTAATTACCATTGTGCCTTTATCTGCTCGCGCATAGGCTCAAACTTAACTGTAGGATCTTTTTCTTCGGGTGCGTTTACAAAATGTGTGAAACGTTTACGTAGTTCGGGGTTCTCAACAACTTCCTTCCACTCACAGTGATACGTGTTTATTAAAAGCTGCATTTCTTCTTCCAGAAGGTCACAAATCCCCAGGCTATCATTTATCACTACATTTTTAAGATAGCTTAACCCTCCATCCATTTTATTTAACCAGGTTGCTGTACGCGATAATGGTTCGGCTGTTTTTATGTAAAACATCAGGAACCTGTCGAGGTATTTAATCAATGTTTCCTTGTCAATATCTGCCGCAAACAATTCGGCGTGCTGCGGTTTTGATCCGCCATTACCACATACATATAAGTTCCACCCTTTCTCGGTAGCTATAATACCAAAGTCTTTTGATTTTGCCTCGGCACACTCACGGATACAACCACTAACTCCACCTTTCAACTTATGTGGTGCACGGATCCCTTTATATCTATCTTCGATCTCGATAGCAAAAGAAACACTGTCATGCAATCCAAATCGACACCAGGTGCTGCCTACGCAACTTTTTACCGTACGCAAGGCCTTACCGTAAGCATGGCCGCTTTCAAAACCTGCATCTATTAACTCTTCCCATATAGCAGGAAGATCGTTAAGATGCGCGCCAAACAGATCAATACGCTGGCCGCCTGTTATTTTGGTATATAGTCCATATTGTTTGGCTACCTGCCCTAATACGATCAATTTATCCGGCGTAATTTCACCGCCCGGTATACGAGGTACAACTGAATAGGTGCCTCCTTTTTGGATGTTTGCTAAAAACCTATCATTACTATCCTGTATAGTATCCTGCTTTACAACTACATCGTTCCATAAGCTTGATAATATGCTTGCAACAGCAGGTTTACAAACTTCACAACCATCGCCTTTACCAAAATGATCAAGTACTAAGTCGTAATTTTTAAGTTGATTTATTTTTACCAGGTCAAACAGTTCCTGGCGCGAGTAATCAAAATGTTCGCACAACACATTTTTTACATATTGCCCGTTAGCTTTCATAGTGCCTGCTATCAGGTCCTTAACCAATGGGATGCATCCGCCACAGCCAGTTCCGGCTTTAGTGCATTTTTTTATGCCATCAATAGAAGTGATACCCAGATCAGTAATCGATGAACAGATCATAGCTTTATCAACCGCCTCACACGAACAGATCAGCGCGTCATCAGGGAGATTCATCACACCCGCCCCCTCACTTTCGGCACCACCCCGCGAACCTAATATCAAATCCTCCGGGTTTGGCGGAAGCACCAACTTGTTATTAACGGTTTGCAATAACATATTATAAGTGCCTGCATCGCCAATTAAAATGCCACCTAACAAATATTTGCCATCGGTAGTAATGTTGATGCGTTTATATATGCCTTTGTGTGTGTCTTCAAAAACAATCGTACGGCAGTCGGGCTCGGTAATAAAAGCATCACCAAAACTGGCAACATCAACACCTATCAGCTTAAGCTTGGTGCTCATGTCATAGCTATAAAATAGCTTATTACCATCCATTAATTGTGACACTACAATTTCGGCCATCTCATAACCCGGTGCTACCAGGCCATAAATCATTCCTTCATATAAAGCGCACTCGCCTATAGCAAAAATGGCTTCGTCGCTGGTTTGCATTTTATCATTAACCATTATACCGCCACGGGTACCAACCTGTAGCCCTGCCAGTTTAGCCAATTCATCGCGCGGACGTATACCTGCCGATATTACCAGCATATCAATAGGCAGTACGCTTTCATCGTTAAAATGCAAAGCATCCGCTTCATGCGCGCCACCTATATAAGAGGTGCTTTTATTTAGATGAACAGTAAGGCCTAATTCCTTCAATTTAGATTGCAGCATAGCACTACCCGCCGAGTCAATTTGCCGTGGCATTAAACGTGGGGCAAATTCAATTACATGGGTTTCATTAATGCCGAGATCCATTAATGCCTTTGCTGCTTCTAAGCCAAGCAAACCACCGCCCATAACCGCACCAGTTTTAGCAGTAGCTGCATAGGCTTTTATTAATTCAAGATCCTCAATTGTACGGTAAACAAACACCCCCTCTTTTTCGATGCCGGGTATATCTGGCACAAATGCTGATGAACCAGTAGCCAAAACCAGGTAATCATATTTTAGGGTGAGGCCTTTTAAAGAATGTACAGTTTTATCTATGCGGTTTATTTCCTGCACAGGGTCGCCCAGATGAAGGGTTATACCATTCTCTTCATACCATTCCCGGCTTGACAGGGAAAGATCATCTGCCGATTTTCCGTTAAAATATTCGCTAAGGTGAACGCGATCATAAGCCTGGCGCGGCTCTTCGCCAAATACGATGATATTGAACCCGGATGATTTAGTTACAAGTTTTTCGCAAAACTTGTAACCAACCATACCATTGCCAATCACTATGACTGTTGATTTTATCATATCGATTTTTGTTTGTTAAAGCGTTTTATTGATAAATACAATTAAAGTGCGACCTAAAATGCATTTACAATAGCAATTTTAATTAAAAAAAATCTTAAATCAAATAAATAGTATTAATTTGGTCATGTTAAATTGATAACAATAGCAGTTTATTGTAATTATAAGGTGATATAAAACAGATTTTATTAAATATTTTTAATAAAATCTACTAAATCATTAAAAATTAAATTTATTTCACCCAGTAAATTGGGCATTTTTTAACAAATCACTAAAAATAACAACAGATAAGTAAATATTACTAACGACAACGTGTTTAAAAATAGACTAATGGCAAATAATTATTATTAATGACGAGAACAAGCAGCTAATTTTTCTATTAAATTGCATAACATGTAACTGTGCCAGGTGTACCAGGTGTGCCATGTGTCTCACCTGTACCTGGCACAGTACACCAATAATACTATTATGAAAATCAGGATTAAAGGAAATTCGTTACGTTACCGGTTAACTAAAACAGATGTTGAACAGTTTTCACAAACCGGCTATATAGAAGAAACTATAAATTTTGGCAGCCAGACCCTTATCTACTCGGTGGAGCGACGTGAACTTGGTAGCTTAATGGCAACCTTCGATCACAATAAAATAACCCTGTTAATGCCTGTAAAAATGGCTACCGAATGGGAAACAACTGACAGAGTTGGTTTTGAAGGTTTTGATAATAACCTGTTTCTTTTAATTGAAAAGGATTTTAAATGCCTGGATAATGTAGCCGAAGATCAGAGTGATAATTACCCTAATCCGTTGGCTAAGCTATAGCTTACCGGCTCCTCTTAACTTAAACTTTAATTAAAGAACAACTCATCTACCCATACGGAGGCTGTTTTTTGCGGTGGGAACCATGACTGTGGCTTAACCGGTTTTACCCTTATCTGGAAATATTTGAGTGGAGCGGCAGTTGTCAGCTTAGCCTCAAACAGGCTCCTCTTATCCGGATCATCCTTTAAGGGTTTTGCTGGTTTTATGCTACCAACAAGGGTCAGTTTACGTTTATCATTGCCTCCTAATATTTCTATACCGGCAGGGAAAAGTATTTGTTGCCCGTTAAGGCGCAAACAACCCATGCCAATGGTTTTTAAGCTGACGGGGTTTATAAAAGTTATATGAATCACCATCTCAAATGGTACGCCTACCCATTTACCATCAAAGGGCCTGAAAGAGCCCAGCTCTTTATCAATCATCATTTTGCCCCCATTATTATTATCAATGATGGAAGTGTCTGGTGTATAAGTATTCCTGTTATAATTTATGGTGACGATATCACTGCCATACCAGCCTGCTTTATAGGCACGGACCTTTATCGTTACATCGCTGCTGATGATCATTCCGGGCGTATAAACCGGCGATTTGATACTATCAGGATCACTGCCATCTGTAGTATAACGAATGATCGCGCCTTTAATCGGGTGACTGATAACCAACTCAAATGGTTTTGAGAAAACCACTGTTGAGCTTTTAATTTGAGGCACATTCAGTTTCAATGGCACCCCATCGTCTTTAAATCCGGTAACAAAATTAACTTGTTTATGGCGCTGCTTTAATTGTTGGATTTCTGTATCCTTGATACCAGTATCCCATATTACCAATTCGGTAAGGGTTTTAATCGATAACAGTGGTTCAAGTTCCTGAACTTTAAGTTGGATACCTGCTAATGATAGTTCCTTTAAATTTTTAAGGTTAGACAGTTCACTCAATTGCTTCCCAGAGATGTCGGTAAAATTCAGGTTCAAACGACGCAGGTTGGTAAATTTTGAGATGGTTTTTAGTTCGGCATCTTTTACCGGTAGTTTATTCAGGCTTAGCGACACAACCTGTTTTTTAACCGGCTCCAATTCCTCAACCGCCTTCGGCGTATAATTACTTTTACTGTAGATACTTACTGATAGTGCCGGTGATTCCTTGGCTATTTGCTGCACCACACGGTAATTGTTATTTAACTCTTTTACCTTTTTTTCATCCGCTGCCGAAAAATCATAAATTTCGGTAGTATTTGTAGGGGGGCTTAACCTTGAAGCAGCCAATAGCCTTAACGAATCATTAACCGGCAGCGCTAAAACCTTTTGGGTGAAATTTGGCTTACCTTTTATCCAAAGGTACAGCAGGGCTATTTCATCATCGGTTAGTTGGGGTTTGCCTGCCGGCGGCATATGCTTATCGTCAGCTAAGGGCAAATGCAAACGCTGCAATAACAAACTCAGCTGAGGGCTGCCTGCAACAAATAATTTACCACTTTTACCACCTTTTAAAACGCCCTCCATATCAGTAAGTAACAAGCGGCCTTTTAGTTTATCATCATTATGGCAGCTAACGCACTTGCTTTCAAATATAGGTTGGATAACATCCTGGTAAACTAATGCCTTATCAACAGGCACCGCTCCCGAACGATGTATAACTGGCCCCAGCACAAAGTTTTCGCCATGGGTAATGTCAGCACCATAATGCCCCGCAAATACAAGGCACACAAACGCAACAACGGCACCCGCCTTAGCTACCCATGTTTTATACCACGGGTAATTGCGGCACCAATAAATAGCAGAGCTTAGAAATACAAGGCTTGCGCCCGTCCATTTATGCCACTGTAAAACATTACCCGTGTAACCGGCTTCTTTTGATAAGAAAAGCCCCATAATGGCTGTAACGGCCGCTAACAAGCTTCCAAGCAGTAAGAGTACTGTAGTGAAATTTTGATAGAGTGCTTCTTCCTTAAATGTTGATCGAAAACGAAAAAACTCAAACAAGATCCCCATCATCAGTATCACTATAGGGAAGTGTAACAGTAACGGATGCATGCGACCAACCGGTTGCAACCACTGTGGAATAACCAAATGACTACCGAAGATCAATAAAAAAACCAGTAACGTATTAAGTACAAATAGTAAGGTTTCAGCAAAAGTTTGGTGACTTTGTTTAATCATTTAGTAGCCCAATAAATTAAACACGGGTGAATTTATACGGGTACACTTTACCCGATGCCCATTGCGTCACATACAGGTTATCATCCCTATCAACACAAACATCATGCGGATGAACAAAGATCTTTTCGGCCTGGTTCATTGGTTGTAACACCCCAGCCTGGTAAACCGGCTCGGTACCACCGATATTAGAGACTACTTTATTATGTTTATCAAGTATAGTGGTAAATCCGCTGGCTGGGTGGTTCATATCTATCGATCTCAACACCGCGGCATACAAATGCTGGTCTTTTATTACCGGCCTGCACACACAGGCTCCGGGCAGTTTTATTATCTCTTGTAATTTACCATCTAAGCTAAAACGTTTAAAACAGTTACGGGTACGGTCAGTAATTAATAGTGAAGGTTTCTTTTGGCGGCGATCTATTACAATTCCATGCGCATTATCAAAATGGTCGTCACCATCACCCCGGCCACCGAAATGGTTCAACAGTTTACCGTTGCTGTCATAATGGGTGATGTATTGCGCACCATAGCCATCAGCAATAAAAATATCGCCGTTGGTATCAATAATAGTTTCGGTAGGGACAAACTCCTCGGCTTTTTTGTAGACTCCTGTTTCCAGCGGTACATTAATCGTCATTAATATCCGGCCATCCATTGTAGTTTTATAAACCTGGTGCTTAACGGTATCGGTAATAAACAAAAACTCTGTTCCGTTTTCATTAACCAACGTTAAGCCGTGCCCTCCGGGGAAATCATGCCCCCAAAAATCAAGCAGCTTACCAGCGGTATCATATATAAGTATATTATTCTTGGTCTCATTGGTTAGCAGTATTAGGCGGCCATTTGAGTCCTGCACCATTTCATGGCAATCATTTACAGGATGATTTTGCGGGTCGAGCTTGCCCCAGGTATTATCCATACGGTATTTCATACCGTTATGGCCATATACCGGTCCGTCGTTTTTGGCCATCAAATCCTTCGCAATAAAAAAGCTTGCTGTAAAAACAGTGCTTTGTTGTATAAATTTCCTTCTTTCCATTATCTTATCTAATCATTAGGTTATAATTCCGCGCACTACCTTACCTGCTACATCAGTAAGCCTATATCTGCGTCCCTGACTTTTAAAAGTAAGTTTTTCATGATCGATGCCTAACTGGTTAAGCACGGTTGCGTGGAAATCATTCACATGCACGCCATCTTTAACAATGTTGTAACCAAAATCATCGGTTTCGCCATATACCATTCCCGGTCTGATACCACCGCCGGCCATCCAGATACTAAAGCAGCGCGGATGATGGTCGCGGCCATAATTTTTAACATCTAATTTGCCCTGGCTATAATTGGTTCGTCCAAATTCGCCGCCCCAAATCACTAATGTTTCATCTAACAGCCCGCGTTGTTTCAAATCAGTAATCAATGCGGCAGACGCCTGGTCGACATCTTTAGCCTGCATGGCCATCTGGTTAGGCAAATCACCGTGCTGATCCCAACCCTGGTGGTATAGTTGTACAAAGCGCACCCCGTTCTCAGACAGTTTGCGCGCCAGCAAGCAATTTGCAGCGTAAGTGCCCGGCACCAGGCAATCAGGACCGTACATTTTTACTGTAGCATCTGATTCCCTGGAAAGATCCATAATATCAGGCACCTCGGTTTGCATACGATAAGCCATTTCGTATTGCTGCACCTTAGTATTGATCTCCGGGTCGCCAAATTCTTTGTAGGACATATCATTTAACTCTGCCAGCTTATCCAACATTTTACGACGCTCATCCCGACTCATGCCATCCGGATCCTTCAAGTAAAGAACCGGGTCTTCACTGCTGCTAAATTGAATGCCCTGGTGAATAGAATCCAAAAAGCCATTGCTCCAGAGTTTTGAATATACTCCCTGCCCATTACCCCTGCCTTTTGATAACAATACCGTAAAGGCTGGTAGGTTTTTATTCTCGCTACCTAACCCATAGCTCACCCATGAACCCATACTTGGCCGGTTACCTTGTTGTGCACCAGTTTGGAAAAATGTCAGCGCCGGGTCATGGTTTATCGCTTCGGTATGTATGGTTTTAATGATGCAAATATCATCGGCTATTTTGGCAATATGAGGGAATAGGTCGCTTATCCAGGCACGCCCCTGACCATACTGTTTGAAATCGTAAAACGATCCTACTAACGGAAAAGATGCCTGCTTGGCAGTCATTCCTGTAAGTATCTGGTTACCACGAACCGATGGCGGCAACTCCTGCCCCATCATTTCGCGCAGCTTGGGTTTATAGTCGAACGACTCCAGTTGTGACGGTGCACCGTTTTGGAAAAGGTAAATTACCCGTTTTGCCTTAGGCGCGAAATTAGGCATACCCGGTATAAAATCTGCTCCACTATCCCCACTGCTAAAAAGATCAGGAATAAGCAATGAGCCGAGAGCGACACTACCTAACCCAAGGCTTAGCCGTGATAAAAACTTTCGACGGTTTAAATTAAGATGGTGTTCTAAAATATCTTTTTCCATAACCTTAAGTTTTTACGATAGTTTCTTCCAAATTATACAGTGCAGCCATAACCTTCATTAATACTGCAAGCCTAACTTTATCAATATTTTCCGGTATAGGGTACTCGCCAACATTCAGCAATTTATTAGCTGCCTTGCTGTCGGTGGTTTTAAGCTCATCCTGGTAATATCCGGTTAGCAAAGCTAATTCCTTATCATTGGGCCGTCGGCAAACCACCAGCCTAAACGCTTTGTATATTTTATCCTTTACCTGTGTATTCTCATTTAATAAGTTAGCTGCCAGCACCCTTGCCGCTTCTAACACAGTTGGGTCGTTCATCATCACCAGGGCCTGGTTAGGCGTATTGGTGCGCAAGCGGCGCACTTCGCATTGGTCGCGGTTACTTGCATCAAATATTGCCAATGATGCAGGTGGAACAGTACGTTTTATCAACGTATACATACCACGACGATAAAGCCCTGCGCCATGTACCTGTTTGTAGGTTGCCAACTGCCCTCTGCCCGAACTGGCCATTTCCCATAAACCGGGCGGCTGATACGGATTGACACTTGGCCCGCCAATGGTTTTGGTTAGCAAGCCACTGCTGGCTAAAACCACATCACGTACCAATTCGGCAGGCAGACGTGACCGCGAACTATAGGAGAGTAATTCATTATCCGGGTCAAGTTTTAGTTTTTCGGGACTGATCACTGCAGACTGGCGATAGGTCGCCGACATGACCATTTGTTTAACTAATCGTTTGATGTTCCAGCCATGCTCCTGTAAATCGACTGCCAGCCAATCTAATAATGCAGCATTTTTTGGCAGATCACCCTGCATACCAAAATCGCCCGAGCTTTTTACAATACCGCGGCCAAAAAACTCCTGCCATTGTTGGTTTACAAATGACCGAGCAGTAAGTGGGTTTTGTTTATTAAACATCCACATAGCAAGCCCCAACCTATTTTTTGGGTAGTTAGCCGGGAAAGGTAATATCGCTTTGGGGGTTCCGGGCTCTACCTCATCGCCTGGGGCATCATAATTACCCCGTTTAAGGATAAAGGTTTTACGCACCGTATCACCCATTACCGATACGATGAGCTTATTGGTATCCTGTTTATTTACAAAATTCAAGATACCCTTCACATCATCATTGGTGATCTGTATCATTGGTTTTTTGGCATACGTTTCGGGCCCGCCGACGACAGATGTTATTCCTTTTTCATTAACCTGGTTAAAAAAAGCAAACAACTGGTAATATTCCTTTTGTGAAAATGGGTCGTATTTATGATCATGGCAGTGCGCGCACTCCATGGTGACGCTTAACAAGCCCTTACCAAAAGTATTAGTACGGTCGGTTACATAACTTATGCGGTATTCCTCGTCTATCACCCCGCCTTCTTCGGTTATTTTATGGTTACGGTTAAAACCTGTAGCTAACAATTGTTCTTTGGTTGAATTCGGCATCAAGTCACCGGCCATTTGCCAGGTAATAAATTTATCGTAAGGCAGGTTCTCATTAAATGCATGGATCACCCAATCGCGCCACGGCCATTGGCTGCGGTAATTATCATCCTGGTATCCATGCGAATCGGCGTAGCGTGCAACATCCAGCCAATGCAAAGCCATCTTTTCGCCGTAAGCAGGGCTTTGTAGTAACTTATCTACAATCTTTTCATATGCATTCGGGCTGTTATCCGCCAAAAAGCTATCCATTAGTTGCAGGCTTGGCGGTAACCCGGTAATATCAAGGCTAACCCTTTTTAGCAAACGTTCTTTATCCGCTTCGGGGTTAGGTGTTAGGTTTCTTTTCTCCAGTTTGGTAAGTATAAAGTAGTCAATCTCATTTTTTGGCCAGGCTTTATCTTTTACTGTTGGTATGGGCGATTTTTTTGGTACGACAAAGGCCCAATGTTTTTCATATTTGGCGCCTTGCTTAATCCACTTTTTTATGAGATCTGTTTCGTGTTCAGTCAATCGTTTTAGATTCGACGCCGGCGGTGGCATCATCATAGTCGAATCTGACGAGGTGATCCTTAAATACACTTCGGATGCCGACGGATCTCCCGCTACAAAAGCATGAGCTTTGGGGTTATCCTGTAAAGCTTTAAACGCTTCTTCAGGCAGATCTAATCGTAAGCCTGCCTGTCGCTTGTTGGCATCAGGGCCATGGCATTTAAAACATTTATCAGATAGTATAGGACGTATGTTAAAATTATAGCTTACCGTATCGGGTATTTCTGCCTCAGCCTCCTGGTTACTTATAGGACGATTGCAGGCAATTACCCCGACTAAAATAAAGCCGGTACAAATAAGGAATAAAAGATAGGCATCTCTCTTCATATTTAATTCAGGAACAGTAATAAATCGGTTTTATTGGAACAATCTAAGATAGGAGCAATTATTCAATCATGCAAGGGTTTGTACATACAAACTTCTAAAATAACCGAATCAACACATTATACAGCTTCGTTAATTTTGTGTTATATTCGTTTTAAATTAAAAATTGTGAGCGCTATTCATTTACTTGATGATGATCAATTGACCGGGCTGTTGCGGACCGGAAATGAATTAGCCTTTACTGAAATCTATAACCGCTACTGGGACAAGCTCTACTATATCGCGCATAAATTATTAAAAGACACCGATGCAGCGGAAGAGATTGTACAGGATGTCTTTTTTATTTTATGGAAAAAAAGAGAAACCTTAACCATTAAATCATTGCCGGCTTACCTGGCTTCTATGGCCCGTTATTCCGTTTATCGTGCCCTGTCTAAAGAAAAAAATTCCAGGAAACAGGAAGATATCATTGGCCGTTTAGGATTAAAAACTGCCGAAATAAATATTGACGACAAATTGTTGTTGGAGATAATTACTGAATTATCCAACAAGCTGCCTGAAAAATGCCGTTTAGTATTCCAATATAATAAACTGCAGGATCGCTCACTGGCCGACGTTGCCGAGCAACTCAATATATCGCAAAAAACTGCCGAAGGTCACCTAACCAAGGCGTTAAAGGTTATTAGGGCCAATATGGGCGATATGATGACTTTTTTCCTGTAACCTCCTTTTAATTTTAAAAAAATTCATTTTAGACCAAGGGTATTTTGCGTTTGAGTCACTCTATGCTATAAAATAGGGTAATAAAAATCCGGAATGAGCACAAATGAGTTAAAACGCCTGGCCGAAAAATATTTTGAAGGCACGGCATCTGAGCAAGAAAAACAACAACTACATCAATGGTATGATACTACTAACGATGGCTGGGTTGAAGTTGTAAATACAGCATCGCCCGAAGATGAAGAACAGGTTAAACAACGCATCTATAAAAACCTGCAAAAAAGAATACAACTGGAAAAAGAAATGCAGCCTGCCCAGGTAAGGCCAATTTCTTTAAGACGGATCTTATTACCGGTTGCATCTATTGCGGCAATTTTACTGGCAGGTATTTTTATTTTCAGATCAGCTGATCAACAGGTAATACCAATTGAGAAACATGTTGTTAAAGCTCCGTCTAATAAAGTAATCCAAATTTTATTGGCCGATGGTTCCAAAGTCTGGCTGAACGCGGGCTCTATATTTAAATATCCTAAAACCTTTAACGGAAAAGTGCGCGAGGTAGAATTAATTGAAGGGCGCGCCTTCTTCGATATTAAGCATATGACGAATCATCCTTTCCTGGTTAAAACACACAATTTAAATGTCACAGTCCTGGGAACATCTTTCGATGTACGCTCCTACCAGCGCGAGGGGAAAACCAAAGTAAGTGTGGTTACAGGTAAAGTGGGTATTACTTTACTTAATGAGCCGAAAAAGCCTGCAATAATGTTACTTGCTAAAGAAGAAATTGTATTGAATACAACCACGAAACATGTTGCTAAAGCACAAACTAAAGAAGCTGTAGTAAACCTTTGGTGTAAAGACGTGCTTGTGTTTGAACAGGAGGATCTGAGCAATGTATTTAAAGCGATAGAGAAGAAATATAATACAAAAATAACAGTAACAGATAAGGACCTGTTAAAGGAACGGATATCCATCACCCTGGGCAACCAGCGCCTGGATACCATAATGGAAATATTAAGCTTTACCAAACACTTTAACTATAAAATGGCCAATGACAGTACAGTAGTTGTTAAATAAGACAATTTGTTTCTTAGTAGCTAAGAAACAAAAAACCGGGAACATAAATGCCCCCGGAATAAGATTAGCCGGCTGTAAACATGCTTGAGACCCATAAACAGCATAGGCTCAGTTTAATATTAATATTTAAACCATTACAAATATGAAGAATTTTTACGGCAAATTATTGCCTATACTTCGAAAATGCATGCGCATTACTACAATTATCATTGGAATTCAGTTATGCTGTGCCGCGATGTTGGCCGCTAAAGGCACACGTGCACAGGAAATGAACTTAAATGTTGACAACGCCGATGTTAAACAAGTGTTTAAACGCATTGAGCAACAGGCAAATGTAACTTTTGTGTATGATGCACAGGTGATCAATAAATTACCCGGCCTTACCCTGCATATTACCAAACAACCACTTAGTGATGTGTTGACAGAACTACACAATAAAACCCAATTGCAATTTAAACTGGTTGGCAATTTTATAGGGGTTGCGCAAAACTTAGGTAGTATGCCCGTGCTTACTCCGGTTAATATTGATGCCAACGCAACTATAAAAATTACCGGCTCGGTAAGGGATGCCAGCGGACAGCCGTTAATTGGTGTGAGCGTTTTGATAAAAGGCACCGCCGGCGGCACAACAACTAATGTTAACGGTCAGTTTGGCATTGATGCTAATATCGGCGACGTGTTAGTGTTTAGTTATGTTGGTTATATCAAAAAAGAAGTTACTATTTCATCGCCGGCGCCGCTAAGTGTGTTACTGGACGAAGATGCCAAGCAACTAAGCGAGGTTGTAGTAACTGCCTTAGGTATCAAAAAAGAAAGAAAAGCTTTAGGTTACTCTATTACCGAGATCAAAGGCGAACAATTGACCGAGGCACGCGAGCCAAACGTAATGAACAGCCTTGAGGGAAAAGTTGCAGGCTTAAACATAAGCCCGACAGCGGGTGGCCCCGGCTCGTCATCAAACGTTATTATACGTGGTAAATCAAGCTTATCGCAAATCTATCAACCTTTATATGTGATTAATGGTGTGCCGATGGACAACACCCCTAACAGTGCGCCCGGAAGCCAATATGATAACCAACCGGACATGGGCGACGCAATTGGCAACATCAATCCTGATGACATCGAGACTATCTCTGTATTAAAAGGTGCTGCGGCATCAGCATTATATGGTTATCGTGGTAAGGCGGGTGTTATTTTAATTACTACCAAAAGCGGTAAGGGTAATAGTGTAGAGTTCAATTCTAACTTTCTTGCCGAATCTGTTGTAAATTCAACCAAATGGCAATATGTATACGGTCAGGGTGCAAATGGCATCAAACCTGCAGATGCTACTACTGCCTTCCAATCAGGCCAATCAAGTTGGGGAGGAAAACTGGACGGCAGCAATGTTGTACAATTTGACGGCGTTTTACGCCCTTACACTGCACAAAAAACCAATATCCAAAACTTTTATCGCACTGGTACCACAGCTACCAACACTATAGCTCTTAACCGTAGTTTTGATGGTGGTTCGATGCGTTTTTCGGCCAGCGATCTTACCAACAAAGCTATTACGCCAAACTCTGGTTTAGGAAGACAAACATTTAACTTTACCGGTAACTATAACCTGTCAAAAAATCTAACTGCCGACATCCGCGCAAATTACATATTGGAGCAGGCGCATAACAGGCCTTTTCTGAGCGACGGTGCTGGTAACTCAAATTATAATGTTACACTATTGCCTACAAGCTTAGATGTAAATACTTTAAAAACGACATTGAAGGCTGATGGCAGCGAGTATGGGTATTCTGGTAATACTTTTGCCACTAACCCATGGTTCGCAGCAAATAAATTTATCAACGACACTAAACGTCAACGCTTAATTGCATCCGCAAATTTGCGTTATACTTTTGATGCCGGATATTTTATACAGGGCCGTGCCGGCCGCGATTTTTATAATGATCGCTATAAAGCCGTTGTGCCAACAGGTACAGCTTACCGCCCGTTGGGTACCATATCAGAAACAAGTACCAATTTCTCTGACCTTAATACAGATGTGTTAATGGGTAAAACATTCAAAGTAAGCGACCTTACAATAACACCAAATATCGGAGGCAGCTACCGTCGCACCAAGTCTGAGTCGTTTATAGTTAGCGGGAATAATTTTATCGTCCCTAACTTTTATGTGATTAACAACGTGGCGCAGCCAAATCCAACAAAATACAATCCGTCGGATAACGAAGTATTCTCGGCATACGGAACTTTGGAATTTGATTACAAAAACTACCTTTATTTAACCGGTTCGGCGCGTAACGACTGGTATTCGACCTTAGCTACCCCGGGCGTAAAAAACCCGTTAAACAAGTTCTATCCTTCCGTTAACGCGTCATTTATATTTTCTGAATTTGTACATAACGATTGGTTGAGCTTTGGTAAACTACGTGCGGGTTTTGCACAAGTTGGCCAGGCAACTACGCCATACAATACGCAACTAGCGTATGATTTTAACGGGTCTATTAATGGCAGCGCTATCGGTATCATATCCAACACCGCTGTGCCTAACAGAAGCTTAGTGGCATCATTAGCTACCGAGTTAGAAATTGGTACGGAATTACGCTTTTTCCAGGATCGTTTAAGTTTAGATGTTACCTGGTACAACAAAAAATCGACTAATGAGATATTAACCGCACCTGCGTCAATTACATCAGGCTATAGCGGGGCTGTATTAAACATTGGTAAATTACAAAACAAAGGTATAGAGGTCTTGATCTCAGGCTCGCCTGTTAAGACAACCTCATTCCGTTGGACAACATCATTCAATGGTTCGATAAACGACAATAAAGTAATTTCATTGGCCGACGGGCAATCATCTATCGGTGTTTCAACCTCAAGATCTGGTAATGGTTTTACCCAAAATATTGTTGGTTTACCTACAGACCAGGTGATGGCTTTTGATTACAAACGCGACGCTACGGGTAACATTGTAAAAGACGCTTCAGGCATACCTGTACAAGGCGATCTTAAAGCTTATGGATCTGCCTATGGCAAATGGATAGCCGGTTGGAATAACGAATTCACTTATAAAAAATTAAGCCTGTCGGTTTTAATTGACGGTAAATTTGGTGGCAAACTATTCTCGGCTACTGATTATTACGCTTATGTACTTGGTCTACACCAAGCTACTTTGGACAATCGCGAAAGTTTGGGCACTAATGCCTCAACCTACTACTCAACACTGGCCAACAACGTTTCAAGCTTATTTGTCCAGAATGCATCGTTCATCAAATTACGCCAGGCCACACTTAGTTATGCCCTGCCTGCTAACATGTTTAATGGCACCATAAAAACGGCATCAATAAGCCTGGTGGCGCGCAACCTGTTCTACCTGTTAAAGCGGACGGATAATATCGACCCCGAGTCTGACTACAGTTACAATGCGCAAGGCCTTGAACTGGGTGGTGTACCATCTACCCGCAGTTATGGCTTAAATCTGAATGTTAAATTCTAATATTAACTAACACTGATTTTTTATTAAGATGAAAAAGATATTTAAATATACAGCGTTAGCTTTAACAGGCGTAATGCTTTCAACCGGTTGCAGGAAGAACTTTGAGGAGATCAATACTAACCCGGCAACCTATAGTCCAAGTACTTTTGATCCTAATTATGTACTTACAGATGCCCAATTAGGTTATTCGGGCAGTGCTGATTTTAGCTATGATACCTGGCGTGCAAACCTGATCTACTGCTCAACTATGATGCAGGGTCTGTCAACTGTTATCAGCTATTGGGCCGGCGATAAATATATGCTGAATGCCGGTTACACAGCAGCTTACTGGGGTTTTGCGGGCGGCCCGCCAACAGGCGGCGATGGTGCCTATCCTGAACAGGTAAAACCAATTGTTGACGTAGTAAAATCTACCGAAGGTATAGCCAAATACAAGAACCTGCACCAGATTGCAAGGATAATGAGGGCGTTAATTTTTGAACGTATAACAGATCTTTATGGGGATGTTCCTTATTCGCAGGCAGGTTTGGGTTATTACACCAGCTCTTATTTCCCGGTATATGATAAGCAACAAGCCATATATATCGATCTGTTAAAGGAGATATCAGAAGCGACAGCAGCCTTAGATCCGGCCGGCGATAAACCTATCGGCGATATGTATTATAAAGGCGATATTACTAAATGGAAAAAATTTGGTAATACGTTATTGTTACGTGTAGCAATGCGCTTAAGCAAGGTTGATGCTGCAACTGCTAAAACCTATGTACAAAAAGCTATTGGTAATACTATGACCAGCAATGCTGATGACGCTTTCTTTTTAGGCGATGCCGGTGGTGGCCGTACCACTGTTAACCGCAACAGCCAGATATTATTGGGAGATGGTGGCCAGGAAAACTTTTATACCCGTTGGTCAAAAACATTTATTGATTTTTTGAAAACAAACAATGATCCCCGCCTTACAAAAATAGCGGTAACAAACCTGTATGTTAACGAGAATACCAAGGCCCAAAACGCCGGTGCTAATGCCAGTTTCGCATCGCAAAAAGGTATGCCTAACGGTAAAGACCTTAGCGGCGTAGCTGCGCAGGATGTACGCCAGGATGCAAGCTTTACAGCTTTTACGGATTACTCCTCGCCTGCCCCGGCTTTAATAAAAAGAAACGGGCCAACATTTGTACTTACCTACGCCGAGTCCGAATTATTATTAGCAGATGCTGCAGAGCGTTTTGGCATAGCTGGAAGTGCGGTAGTGCATTATCATGATGGCGTTGTAGCCGCCATGACTTATTTAGGCGAGTATGACCCATCGGCAGCCGTTACTGCTGCCGATGCAGAAATATATTTATTGGCACATCCTTATGTATCGGCCACCGGGTTACAACAAATAAATACCCAGTATTGGGCGTTGACCAATACCATGCTTGATTTTTATGAGTCGTGGGCAAACTGGCGGAGAAGTGGTTTTCCTGTTTTAGTACCTGTGAATTATCCGGGCAACAATACCGGTGGAGTTATTCCGCGCCGTTTTCCTTATCCTATTTCTGAAGCTGGCAGTAACACTGCCAATTATAATGCAGCGCACAACGCCGTAGCTGGGGGCGATGTTTTAACTTCCCGCGTATGGTGGGACCAGTAGTAAATTGATTGGTTGGCCCCTGCTGGTCGGCAGGGGCCTTTTTTTTATTTTTAATGTGTACACTATCATGGCAAGATTAAATCTGCTGGAGGAGACCCGTTTTGAAAAATTATCGGTGAGCGTCTACCCCGATCAGCATACCGCATCCATACAAGTAGCTAAACGGATAGCTCAAATCATCATAAAAAAACAAGA
This sequence comes from Mucilaginibacter sp. UYCu711, assembly GCF_050433825.1. NCBI lineage: Bacteria > Pseudomonadati > Bacteroidota > Sphingobacteriia > Sphingobacteriales > Sphingobacteriaceae > Mucilaginibacter > Mucilaginibacter sp. UYCu711. The sequence goes on along the minus strand of NZ_JBNPWM010000005.1, from coordinate 191,364 downwards.
AAACAGCGAACCAGCCGTTTTAGGCCTGGCAACCGGCGTGACCCCTATAGGCGTATATGCCGAGTTGGTACGCATGCACCGCGAAGAAGGCTTAAGCTTTAAAAATGTCGTTAGCTTTAATTTAGATGAATATTATCCCATGAAGCCTACCGCCGCGCAAAGCTATGTGACCTTTATGAACGAAAACTTATTTAACCATATAGATATTGATAAAGCGAATATCCATATCCCGGATGGCACACTGGAACAATACCAGATAGCGCAATATTGCCTTGAATATGAGCAAAAAATAACGGCACTGGACGGGATCGATATCCAGATCCTTGGGATAGGCCGAACCGGCCACATTGGCTTTAATGAACCCGGATCTGCCCCTAATTCGGGCACACGACTGGTTACCCTGGATGACCTGACACGTAACGATGCCGCACGTGATTTTGGCGGCAAGGAAAATGTACCGGAAAAAGCAATCACCATGGGTATCGGTACCATATTTAAAGCGCGCGAAATTATATTAATGGCCTGGAATGAAAAAAAGGCTGATATCATTAAGAAGGCCGTGGAAGGTGAAATTTCAGGCGAGGTGCCAGCTACCTATTTGCAACTGTCAGACCAGGTAGAATTTATTTTGGATGAAGGCGCGGCGTCTACATTAACGCGTTTTGATACCCCCTGGCTGGTTAAAGATTGTATATGGACAAAAACGCTAAAAAAGAAAGCGATAATTTGGTTAGCCAACGCGCTTAACAAACCTGTCCTAAAATTAACCGAAGAAGATTATAATAATAATGGCATGGCGCAGTTAGCCATACAACAGGGCCCTGTCTACGATATCAACATTGATGTTTTTAATAAACTGCAACATACCATTACCGGCTGGCCGGGTGGTAAACCCAATGCCGATGATTCGCAGCGGCCGGAAAGGGCCAAACCCGCTTTAAAACGCGTGCTTATATTCTCACCCCATCCGGACGATGATGTCATATCAATGGGTGGCACTTTTATCCGCCTGGTCGACCAGGGGCATGACGTACATGTTGCTTATCAAACTTCAGGCAATACCGCGGTTTGGGATGACGATGTGCTGCGTTATATGGAGTTTGCTATTGATTTTAATAAAAGTATTACCGAAGACAATACGCGACTTAAAAATATTTACGCTGATATGCGCCAGTTCTTTATCCGCAAACAGCCAAATCAAATTGATACCGCCGAAGTGCGCGACGTTAAAGGGTTTATCCGCAAAAGTGAAGCGATATCTGCTGCACGGTATGCCGGCCTGGAAGATGACCATATTCACTTTATGGCTCTGCCTTTTTACGAAACCGGCAAAACCAGGAAAAACACTGTAGGCGAAGATGATATTAACTTAACCATAAAGCTACTACAACAGGTAAAGCCACACCAAATATTTGCAGCGGGTGATTTTGCCGATCCGCATGGTACACATGTGGTTTGTTTCAATATTATATTGGCTGCGCTGGATCGTTTAAAAACAACTGAAGACTGGATAAACGATTGTTGGTTATGGATGTACCGGGGAGCCTGGCATGAATTTGCCACTCATGAAATTGAAATGGCTGTACCCCTCTCTCCACAGGAGGTGTTAGGCAAACGTAATGCTATTTTCAAACACCAGTCGCAAAAAGACCGCCCGGTTTTCCCGGGCGAAGATGCCCGTGAATTTTGGGTGAGAGCCGAGGACCGCAACCGCGATACTGCCCGCTGTTATGATGAGCTTGGCCTGGCAGAATACGAAGCGATGGAAGCATTTGTGCGCTATAAATTTTAATACTTACTTTAGCTGTAACGGCGGCATTGCCTATATGAGGTGGGGGTGTTTGCCGTTATCAGCTATAAATTATTGTTATGAAATATCTTTTTTCTGTTTTGCTTGCAGGTTTACTATTTGTTAACGCGTTTGCGCAGCAAAAATCTAACACAAATATTGACCTGCATTTAAAGTGGGAGATCATTGAAAACAATCACCAGGGTCAACAGCAATCACTTGCGGCATTAACTTTAACTACCGGTAAGCAATTTACATTACCTGCTAAGGGCTGGAAGTTATATTTTAACTTTTTAAGGCCTGTTATAGCTGGGTCAGTAACGGGTGGGCTGGATATTACCCATATAAATGGCGATTTCCATTACCTGGCACCAAAGGCGCGCTTTAATGGTATCGCAAAAAACAGTTCACTTAAAGCACAACTATTAACCATGTATTGGCTAATAAATAAAACCGATTCGCCGCGCGGTTTTTATTTGGTTTGGGATAATGCTCCAAATAAATTTTACCCGCTAAGTGATCCTGAGTTAATACCCTCAACCCAACCGAAACAGTTTGCGCGTTCGCTTAATGATAATATTGCGAAAACTACACCACAATTCATTTATGAACAAAATAAAACTATCCGCGATATACCGGCTGATAGTCTTATCAAAATATTTCCGACACCACAAAGTTATCGGCCTACAGTCGATAAATTCATACTCACAGCTGGCACTAAAATAGTTAATGATGCTGCGTTTAATAGAGAATCAGCCTATTTAAAAAATGAGCTCGACAAGCTATTATTACCTGCAAAAACGTTACCGGGAGGATCGATCAACCTTGTAAAAAAACAAATGCCTGAAGAGGCCTATGAGTTAAGCGTAACCAACACCCAAGTTACTATTTCAGCATCGTCAGCCTCGGGAATTTTTTATGGCATCCAATCTCTTAAAACATTAATTCAACCGAGCGCCTATGGAAAAAAACAGGCTACCGTTTTAATACCGGGTGTAAACGTTACAGATGGGCCAAGGTTTGGTTATCGTGCTTTTATGCTGGATGTTGCGCGCAATTTTCAACCAAAAAAAGAAATATTGAAGCTGCTTGACCTGATGAGCCTTTATAAATTAAATGTATTTCATTTTCACTTAACTGATGATGAGGGTTGGCGATTGCAAATACCTGCCCTGCCTGAACTAACTACAGTTGGGGGAAAACGGGGGCATACGCTTGATAACAGCAGGAACATACAGCCATCTTACGGCTCAGGGCCATTTGCAAGTAATACCACGTTTTATACTAAGGCAGATTTTATTGAGATATTAAAATACGCTGCAGACAGGCATATTACTATAATCCCTGAAATTGAAACACCGGGACATGCGCGTGCCGCTTTAAAAGCTATGGATGCACGGTATAGAAATTTCATCAGTCAGAATAAACCACTGCAGGCTCAACAGTATCTCCTGCGTGACCTGTCCGATAGTTCTAAATACACATCGGTACAATACTTTAATGATAATGTAATTGATGTTTCGCTGCCATCAACTTATCAGTTTATAGAAACCATTGTTAGCGAGGTTAAACAAATGTATATCGAAGCCGGTACCCGTTTACAAACTATACATTTTGGTGGTGACGAAGTACCTGCAGGTGTTTGGGAAAAATCACCGGCATTTTTTAGCCTGATGAAACGGGATACCACGATAAAAAGTAGCGATGATCTCTGGGCCTATTATTACGGTAGAGTAAATCAAATTTTAAAAGCAAACAACTTATATCTTACAGCCTGGGAAGAAGTGGGCACATATAAAGTGATGCAAAACGGTAAAAAGGCAACCGTTATAAACCCGGCATTGGCTAATGTTGGTATTCATTTAGAGGTTTGGAACAATGTATTAGGCTGGGGATCTGAAGACCTGGCTTATAAGCTGGCTAACAGCGGTTATAAGGTTATACTTTCTAATGTCACCAATCTTTATTTTGATATGGCCTACAACAAAAGCTTCCAGGAGCCGGGTTATTATTGGGGTAGTTATGCTGACGAATCCGCTTCTTTTAGTTTTATACCTTATGACTATTTTAAAAACGTCACGGTTGATAGGTTAGGCAATGTAATAAGTGCGGCTACTTTGTTAAATAAAGAAAAATTGACAGATAAAGGCAAACAAAACATCATAGGCTTACAAGGAGCTCTTTGGGGAGAAAACCTGCAAAACACCGGCAAACTGGAATATGTGCTATTGCCTAAACTATTAGGCTTTGCCGAACGCGCCTGGGCCGCTGACCCTGACTGGGCAATAGAAACTAAAATTGTGAAAAGCCGGGAACTCTATCAGGCAGCATGGTCAAAATTTGTCAATATCCTGGGCAAGCGCGAACTCCCCCGTCTTACTTATTATGCAGGTGGCTTCCAGTATCGTATTCCTGAAGTGGGCATAATTAAGGCAAATAAACTGGTTACCGCTAATTCTGGGTTACCCGGTTTCGACATTCATTATACGACCGACGGCAAAAAACCTGTTGCAACCAGCCCTGTCTACACGCGGCCGTTGTCAGCATCGAAATTAAAATTCGGCCTGATCAATATTGCCGGCAGATCGGGTCGGGTAACTACCGTGGAAAACAAATAACTTGTTTGTGTAGCCTGAACGCCTATTCGTAGTTTAAATACGTAATAATAGATTTATTAAAAAACATAAAAAAAAGAATAAAAAGCTTCTTCCTATTTCTATTTTTACACCATAGTGGAATTTTTAATCACTATTAATTACCCATGTTCCTAAATAAGATCAAATCCGGCGAATCCGGAATTTTACTTTACGGCATTACCCCTCCAAAAGAGGAAACAATTCCTGAAAGAGTTGCTGAGATTGCTGAAAAGACCATTGCACGATTAATCCCTCTGGATCTTGATGCACTTATTGTGTATGATGTCCAGGATGAATCTGCCCGTACTTCAGAGGAAAGACCATTTCCTTTTCTGAAAGCTTTGGATCCTTTTATGTTTGCAAGCAGCTATCTGCAAGATCTGCACATCCCTAAAATAATATACCGTCCCGCCGGTAAGTTCGCTAAAGAAGAATTATCAGATTGGCTGGATGCCCTTCACAAAAATAACTTCTACCCGGTTTTTGTAGGAGTGCCTGCACCAGATTTTCCTGTTAAAACAAGTTTGCCGGAAGCCTATAAGATCTGGAGCAAGAATGAAAGCACTTCAGTAATAGGTGCCGTAACCATACCTGAAAGGCATGATATATTAAAAGACGAGGATAAACGAATTATTGAAAAAACAAACTGTGGGGTATCTTATTTCATTTCTCAATGTGTTTTTAATATCGCCTTTGCGAAACAGGTTATAGAAGATCTTAGTTGTACCTGCAAAAAAGAAAACATAAAGTTTCCAACCATCATTTTTACGCTTACAGCCTGTGGCTCAGCCAAGACACTGAATTTCATGGAATGGCTGGGTATTCATGTTCCTGATGATCTTAAGGAAGATCTTAAGAATTCTAAAAACATTCTTGAAAAATCTGTTAATGTTTGTCTTGATATTGCTTCAGAGCTTGCTGATTTTTGTACAGAACGTTCAATTCCTTTTGGGTTTAATATTGAAAGTGTTGCAATCAGAAAAGAAGAAATAGAAGCATCGATTTATATGGTGAATAAAATTGCAGAGATGCTTGATAAAAAAGGTATCAGGAAGATGAAGATTGTGTCAATATAACGATCCGATGGGTTCTACAAATAGGAAATCCTGCAAGTCTAATCCTTGCAGGATTTCTTGTTTACCGCGTCTTCGATCGGAATCAAGTAGGTTACACAGATTTAGCAAGCCAACTCACTTAACAACAGACTCGTTAAATTTTACGGAATGTAGATTTGCATATTAAGATTGTGCTAAAACCAGTTTCAAATGCATATTGGCGCCAAAATGTTCGGCATCCAGTTCAAGCACTTCTGTAAACGCCTGTTTTGCTTCGACTAACTTTTGCAAGCCCAGGTGTCCTAACCCTTGTATATAAAGGCAATGTGCCTGGTTACGGATATTAAGGTCGTCATCAAAAATTAACAGGTTTGGCAGGGATACTGCGAAGTAATCAATCTTTACCTCATCATTTAAATGCTGTTGACCAAATTGCACCAGTTTGTTAAATATGATGGTAGCTTTAGTTCCTTCACCTAATTTTTGCCAGGCCAGGCCTTGGTAAAAGATCTTGTCGGGCTGCTGATCGTTATAAAATATGGCAGCTGATGGCTCAGCCAAACCCTGGGTGGCTTTGCGGAAATATTGTTGGGCCTGCGCAACATCGTTCAATCCCTCATAAGCACAGCCCAACCAATAAAATATGTCATTTTCGGCAGCGCCAAAAAGTTTGCCCTCGCCCAGGTTATGCGGGTACGCTTGTGCACGCGTTAACAACGTTATAGCCGCATTATAATCTTTGTTATTTAGTTTGTGCCGTGCAAGCTCTACAAGGCTATAGATATATTGACCGGATGCCTTACCCTCTCCCCCTTCCCATGGGTGAAACTGTCGTTGACTGATAAACGCTAAAGCTTTTTCATTATCACCTAAAAAGTTGTAGATAGCGGCTCGTTCCAGATATATGTCGTCACGTTCTAAGGTAGTGGTTAGGTTATCTTCCAGTAATTGCAATCTATCGGCAGGGGCTTTGTTTAACCGTTTATATAGTTGATCTAACTCCATCAGGATGCGGGCATCAGTTTTATCCAGGTTAAAAGCCCTTTCAAAATAAATAAGGGCTTTAGGGTGTTCATTTCGTTTATTAAAATATGCAATAGCCAAATTGCGTAAAACCGTTGGGAATGTATTATCCAGTTTAGCCGATGCTTCCCAGGCGGTTATTGCTTCATCATACTGACGTTTATCATACCATAAATTGCCAAGGTAGTATGGCGCTTTCGCATCGGCCGGGTTTAATTGCGATGCGATTTGCAGAACGGCAATATCTTCCAATCTATCCGGGAAACAAAGATAGGGATCGGCCGCAGCAGCTTGTTTTAACAAGTCTAAAGCTTCAGTAATGTTACCTGATTGTTGCTGAAAATATCCCAGGTAATAATATACCATCGGGTTAGTTTTTTCGCCGTTAACAGCATGTTGCAGCAGATCGTAGGCCTCCGTATATAATCCTGCCGCAGCATAGTCAAGGGCATATTCTATAAAGTTTTGGTACCATCCCCTTGATAGTTGTAGCAGTGTATCTAAATGTATTTGCCCTTCACCGGATGACTGCTTGGACAGGTACAATTCAAACAAAGCGCCCAAATTAAAAGCATCGCGGGTTAAGGCATATTGGGCTGTCGTGATAGCATAATCTAGCTTACCCAACATACGATTGGCCGCCGACTTTAACACATAAGCCTTGCTGTTATTAGCATTACGATCAATGGCCGACTGAATATGATCCAGCGCCAGTTCATAATCACTATTCATCAAATCCAGCTGCGCTACCATAAAATAACCATTATCCTTCCAGGCATTGCTCCAGGTGGCTTTGTAAAACGCCTGGTAAGCATTTTCATTCTTTCCCTGGAACTTCAGTGTCAATCCAAGATTATAATAAGGCTCACTATCGTACGGGTTTGGATTACGTTGTATACTTGTCTCTACTGCTTTACGGAAGTAAGGCTCGCCTTTAGCAAACTGCCCACGGCGCAGGTACCATAACCCCAAAGCATTGTTACTACGGATATCCCCGGCGTCACGGCGCAGGGCCTCCTCATAATAAGTCACCGGGCTATAAGTAGCGTGCCGGTATTGCTCCAAGTGCTGACCAGTTAAAAACAACTGTTCTATATGTTCTATCTCGTGCGGCAACAAAGCAGGCTTTGCCGCCTCGGGTGTATTATTTAACTTATTACTTGCAGGATCATAACGCAATAACTCTTTGCCTTGGGGCGATGTAACGGTTAGTAGCAACCGGGTCTCGTCAATATCAGCAACGTTGATGTTTTTAACATAGACCTGCTCAGGCACTATATCGGTTACCTCCTCTAACAGCGTTTTATCGCCATAACTCAATTTTATATTTAATCCTGGTTGGTCGCCGGTAACATATACCTTGAGATCGATAATACCCTCGGCATAATTAAACGCTACTAAAACATCTTTGCTTGCATTTTTAATAACACCCAATTCGCGGTAAGGCATAAAATATTGGGTAAAATGCTTTTCCTCGTTGGGCATTAACCAGCTAAAATCTGGCTGGTTGTCGGTGAACATACCGGTCATCAGCTCTATATAAGGGCCATCTTCATCAGTAAGGTTCCTGTCCCAGGCCTGGCCAAAATCACTGTGGCCCCAGGTCCATTGCTTTTTACCGGGCGATACATGATGATTAGCCACATGCAGCAAACCTGCCTGGGTATCATGTTCATAACCGCCTACAAAATCATAATCAGAATTGATGGCCATGTATGATGTTGGCACCGGGATATTTTTATACCGCGAAATATCTGTACCCGGTGAATAATCTACCTTGTAATAAGTACCGGTAGCAATTGGGAACGTTGATACATCACGTTTACCATGATCAAACACCGCGTTAACATCAGGCGGGAATACAGATTGGTAATCATCATTTACCTTAACAGCCGGATTAGCCCACCATAAAAAGGTTTGCGGCAGTACTGAGCGATTAAACAGTTTGGCTTTTATTTCGATATAAGCTTTATCCGGATACAGCGTAAAACCGGTCATCCCCTTAGTGTGGAACATGCGCTCCAACTCGTTCGTCCAGATGGTTTTACTACCGTCAGGGTTCTCTTCTATTTTATAGTCGATAGGCTCAAATGTGCTTGGCCTGTGGTGCTGCGGCCAGTTAAACTCAATACCACCCGAGATCCACGGACCTGTTAACCCCACCAGCGCGGGTTTTATTACCTGGTTATAATATACAAAATGCCGCTCGCGGACCTTGTCATAAGCCATTTGGATACGGCCGCCCAGCTCGGGCAGGATCATTATTTTAATGTACTTGTTTTCGAGGAACAGGCCTATATACTCCTTGTCCGCTTTTTCATCATAGATCTTTTCAATAACGGGGTTCGGGTAAACCTTGCCGCTGCTGCCCTGGTACACCCGTTTCTCAAAAAACATGGGGTTTTTATCGGGTTTGCCAATGCCGTAGGTGGGGATGATTACTTTTTCTTCCCAGATGTTTACATATTTATCGCTCATGTATATTATGCTAAGAACCCTCTCCTTTGGAGAGGCTCTAATGTCTTATTAAATTATCTTCCAGCTCTTCCAAAGTCTGGCCCTTGGTTTCTTTAACTTTTGTTTTGATAAATAAAAATCCGCAGAAACAAATAACCGCGTACAGGTAAAACGGACCGTAAGTGCCCAATATCTTAGCCAGTATAGGGAACGTAAATACCAGTATAAAATAAGCCCCCCATAGCGATACCACTGCTACGGTTGAAGCCTCGCTACGGATTTTGTTAGGAAATATCTCTGATATTAATACCCACGTAATTGGGGCGATAGATGTAGCATATACACTAATTGCCAGTAATACCAATATGGAAATTATTCCGGCCGCTACGTGACTCTGCAATGAAAATGCTAACGCGATATAAAGTACCGAAAGCCCCAACGAACCGATCAGCATCAATGGCCGGCGGCCCAGCTTATCCACCTGCCACATAGCCAATAGCGTAAACAGCAGGTTTACAATACCTATGGATACTGTTTCAAACAATTGCTGGTTAAGGCTTGACCCTACCGAAGCGAAGATGGTTGAGGTATAATTAAACACCACATTTATTCCGCAAAATTGTTGGAACACCGCCAGCGTAATACCTACCAACACGGCCGGGCGCACACTTTTTTCGAACACAGCTTTATAACTTAACTTGGTAGTGCCGGTTAATGATTTTTCTATGGCTTTTAGCGTGGCATCAACAAAAGCCGGCGCACCTATTTTGCTTAAAACCTGTTTGGCTTTTTCGGGCTGACCAGCTTTCATCAACCAACGCGGACTTTCGGGCAACCACAGTACCCCTACCAAAAATATTACTGATGGAATAACGCCCAGGCCAAACATCCATCGCCAGGCATCAACGCCGGTATCGGCCAGGAAGTAGTTGCAGAGGTTGGTTATCAAAATACCCAACACAACCGTTAACTGGTTAATAGCAACGTTGCGGCCGCGCACGGCTGCCGGCGAGATCTCTGCAATATACATGGGGCACAGCATGGATGCCATACCCACGCCAATACCTGCCGCGAAGCGCATAATAACAAAATATAGCAGCCCCTGTGATAGCGCTATGCCTAATGACGAGATGGCGAAAATTAATGCCGCCACCATAAGTCCTGGCCTGCGGCCGTACTTTTCGGCAATTTTGCCTGCAATTAAACAGCCTGCTATACAACCCAATGCTAATGAGCCGGTAAGGAAGCCCTCCCATACGGGGTCGAGCAAAAACTCTTTGCGCAAAAAGGGTAATGCGCCCGATATCACCGCAAAATCAAACCCGAACAGGTAACCGCCCAGTGCTGATATAAAAGAAATGCCGATGATGTAAAGGTTGTTAAAAGGTTTGGTTTGATCCATCAGTTTGATAAATAATTTGGTTTATAAATGTCTGGCCTTGTCATATCAGCCCGAATTTTAAATTGATATACTCGCTATATACTTCATGCTTTAGCAATAGTGCCGACGGAAATTCAGGCCGGTTCATAGCGTCGGGATAAAGCTGGCACTCCAGGCAAAGGCCTTCAAACGGTTGGCAATAGCGGTTATTAAGATTAAGGTGTTTACTATGGAGATAATCGCCGGTATATAAAAATATCCCTGGGTAAGAGGTGGTTATGGTCAGCGTTCTGCCCGATGATGATTCGGTTAATAGGGCAGCGTAATTATTGGCAGCTAATTTGCCCTTATCCAAAATATAGTACGAGTTTATGCCTTTGTTAAGGTCTAAAACAATTGGTTCAGCGGGTGTAATTTCTCCTGTCGGGATGTAGTCATTACCGGTAGTAATAATGGTTTTTGCGCTGATATCAAGTTGATGATCTGAAATTGTTAAATCGCCGTTGGATAAATTTAAATAGGCATGGTTGGTAAAATTTGCAAAAGTGTCTTTATCACTTACTGCTTTGTAGTGAATGGATAGCTCGTTGTCCTCACTCCAAGTATAAGTAACCCGTAAGCTTAAATTACCGGGATAACCGCCTTCCTCATCATTACTATGCAGCACAAATACCAATTCATCGTCGTTAATTTCAAATCCGAATACTTTACTGTTAAACCCGCTGGATGCACTGTGATTAGCGTTTACGCCATCGTTAGCTTCTAATTGATAGGTAATATCATCCAAAATAAATTGCGCGTTACTGACGCGATTGGCATAACGGCCAATGGTTGACCCAATGTAGCAGGTATCATCCAAATAGCTTTCTAAAGTAGGGAAGCCGATAATTACGTTACCCAGCCGTCCCTCTTTATCGGGCACATTTATGCTCACCAGTGTGGCGCCGTAATTGGTTAGCTCTACAAACGCTCCGGCGCTGTTTTCAAGTTTGAACAAGAAAACTTCCTGCTTATGCGCGGTTCCCCAGGCTTTACGGGTGATGATTGTACTCATAAATGATTGTATGCAGCTGTTTATAATTGGTAAATAAAAGTAGGTGTGGCTGCAAATTATAAAAATGGACAAACTTTGTTATTAAATGGACAATATTACCATGATATTAAAAGATTAATTATCTAAAATGTACATTTGATACAGCATCCACCGATGAGACTCCTGCCATAATGAACAATATTACCAAAAGCAATAAGAAAATAAAAGAGGGGTTTGTGGGGCAGCGCATGATAGTTTTGCCACCCAACATCAAACGGTTGGTAGCTAATAATACCATCATCAAAAACTTTTATTTAACAGCTATCGGTTATTATCCCAAAGCCATTTACCACGAGCGCGAGCGCAAAACCGGTAGTAACCAGTACATCCTGTTATACTGTGTGGATGGCGAGGGCCAGGTTTATATAAATGACCAGGTTTATACGCTCAAACCCAATACCTATATCATTATCCCGAAAAATACGGGGCACCGCTATACCAGTTCGAACACTAACCCGTGGAGTATTTATTGGGTGCACTTTAGTGGTTTAACTGCCGAAGCTATTTACAACCGCTTTGCTGCCCAGGACGAGCTACCCGTGCGCACCATCCCTTATGATGAAGGGCGCATCAATTTATTTGAGCAGGTTTACGCTATGCTTGAACATAGTTTTCATGAAAAAGAAATGGAAGTAACCAACCTGTACCTGCAGCATTTTGTAACATCACTGGTATATTATAAGGAGTTGAACCCGATAGCTTACGAAACAGACTCGGTAAGCCTGTCCATAGCTTATATGAAAAAGAATATCCGGGAGAAATTGTCAATAACTGATCTGGCGGCACAACGGGGACTGTCGGTATCGCATTACTCAAGGTTATTTCATCAAAAAACCGGGTCGTCGCCTATCAACTATTTCAATTTGCTCAAGATCCAGGTTTCCTGCCAGCACCTGTATTTTACCGATAGCAATATAAAGAAAATAGCGGCTGCCATAGGGTTTGATGATCAGTATTATTTTTCGCGCCTGTTTAGTAAGCTGATAGGTATGTCCCCATTAAAATATCGCAAAACGCATAAAATCAAATAACCACCCGAAAGGTTAAGTTAACCCGGGCTTTCATAGGTTTAGTAGATTTGGCTATGCGGTGCTCCCAATGTTCCTGTAAGCCGGCTTTCATTAACAGGAATGAACCATGCGCTAACCTGACAGCGTATTTTTCGCTATGGTCATATTTGTTGCGAATATCAAAACTTCTCACCTGCCCAAAGCTGACTGAAACTATTATAGGGTTCTTACCTAAAGTGCTTTCCCTATCACTATGCCACGCTACCGAATCATTGCCATCCCGGTAATAATTTAGCAGCACGCTATTAAACTTAACTCCGGCCAACGGTTCTACCAAACTTTTGATATACAGCAATTCAGGTGTCCAGGTATTGGGCTTGCTTTTATTCAACGCCTCGTAATCGTAGATCTCCGGGTCGCTGTACCAGGCGGTTAACCTTGGCGTAAGCACATGCTTATCGTACATTTTTTGGATACGCTGCTGCCAGGGCGATTCGCTGATAAACTTATTTAAAAGAAAATCACTTTCGGCCGGGCCGATCAACTCAGGCGTGTATTCCAATAGTTCATTTGGTAATCCACTGCTCTGTCCTGTCTCTGCAAAAAAGCTCAACTGTTCCACATCACCTCCATATGATTAATAATGAATCTGCCCAACTGCTCCTGTTCATTAACCGTTAGCTCCTCGCCATCATAGATCCAGTAACCATCGGCATCAAATAAAACCCGCCCCAAATAATCCCCGCCATAAGCCAGGTATAAATTGAAGCTTAACACGGCGTCTTTAGCTTCAATATCGGGACTTATGCTAACAACCTCATCAGGTCCATGTTTTCGTTTTAGCCAGGCATTCATAGTACAAATCTAAAACATTTTCACAAAATACTAAAAATATTAGCAATATTTATTATGTAATTAATACCGATTAATCCTACGTTTTTTTGCTGATTGTAATATAGTATCAGCAATGTAAAAAAAAGTAGTAATCGTTGCGTTAACAAACGGTTAAATTTGGAGTTACAGTCCCTAAAACACAAGTTGTTATCGATAAAACAATTAAAATTGTATTAATGGCAATAATATTTAATTACCAATCATAACAAATTATTCACTACAGGTAGTAAATGGAACCCAAAGCGGAAACAAACATCATCCTTTTACTTGAGCAGCTTAAACAAGGCAGCGAGCAGGCTTTTAATGAGCTGTATAAATTGCACAGCAAGGTATTGCTAAGCAATATCCGTAACCTGGTAAAGGACAATGAAGTTGCCAAAGAAATGCTCCAGGACCTGTATCTGAAAGTTTGGGATAACCGCGAAAATATTGATACCGAAAAATCTTTCAAATCGTTTTTGTTTACCATGGCCCGCAATATGGTTTATGATTTTTTCCGTAAAGCCTCATTGGATAGACGGGTAAGACTTAAACTGATAACAAATGCTTTTGAGTTTTATACGCATATTGAAGAAGCCCTTGATTTTAAAGAGCGTACAGAGATTTTAAATACCGCGGTGGGTATGTTGCCCGTTCAGTGCAGGGCTGTGTATAAGCTAAACAAGCTTGACGGTAAAAGTCACCAGGAAATAAGCCGCCAGTTAGATATCTCCATATCTACAGTAAATAACCATATGGTAAAAGCTAATAAACAAGTAAGGGCTTTTGTCGCTCATTATGGTAATGCAATTCTCCTGATCATATCAGGCTTATTTTTATACAGGTAACCCGCAATTCCACTCCTTTTTAAATTAATTTAATATTTATTGAAAATTAAGTAGTTGTTAATTCTTTGCCGTGCGTATTAACTTATAAATACCGTTGCAATGGATAGAATAGAACATCTTTTTAATAAGTACAAAAATAACAACTGCACACCCGAGGAATTTGAGGAACTGCTTGCGTATTATAAGATTGCCGACCAGGAAGACGTGTTAAAAAACCACATTGAAACGGTATTGCATGAAAAGGCAGAAGATGATGCCGACCTGCAAGACGACACAAATGAAATTTATAGCCAACTACAGGCACATATTTTAAATGAGCAAGGCCGCTCTAAAAAACCATTGTACTTTAAGCTGGCCATGGCGGCATCTGTCTTATTATGCTTATCATTTGGTGCTTATTTTGTTATACACCCCAGGCAAGAACAACAACAATTTACCCAGGTGACAAAACACGACCTGTTACCGGGTGCTGAAAAGGCCATACTCACGGTAGCAAATGGAAAAAAAATAGATCTAAGCGGTGCCGGCGAGGGAAGGATTGCCGTACAGGGTGATATAGCTGTTAATAAAACAGCCAATGGCAGTATTATATATCAACACGCCGACCAGCCTACAGCAGCAAATACACCCATTTATAATACCATGACTACGCCACGTGGCGGCCAATACCCGCTTACGCTATCAGACGGCACCAGGGTTTGGTTGGATGCTGCGTCGTCAATCACATTCCCGGTTGTTTTCATCGGTAATGAAAGGTCTGTTGCAATTACGGGGCAGGTTTATTTTGAGGTTGCACATAATGCTGCCAAACCCTTCAAGGTAACCGCCAATGGCCAAACTGTTGAGGTTTTAGGTACACATTTTAATATTAATGCCTATACTGACGAACCCGACATGAAGACAACGCTGCTGGAAGGTAGTGTAAGGATCACTAAGAACGGCCAATCAGCAATGTTAATGCCCGGCCAGCAAGCAATTGTACCATTTAGTAAGGCCGGGGCCATTACAACCAAAGATGCAGATACAGACGAAGCTATTGCCTGGCATATGGGGCTATTTAAATTTAACAATGCCAATATACAAACAGTAATGCGCCAGCTGGCCCGCTGGTATGATGTGGATATTAGCTATGAAGGCGACATTCCCGACCGAAGATTTTCGGGAGAGATCTACAGGAACGTAAACGCTTCAAAAATAGCTGATATATTAAGTTACAAACAAATACACTTCCGTATAGACGGGAAAAAGATAACTGTACTGCCTTAAACTATTATTAACTATTTATTAACCGCTAACCCTAATTAGACATGAAAAAAACCTTACGACAGCAGCGCTGAGCACGCACCCGGGGTAAAAAGAAAAAACTGCAGAAGTGGGTCGAAACACTTCCGCAGAAAATATCTGGGTTATCCCTTCCCGAAAATATCGGGATAAAAACAATTGGTGAACTATTTCTACTTACTTAACCCAAACACTACAAAAGTAATGAATTTTAATATTAATACTGCTTTTTGCCGGGACGGCAGAAGGCTGATACACAAATATTTGCTGGTTATGAAGCTAACTGTATTAATGTTGATCATAACCCTGGTACAAGTTAGTGCCAAAGGTTACAGCCAAAAAATTACATTGGATGAAAAGAACGCGCCTTTAGAAAAGCTTTTGCAAGACATTAAAGCACAATCTGGCTATGTATTTTTTTACGATGCCAAAGATGTTAAGCAAAAAGTTACGGTGCATGTTAGTAACGCGTCTATAGACGATGCGCTGGCGGCATGCCTGGCCAATTTGCCCTTATCATACAAAATTGTTGACAAAACAATATTACTTCAAAAACAAGAACAGCCCGGTATTGAAAAGCTTAAACCGGCGTTAATTGCACCCATAGCTAAACCTATTAGTGGTGTGGTTAAAGATGAAAAGGGACTGCCCTTACCCGGTGTAAGTGTGCAGGTGAAAAATAAAACTACCGGCATTGCTACCGACGTTGAAGGTAAATTTAGCCTTAACGTTCCGGATGGCGGCGAAACGCTTGTTGTAAGCTCAATTGGTTATAAAACACAGGAAGTACCGATAAACTTTAACCAGCCAATGACCATTATATTGATTGAGGATGCCTCAAAACTTAATGAGATTGTGGTAGTTGGTTACGGCTCGCAAAAAAAGGCAAACCTTACAGGTGCGGTAGATCAAATTGGTACAGAATATTTTGATGACCGCCCGGTGCCAAACGTATCACGGGCTTTACAAGGTGCCATACCAAATTTAAACTTAAGAATGACGGATGGTAAGCCTACCCGAAACCCAAGCTACAACGTACGGGGAGCTACATCAATAGGTGCCGGCGGAGATGCATTGGTGTTAATTGACGGTGTACAAGGCGACCCCTTAAATTTGAACGCCAACGATATTGAAAGCGTAACGGTATTAAAGGATGCTGCGTCGGCCGCCATATACGGTTCGCGTGGTGTATTTGGTGTGATATTGATTACCACAAAAAGCCCAAACCATAAAAAGAATACGATAACCTACTCGTCAAACTATTCTCTTAATGATCGTACCACCAAACCACAATGGGTTAGCGATGGCTACCTGTGGGCCAAAATGTTTAACGAGTCGTGGTCAGCATGGTATGATTATGCGCAAACGCCGCCTACGGTTAATACTTTCTTTCCGTTTTCGCCGGGATATCTTGATGAGCTGAAAAACCGGTCAGAAAATCCAGGTCAGCCTGCAATTACCATCAACCCATCAAATGGTAATTATGTTTATTACGGCAATACCGATTGGCTTAGCGAATTATATGCTAAAAATATGCCGGCAATGGAGCAGGCAATTAGCGTATCAGGTGGTGATAATAAGGTAGACTACCTTGTTTCTGGTAAATTTTATCAGCAGGATGGGATCTTTAAATATAATCCCGATAAGTTTAATAAATATAATTTGAGGTTTAAGGGCGGGATACAGGCCAACAAATGGCTGCGCATTACAACTAATTCGGCATTTTCAACCTTTAAATACAATTACCCCCTACAGTCTATCAACCAGTATGATGTATGGACAAACCTTAAGTTGTACGGCATCCCCATGGCTGTGTTACTTAACCCTGATGGCACGCTTACCCAATCGGCAGCTAATAATGGCCTGGGTGATCTGTATACCGGTAAAAGCCGCTCTAACTTAACTCAAACTTTAGTACAAAACACAATTGGCTTTGAAGCAAAAGCGATGAAAGAGCTGAATATTAAAGGCGATTTCACTTATCAGTTAACCAATGTTACTGATATAAGACGCCTCGCTCCAATAAGCTACAGCACCAAACCAGGTGTAATTACATCAGCCGGCCAAAACTGGCTGGACAATAATTCAAACAAAACAGATTATTACGCAGCCAATTTATATGCCGATTACTCGCATAGCTTTGGCAAACATAATTTTAAGGCATTAATTGGCGGTAATTATGAGAGATATAATTACAGTAGCCTTGAGATACAGCGCGATGGGCTTATTATAGATAATCTGCCTAACTTTAACCTTGCCGCCGGCCAAAATTACAAACTACTTTCAAGCTCGAACCAATGGGCTACATTAGGTGGTTTTTACCGGGTAAACTATAATTACGATAATAAATATCTTGTTGAGTTTGATGGGCGTTATGATGGCACTTCAAAGTTCCCGTCGTACTCGCAATATGGATTTTTCCCGTCGGTATCAGCAGGATGGAATATCGCCCAGGAAAAATTTATGGCAAGCACTGCCAACTGGCTTGATGAATTTAAACTAAGAGCATCTTACGGCTCATTAGGTAACAGCCAGATAAGCCCTTATCAATATGAGAAAACTATAAAAGCAGTTCAATCAGGGTTGATTTTAAACGGCTCCTTCCCTACCTACCTGCAACAGCCTGCAGTTTTGGCTGATAACTTTACCTGGGAAACCGCAACCACTTTAAACCTTGGTCTTGATCTTTCTTTTTTCAAAAATCAGCTTAGCTTCACCGGCGATATTTATCAGCGTAAAACCACCAACATGATAACTGTTGGGCAACCGTTACCTGCAGTGTTCGGTGCAGCTGTGCCAAAAGGCAACTTCGCTGATTTAACTACCAAAGGTTTTGAGATATCAGTAAACTGGAACAGTCAAATAAAAACCAGTTCGTCTCCTGTTAAATATGGCGTGCGTTTAACCTTGTCAGACAACGTTTCTACCATCAACAAATTTTACAATCCTAATGGTTTATTGTCAACCTATTATGAAGGGCAACACCTTGGCGACATCTGGGGATACAAAGTTGAAGGCTTATTTGCATCAGACGCTGATATAAAGAGCCATGCAGACCAAAGCGCCATAGTGGTTTCATCGGGCAATAAATTATATCCCGGTGATATTAAGTTCATGGATCTGAACGGCGATAACAAGGTTAATTCAGGAAAGAACACCTTAGCCGATCATGGCGATTTGGTAGTAGTGGGTAACAACCTCCCGCGCTATACTTATGGTATAACTACAAATACCGAGTGGAAAGGCTTTTCGTTAACGGCCTTCTTCCAGGGCGTAGCTAAAAGAGATTGGTTCTTTGGCAATGAAAGCGGCATTTTCTGGGGACAATATACCCGGTGGTACGGCCAGATACCAACTGCTACCCTGGCTAATACCTACACCATTGACCATCCTGATCTGAATGCTTATTTCCCACGATATCGCGGCCCTGTTACTGCCGGCGGGCGCGAATTGGGTACGCCTGATGATAAGTACCTGCAAAATGTTAGTTATATCCGCTTAAAAGAAATAACACTTGGTTATAATATCCCTAAAGCGTGGGTTAATAAAATTGGCGTTGCAAACGCGCGATTATACGTTACCGGGCAAAACCTGTTTACTTATTCGCCGATGTACAAGATCACCAAGGATATAGATCCCGAGGTAATTGAAAACTCTGATCCAGAGATCAGGTCAGACATGGGACAAGGCGCTGCCTATCCTATGCTGAAAACATATACTATAGGTTTAAACGTAACATTTTAATTAAAACTAAAATTAAGGCTATGAAATATTTATTCATATTTATGATTGCGGTGTTATCGGTTTCCTGTAAGAAGGCGCTTGACCTGCATCCGCTTGACAGCTTAACACCTGACCAGGCATTTAGTACCGAAGCAAATCTTCAACTCTATACCAATTCTTTTTACAATTCGGGCATACCGGGTGGCACGGCTACATTTACAGGTGATGCTACCAGCGATATCCAATCGCAAAACCTTGTATCAAACTATTTAAATGGTGTGTTTACCAGCCAGCAAGGTACCGGCTGGGATTGGGGCACGCTGCGTAACATTAATTATTTTTTGGAAAATTATAATCAGGCGCCTATATCGCAAGATAAAAAAAACCACTACGCCGGTATAGCAAGGTTTTTTAGGGCATGGTTTTATTTTGAAAAAGTTAAAAACTTTAACAACGTACCCTGGTACAATAAAACGTTAAAAGTTGATGACCCTGATATTTATAAAACACAGGATCCGCGAACATTAGTAATGGATTCGGTTTTAGCAGATATTACCTTTGCAAGCACTTATATAAATAACACCAAAGATGCTACATCATCAACCGTAACAAGGGCTGTAGCGTTAGCGTTAAAATCAAGGATCTGCCTTTACGAGGGTACTTATAGAAAATACCACACCGAATTGGGCCTGACAGCTTCGGCTAATGCCTGGCTGCAAAACGCTGCCGACGCGGCTTCGGCAGTGATGACAGGCGGACAGTACTCTGTTTACTCCACCAATTCGCCGGATAAGGACTATCGCGCATTATTTTTATCGCAAGCCCCGGTAGCTGCCGAAGTTATGCTGGCCAATACCTTTAGCGAAACCTTAAAAAGGTACCATGATGCTAACTGGACATTTACATCGGCAACCTATGGCGGTAACATTTCATTTACCAAGCGTTTTATAAATACCTACTTAAATATTGATGGTACGCGTTACACCGATAACCCGGCTTATAACACTACCGAGTTTAAGACCGAAGTAAAAAATCGCGACAAACGTTTATATCAAACAATACGAGCTGCCCCTTATAAACGTGCAGACGGATCGGCAGCGCCGCCAGATTTTGGGCAGGCATTTACCGGTTACCAGGAACTTAAATTCACTACCGACGACAAATCGATTGATACAAAAGCGGCTAACTTTAACTCTATACCCATTATCAGGTATGCAGAGGTATTATTAAATTACGCTGAAGCTAAGGCAGAGCTGGGAACTTTTACCCCTACCGACTGGGCAAATACCATAGCACTTTTACGTAAAAGAGGGGGTATAACCAATTTAGCTATGCCGGCAACGGTGGATGCTTATATGAGCACTAACTTTTTTGCAGATGTCACATCGCCTGCCTTAATGGAGATCCGCAGGGAAAGAGGGATTGAGCTATGTTCAGAAAACTTCAGGTATGATGACCTGATGCGTTGGAAACAAGGTAAACTTTTAGAGAAAGAGTTTGACGGTATATATGTGCCGGCCATGAATACAGTTTACGACTTGAACGAAGATGGTACACCTGATGTTAGCTTTGTATCTGCCATACCGGCAACCAAAGTAGCGGGGGTAGTTTACGTAGTAATTAATAACACCACCACCAAACTTTCTAACGGAACAAGCGGCCGCGTAATATGGCGCGCAAACCTGGTTAAAACATTCCAGGATTATAAATACTTAAAACCAATTCCGTATAACGAGTTGGTATTAAATAAAAACTTGGTTCAAAACCCGGTATGGGATAAACCATAAATAATCATACTAAAACAATGGGCCGGATGATTATTATTATCCGGCCTTTTTTAATAACAAATTCAGTTTATATTATAAAACTTGTAATCAATATGATAAGATCAGGTATGCTAACTGTTGGTTTTATTACTTTGGGGATTGCGGCATTTTCACAACAATCGCCAATAGTAATGCAAAACCGGCGCGAGCTATTTATTGACAACGCGATCATAGATTCGCAAAGCGATGTTGAAACCAGGTTGGGTACACCGGTATCCGGCGGCGTGGCCGTAAAGTTTGACAAGCCCTGGGAAGGAAGTTTTTGTGCTTATGTTTCAATTGTTAATGATGGCAAAAAGTTCAGGATGTATTACCGGGGTGTTGGGGCACATCAAAAAGCAGTTGACCAGGTAACCTGCTATGCCGAGAGTACCGATGGAATAACCTGGACAAAACCTGATCTGGGGCTGTTTAGCATTAACGGCAGTATGCAAAACAATGTAGTACACACCAGCGATTCGCTTAAACAAACTACACATAACTTCGCGGTATTTTATGATGGGCGCCCGGGTGTGCCGGATGCCGAGAAATACAAAGCTGTTGGCGGTGTTTACTCAACCGCGAAAGTAAAAAGAGGCCTGTATCGCTTTGTATCACCCGACGGGTTACATTGGAATATGTTTAAGGAGCCCACCCCTCTTTTTGGCGACGGTTATGGCATGGATTCGCAAAATGTACCGGCGTGGGTACCGGCAGAGAATTGCTATGCCATTTACTTACGGATGTGGACCCAGGATAAACCCGGCGATAAAAAACTGCTGAAAGGCATACGTACCATTGCCCGGTCGACTTCTAAAGATTTTATCCATTGGACAGAACCCGTACCTATGAGCTTTGGCAATACACCAATGGAAAACTTGTATACCAATGCCACGCAAGCTTATTTTAGGGCACCGCAGATCATGATCGCTATGCCGTTCAGGTTCTCGCCGGATAGCCGTATCCTTACCGATGACGAAATGAAAACTTACGGCATCTCGCCATCAATGTGGCAGGGGGTTTCAGATGCCGTGTTGCTATCATCAAGAGGTGGTAATGTTTATGACCGTAAATTTCTGGAATCATTTGCACGTCCGGGATTGGACCAGCGTAACTGGGCAGCACGCAGCTCTATACCGGCTTTAGGTGTTATCCCGACAGGAGAAAACGAAATGTCTTTCTTTTTAACACGCGCCTATGGCACTAAAGATTGCTACCTTGAACGTATGGTACTGCGCAAAGACGGGTTTGCATCGTTACACGCAAAGTATAACGAAGGTTATGCACTAACCAAACCCTTGCTTTTAAAAGGCGACGTGCTAAATATTAATTATTCAAGCTCATCTATCGGTTATATAAAGGTAGTATTATTGGGTGAGGATGGTAAAGAAATACCCGGTTTTGGTGAAGCTGATGCCACAAAATTAACCGGCGATAAAATTGATTATAAAGTAGCCTGGAAAAGTGGAAAGCAAATAACTAATTTGGCTAATACACCAGTGCAAATAAAATTTATACTACGTGATGCTGATCTATACTCGTTCGGTGTTTTTTAATCTTATCAAAATGAAGTCACAATTAATTACGTTAAGTTTAGCATTTATGCTCATAGGCATTAGCGCCCGTGCGCAAAATACTACCGGTTGGGACAGCACCTACCGCCCTCCTATCTATGCGGGCAAAGTGGGACAGTTTAAATCGTTCCCAAAATCAAAAGATGATATTATTTTCCTGGGAAACAGCATCATGACCTATACCGACTGGAACGAACTTTTAGGCATAAAAACAGCTAAAAACCGTGGTATCCCGGGTGATATGACCTTTGGTGTATTGGACAGGCTGGAGAATGTGATCCAGGGCAGACCAGCCAAAATATTTATAGAGATAGGCATCAACGACATTAACCGGAGCGTCCCTGACAGCCTTATTTTAAGGAATTACAAACGGATAATATCCCGAATAAAAGCCGGATCGCCATCAACCAAAATTTACTTTCATACACTACTACCCGTAAATGACACCTTTGCCAGCCTGAAAGGTAAAACAGCGCATATATTATACATCAATAGCAAGCTAAAAGAAATTGCCGTGCAGGAGGGAATAACATTGATAGACTTATACCCGCATTTTGTAGACAGTACAGGAATGATGAACCCTAAATATGTTTTTGATGGCCTGCACCCAAATGAGCTGGGCTATTTTATATGGGCGGATGTTTTGAAAAAAGGGAAATATCTGACAAAATAATAAAGTTTAAAATCTTTTAATTGATACTAATTAACAAACAGTTGGTAATTTTACACTATCGGCTGTTTGTTTTTTGCAATTCACAACTTAAAATAGTATCAGTATTGTAAAATAAAATAGCACTAATTAATAGCAGCAAAAGATACATTTGAAATAAGTATTTTAAACTCAACATATGGACGCAGCCGTTACCAGTGCAAAATTATCCAAAACCGAAAAACTACCATTTAAAGCATGGTTGGTTGTTGGGTTACTTTGTGTGGTTGGATGCCTTAATTACCTTGACCGCGTAATGTTAACCACCATGCGCGATTCTATTATAAAATCTGTCCCCATGACCGATGCACAGTTTGGCTTACTGACATCGGTTTTTTTATGGGTGTATGGTTTTTTAAGTCCTATAGCCGGTTACATGGCCGATAGGTTTAGCCGCAGCAGGGTAATTGTAGTTAGCCTGTTTGTATGGTCGGGCGTAACGTTTTTAACAGCGCATGCTACAACTTTTGAAGGGCTACTGGCCAGTCGCGCTTTAATGGGTGTAAGCGAAGCCTGTTATTTACCCGCCGCTTTAGCTTTAATTTCAGATTATCATAAAGGGCGTACACGTTCATTAGCAATAGGAATACATTTAACCGGCGTATTTATAGGTCAAAGCCTGGGCTTTTTAGGTGGTTGGATAGCCGAGGATTATCATTGGAGTAATGCATTTGTAATTTTTGGCGCTATAGGTATAGGGTATGCCATTGTACTATACTTCTTTTTGCGCGATGCCAATACCAGCGACCAGGTAAAGAAGGAAAAAAACGACGTTAAATTCTTTGTGGCTATAAAAGATCTGTTTAAAAGACGATCGTTTACCTTTTTACTGATATTTTGGGGGTTCCTCGGTATTATCGGTTGGATGATATTGGGTTGGCTGCCTACTTATTATAAAGAGCATTTTAATTTATCACAAACTAAAGCCGGTTTATATGCAACCGGATACTTGTATCCGCTTGGTATGGCAGGTGTTCTGGTTGGTGGTTATTTTGCTGACAGGTGGAGTAAAACAAATACCAAAGCACGCATATTAGTACCCATAATAGGCTTATGCATCGCCGCCCCTGCGGTGTTTATCGCCAGTAATACCGATGTGGTTTACATAGCAGTTGGCGGTTTTATTGTGTATGCTTTTACCCGCGTATTTGCCGACACCAATTTAATGCCCATTTTATGCATGATTGCCAATAAGCGTTACATTGCTACCGGTTATGGTGTACTAAACATGTTTGCCTGCATAGTAGGCGGGCTGGGCCTTTACGCCAGCGGTGCTTTAAGAGATGCGCACGTAAACATGGCCCTGCTTTTCAGGATAGCATCTTTCAGCATGATAATTTGTGCCGGTTTGTTATACCTGGTTAAAAAGGACGTACAAAATTCATATAAAGATCAAACAAATAAATAGTTACTAATGAAAATGAGAGAAAGCCGGGTATTGGCAAAACTTAGGGCAGGCAATGCTGCCAGCTGTTTAAAGGTAAACCTTGGCGATGGCCAGGCAGCAGAGATAGCTGCCATATGCGGCTTTGATTGTTTATGGATAGATCAAGAGCATCTGGCGCAGGACTGGTCTGTACTAAACGCGCAGATCTGGGCGGCAAAATCACGCAATGTAGATGTAATGGTACGTGTGCCGCGCGGCAGCTATAGCGGCTATGTTAAGCCGTTAGAGATGGATGCGACCGGTATAATGGTACCGCATATCAGGAGCCTGGCAGAAGCAAAAGAAGTAGTAAAAATGACCCGCTTCCACCCGATAGGCCTTAGGGCCATTGATGGCGGCAGTGCCGATGGCGCTTTTACCAATATGGATTTTCAGGATTATTTAAAAGACTCTAACGAGCAAAAATTCCTGGCCCTCCAAATCGAAGACATCGAAGTATTGCCTGATTTGGAAGCTATAGCGGCATTAGATGGTGTTGATATGTTATTTTTTGGCCCGGGCGATTTTAGCCAAAGCATTGGTGCACCCGGTCAGTGGGATCATCCGCGCTTAATTGAAGCGCGTAAGCTTGTAGCACAGGTAGCTAATAAGTATGGCAAGTTTGCCGCTACATCCGGCGGTATTGATAGTTTGGATAGCTTCCTGGAGATGGGTTATAAGTTTGTAAATGTTGGTGCAGATGTAGTGGGTCTAAGCAGCTACTGCAAAAATCTGGTAGACAGGTTTGGCAAATCGGTAACCGAAAAACTTCCGGGTGCGGTAATTGATCCGGGCAAGCCTTACTAATCGATATGAAAAAGAGGTTACTGGGTAAAACCGGCATAGCTGTTTCTGAAATTGCATTTGGCGGGGTTGAAATTGGTGTGCCTTACGGCATAGGCGTTAACAGCGAAGCTGATATGTTATCGCGCGGTGATGCTGTTAAACTCTTGCATGAAGCGCTGGATAAAGGGATTAACTTTTTTGATACCGCCCGCCTGTACGGCGAAAGCGAATCTATAATGGGTGAGGCTTTTCATGACCGCCGTGATAAAATAATACTTGCAACCAAGTGCCCCCATCATTTTAAAAATGCCGACGGTCAAATTTCGGACTATCAATCATTAAAAAGCAGGATCGAAGCATCGTTGGAAGAAAGTTTGGGACTGTTAAAGACAGACTATGTTGACATTTACATGGTACACTACGCCGACTTGGATATACTGGCTAACAACGATGTAAAAGAAATTTTCAACCAAATAAAAAATAGCGGAAGGGCGCGCTCAATAGGTGTATCAACCTACAACGCCGCCGAAACTAAAACCGCTATTCAAAAAGGTTGGGAAGTAATCCAACTGGCCTTTAACCTAATGGACCAACAGCAGGCAGCAAACTTTGATTATGCCCACCAGCAGGGAACAGGAATTGTAGTGCGCTCGGTTTTAATGAAAGGTTTATTAAGCGATAAGGGCCGCGATCTGCACCCGGCATTACAGGCTGTTGAGCAGCATATTGGTAAATATCGCGAATTGTTAAATAATGAAATAACCGAAATATCAACCCTGGCGACAAAGTTTGCCTTATCGTTTAACCAGGTATCATCGGTATTGGTTGGGATAGACCGGTCTGAATATTTAGATAAAGCGCTGCAATCTGTTAACGGCAGTTTGTTAAATGCAACCGATCTGTTAAAAGCAAAAACATTGGCCTACCCCGATACATCATTTCTTGACCTGCCAAAATGGGACAAGTTGGGCTGGCTAAAATAATATCATAAACATGAAACTATTAAGGAATATTACGGGCAGCAAAGTTTGCCTGGTATTGTTGTTCGCGCTTTTCAGCAGCGGCGTTAAGGCACAGGTGGTTATTCCTAATACAAACATGATCACCAATGGTGATTTCATGTCGCGCGACCCTTTTCAGCGCCCATTGTGCTGGGCCACCGGTATGGGCCTGCAAACGGCTACCCTATCGGGTGCAGAAAGGCATGGTGCCAATAAGGACGATCAATCGCTAAAAGTTTCCGACACTTCAACTACCAGTAATTTACAGGTTAGGTCCGAGAAAAAAATAGCCGATCCGGGCACCGTGTATAAAGCCACGGCCTGGGTTAAAACAAAAACCGGCAAACCGGCAACCTTCAGGCTGGATTTCTGGGACCAGAATAATGCTGTCATCGGTACAAAGTCGGCTATTGCCACACCTGCCGAAGATTGGCAACAATTAACCATCGAGCTTAAAGCGCCTGATAAATGTACCCATGTAACAGTTTCTATTTTTACACTCGTTGCCGAAACCGGGCTTAGTTATTGGGATGATATCGCTTTAACCTATGAAGTTAACTACGACCCTGCCTTAAAAAACAATGTGCGCGAATTGTTTATGGATGATTATCGCATTACCGAAATGGTAGATGTGCAAAGGGTGGTTAAGCCGGCTGTTAAATCAAAAGTATTGATACATGCAACCGAACCCTGGGAAGGCACCTCTAACTACATTTATGGCACCGTACTAAAAAACGAACCCGCCGGCACAGGTTACCGTATGTGGTACTGCGCCTACCTTAAGGAAAAATATTTTGTGTGCTACGCCACAAGTGTTGATGGCATAACCTGGGTAAAACCTAAGCTGGGTATTATTGAGTTTAACGGCAATAAGCAAAATAACATTTGCCGCGTTGGGGGCGGCACAGTAGTATACGATCCGGATGATAAAGACGCTTCGCGACGCTATAAAATGATGTCGTTTGATGGCGAGATCAAGGAGAACTTTGGCTATAACGTCTATTTCTCGCCCGACGGCCTTAACTGGACACATTATCCAAAACCCGTATTGCCTTACGGCGACGTATCAAACGTTGCTTACGATCGGGAGAAGCACCTATTTATAGCTACCACCAAGCAGCGTATGCTGGTAAGCAACACCAGTGTTACGCCGGGCAAAATGGACCGTATGGCGTTTGTATCTGTAAGCGATGATTTTATTAACTGGCACGCGCCGGGTCAGCCAAATACGATAGCTACACTTGCTGTAGAAGGCGATCCCTCGGATGACAGGCTGGTAATGTCAAAAGGCGGCATCGAGGCAAATGTGTATGGTATGCCGGTTTATCCTTACCAGGGGATCTATATCGGTTTCCCGTGGATGTTTGATATCACCACTTATAACTCGGGCGTATTTGCTGTAACCGGCGATGGTAAGATCCAACCGCAAGTTGCCGTATCGCGCGACTTAAGGCATTGGAGCCGCCCGGTGCGCGACCCTGTTATCCCGTTAGGCAAAGCCGGATCATGGGATGACGGTACGCTCTATACGTCAAGCAATATGCAGGTTACCGATAAGGAAATGAGTGTATATTACGGTGCAATGAGTTTGCCTCATGGCGGCAGTTCGCCAACCATTACGCAATACGCCCGCATTGCTAAAGCCAGCTGGCGTAGGGATGGTTTTGTATCGTTATATAACGGCGGTAGCGATCCCGGGAGCATCACTACCAAAACCATAACATTTACAGGTAAACAATTATTGGTGAACACTAAATTAGACCTGGGCGGCAGCCTTCGTGTTGAGGTTTTAGATAAGGATGGCAAAGCAATAAACGGCTATGGCCTTGCACAATGCAAAGCTATTGTTGCAGATCAATATACTGCTGTGGTTACGTGGGCAAAGGGTGCAGACCTTTCGGCATTACAGGGCAAAGAGATAAAACTGCGTTTCCACTTAACTGGTGGTAACCTGTACTCCTACTGGTTTAAATAATTAAACATGGCTGCAAACATTGGCTTGGGTTGCGTAACGTTTGGCAGGGAGATAGATAAGGCTGCCTCTTTCGCGCTGATGGATCATGCCCTGGGTATGGGGGTAACCCATTTTGATACGGCTGCGGCCTATAGCAATGGTTTATCAGAAACTATTGTTGGCGAATGGTTGGCTGCACGTGACGAAAAGAATAACATCGATATCGCTACCAAAATATTACCGCCTTATAATGCGGCCGGTATCCGTGAATCTGTTCAGCAATCGCTTAAACGTTTGCAGTTAGATACGATCGATTTACTTTATCTACATCGTTGGGATACCGCGCTTGCACAGCCTGAGGCCTGGTTGATACTAAATGAGCTAATCGCCGAAGGCAAAATAAAAAACATTGGCGCAAGCAATTTTAATACCGTACAATTAGCCGATACACTTGAATTGTTGCAGGGCACTCCTGTCTGTTTAAGCTATATCCAAAATAACCATAACCTTGCGGTAAACGATATCAGTTTGGAAATGATGGATTTGTGCGATAAAAACAACGTCCGCATAATAACTTACAGCCCGTTAGGCGCCGGTTTTTTAACCGGGAAGCATTTAAATGGCGTGCAGAAAAACTCAAGGTTTGATATTATGCCCGCCCACCAGGATGTTTATTCGGGCGAAAAAGCGCAAAGGCGGTTAAATAAATTAATGCAGGTAGCCAAAGCTACCGGGCATACACCAGCCTTACTGGCTATGGCGTGGGCATTCCATCAGCCTCAAACAGATTGGGTATTAATTGGCGGCCGTTCAACCGGTCAGCTTGATTTAGCTACCGAAGCAATAAAATTTTATGACGCGGATATTTTTGCTGAACTTGAAAGAGATTAATTCTCCCGGTTTCGCTGTATAATAATATCAGTATCATAAAATAAAATAGTAACACGCTATGGTTTATAAACCGAGATTTGGTACAGTGATTACCCGCTTTTAACTTAATCTTAAATAACTAATGAAACGATTGCTTACCTTACTATTTTTAGTTGCAACCACAGGCGTTATTGTAAATGCGCAGGACGGCCCGGCTAAAATAGAAGTTCAAAAAATATGGAACGAGGCGCCGCACAGCGCCTTTACAAGTTTGGTGAGATTTAAAAACAGGTTTTACTGCACTTTCAGGGAGGCGCCGGCCCACGTATCTGGACCGAAAGGTACAGCAAGAATTATAATGTCTGCCGATGATGGAAAAACCTGGAAAAGCGTGGCTTTTTACAAGATGGAAGGGCTGGACATTCGCGACCCGAAGCTATCTATCACCCCGGATAACAGGTTAATGGTATTGATCGACGTAGAAACCTATAAGGATGATAAGGTAGATACCCGCAAGCCGTGGGTTATATATTCTGATAAAAATGGCGAGAATTTTTCTGAGCCTGTTGAATCAATAGTTGATCCGGCGATAGCGGGAAAATCTGACTGGGTATGGCGCGTTAGCTGGTACAAAAACATGGGCTACGCTATCGATTATAAAAATGGAACCGTTTTCCTGGTTAAGACAACGGATGGTAAAGCTTTCGAAAATGTTGCAAAACTTGATGTTGACGGGGCTCCTAATGAATCAACCGTTAGGTTTGACAAAAACGGAAAAATATATGTTATGATAAGGCGCGAGCAGGGCGACCAGCGAGGTGTAATTGCCACCGCCGAGGCGCCTTATACCTCATGGCAATACAGCAAAATGGATGTGCGCATAGGCGGGCCCGACTTTTTATTTTTAGATGACAACACCTTATGCATAGGTTCGCGGCTGTATCCACAGGATCCGGAACTGCAAAAAAAGGCGATCAACCATAAATCGGCAATTTTTATTACCGACCTGCAGGGTAAAACCAAAAAAGCAATCACTATACCCCAAAGCGGCGGCGATTGCAGCTACCCCGGTATGCTGATCTATAAAAACACCTTATGGTATTCGTATTACTCATCGCATGAGGATAAAACATCAATTTACCTGGCTAAAGTGCCATTAAGCTTGTTAACAAAATAGTAAATTTAAAAATGATAAAAATTGGTGTAATAGGCATGAGCCCGGGTAATGCACACCCAACTTCATGGTCGGCTATTATTAACGGTATTTTTAATGCTGATGAGATCGTGTCTTTAGGGTATCCGGCTGTAGCCGCATATCTCCAGGCTAACAAAGCCACTTTGGGTATTCCCGGCGCAAAAGTTACGCATATATTAACCCAGGATGCGGCAATATCGGCACATATAGCACGTACCGCGGGCATTGCGGTTATCTGTAACTCGGCCGAAGAAATGATCGCTGAAGTGGATGCCGTTTTACTTTGCAGGGATGATCCTGAAAATCACCGCGAAATGGCTAAACCATTTATTGATGCCGGGATCCCCCTGTTTATTGACAAACCTTTATGTGATACCCTGGCCGACCTTGAGTATTTTGCTGCCGAAGTTGCTAAAGGAAAGTTTATCATGTCTTGCTCATCGCAACGGTATGCCGGCGAGTGTATGGCAGCGAAACAGGATTTGCCTAACATGGGTAAGATAGAATTGATTACCGCCGTAGGTAAAAAAGACTGGACCAAGTATGGCGTACATTTATTGGAAGGAATATTTTCTATTATGGACGACCCTAAACCCATTAGCGTTATAAACGTTGGCAAGCCGGACGCCGCTATTGTTAAAATAGACTTTGAAAACGGGTTGCAGGTTACGGTACATTTGATGGAGCATATTTCCGGCACTTTCCAGATCTCCATATTTGGGCAGCAAAACTGGAAACTGGTTGACGTTAAAAACTCGTACGCTATGTTCAGGGATAATGTCATTGAGTTTATCCGCTCGGTACAGGAAGGCAAACCGCGATTGGAATTTGCCAAAACAGAACAGATCATTAAAACATTGATTGCCGGTACAGAAAGCTTAAAGCAGGGCGGCAAAAAAATTAGCATAAACTAAATGAACGTTAAGCAATTGTTTGACCTGACAGGGAACGTTATCCTGGTATCAGGCGGGGCGGGTAATTATGGCAAATGTATTGCCGAGGGTTTGGCCGAAGCGGGTGCCACGGTTATTATCGCTTCGCGCGATCTTAAAAAACTGGAAGAAGTGGCAGCAAATTTCCGTACGCAGGGATTAGATGTGCATGCTTTACAGGTTGACCAGGGCAATCATCAATCGGTATTGGAACTGAGCAAAAATATTATGGCCCAATTTGGTAAACTGGATGGCTTTGTAAATAATTCTGTAGCACGCACCATGAAAAGCTTCGATGCCCCTATCGAGGATTTTGCCGCATCCATGCAAGTTAATGCCACCGGGATGATGGATATTTTAAGGGAACTGGGTGCACTGATAGCTAAAAATGAAGATGGTGGCACTATAATCAACATCAGCTCCATGATGGGCATGTTTGGACCCGATTATTCAAATTACGAGGGTACCGATATGCCTAAAAGCCTTCCGCCCGATTACTTCTTCCATAACGCCGGATTGATCAATTTAACAAAGTTCCTGGCGCAGCATTACGCGGGTAAAAACATCAGGGTTAACTGTATCAGCCCTGGTGGTTTATTCAACAACCAGCCCGAGCGGTTTTTAGAGAACTATACCAAAAAGGTACCGCTAAAACGCATGGCCAATAACGACGATATAAAGGGACTGGTGGTACTATTGGCCTCAAAAGCGGGCGAATATATCAACGGTGAGAATATATTAATGGACGGCGGTTTAAATGCATAATAAGCATCATGGAAAACAACAACATATTAAGTCTTAAAGGAAAAACCATTTGGGTAATTGGCGGCGCGGGCTACCTGGGGCAGTCAACAGTTAAATTACTGTTGCAGGCCGGAGCCAAAGTTTTATGTGTCGACCTGGAAGATAAGGCAACACAGTTTGCAAACTCGTTAAACAACAACAACCTTATTGCCGGTTCTTTAGATGTGCGCGACGGTGAAGCCATCAAAAAATTTGTCGCGGCAAAAACAGCCAAATTAGGTGCACCGCAGGGGCTGGTGATCCTTACTTTTGGTTCGACCTCCAAACATTTCGAAGATTTGACCGAAAAGGATTTTGACGAAGTAAACCATACCGGCCTTACCGGCACCTTTATGCTGGCGCGCGAAGCAGGCTTGGCAATGGAAAAAGAAGGCCGGGGCAGCATTGTATTGTTCTCCAGCATGTACGGCTCAGTATCGCCAAATCCCGGGGTTTATGAGCTGCCGATGAATGTTAACCCTATTGAATACGGCGTAGGCAAAGCGGGTATTGTACAAATGACGCGTTACCTGGCAGTACACTGGGGCAAAAAAGGCATCCGTTGTAACTGTATATCGCCGGGGCCGTTCCCAAATCCCGGCATACAGCAGCAAAAACCCGAATTTATAGAGCGATTATCCCAGAAAGTACCAATGGGCCGGGTGGGCCATGCAGATGAAATTGCCGGTTCGGTGGCGTTTTTCTTATCAGATGCTGCGTCATTCGTAACCGGGCAAAACCTGTTTGTTGATGGTGGCTGGACAGCCTGGTAATTTACTATTCAGTATAAATAATTTGTGGAACGTCGGCAAGTAACCATATTTAATACCGGTGTTAACGGTCATAATACAGCCGATCTTTTATTCAGGTTGGATGAGGATGTGCTATCCAAAAATCCCCAACTGGTGCTGTTAATGGTTGGCACCAATGATATGCTGAGCGATGCCAATATACTTACATATAAGGCATATGAAGCTAACTACCAGCTGTTAATTACGCGGATAAAACCACATGCAAAACTGGTACTAATGACAATAGCCCCCATAAATGAGGGCTATATATTGGAAAGGGTTAAGCCATCGGTGTATGGCAATATCTCTCCGCAAGCCAAGGTTGACGGTGCCAATGATATCGTACGACAATTGGCCGCCAAAAACG
Organism: Mucilaginibacter sp. UYCu711; assembly: GCF_050433825.1. Classification (NCBI taxonomy): domain Bacteria; kingdom Pseudomonadati; phylum Bacteroidota; class Sphingobacteriia; order Sphingobacteriales; family Sphingobacteriaceae; genus Mucilaginibacter; species Mucilaginibacter sp. UYCu711. Next base: position 158,002 of record NZ_JBNPWM010000005.1, on the reverse strand, counting down.
AATGCCGGTTAATAGATATCAATCATGTACTGAAAGCCTGCGGTGGTTCGGGGACTGAACCCGACTCGCTTTTCATGAATGTAGCAAATGCTGATATCAATGATGGCGTACACCCCACTGCTAACGGTTATAAAGTTATTGCTACAGCAGTATACCAGGCCTTAAGTATTGCAGAACCTGGGGTTAACAGGATCGTATGTTTTGGTGATAGCATTACTTATGGCTATAAAATGGAGGGACAGGGTACGGTTGAAGGTGACCCTTATCCGGCGGTGTTGAACAGGCTGTTTAATAACTTGTAATCAAATCTTTAAAATGCGTAAAAAGCTCCTTATAATTTTTTGTATGCTGATGGGCATGGGTGCCTATTCGCAAAATGGGATTACAATTACCAACGCGGGCCATAACGGCGATAACACAGTAGAACTTTTAGCACGCTTAAATAAAGATGTTATAGCTAAAAAGCCGCAAGTGGTGGTGCTAATGGTCGGTACAAATGATATGCTGAACTTGCGTAATAAGTTAACCGTGCAGGAGTATAAAATGCAATATCAAAAGTTAATTACCGCGATAAAAAAAGACAGTAAACTTTTCCTGATGACGATACCGCCTATAAATGCTGAATATGTATTACAAAGGATTGATGCTAAAAATTATGCTCCTGGCGGTCCGCAAGCGCGGGTAGATTCTGCCAACGCGGTTATAAAGGAGTTAGCTATTAAAAACAAATGCCATTTAATAGACCTGAATAAAATATTATTAGCCTGCGGTGACTCAACAAGCGATAAAGAATCGCTGTTTCAGAACGTTTCTAATTTTAATGTGAACGACGGTGTACACCCTACGGCTAATGGCTATAAAGTTATTGGTACGGCCGTATACGAGGCAATTATCAATACCGAACCCAAAGCAACTCATATTTTATGCTTTGGCGATAGCATCACCTTTGGCTATAAAATGACGGGCCAGGGCACAATAACCGGCGACTGCTACCCGGCAGTATTAAACAGGCTGTTTAATAACCGGTAAACCTATCAAATCTTGTTTCATATACGCCGTTTTATGAAACAAAACTCGTCGATTTATTAGCCAACTGATTACAAATCAGTTAATCACATTTTATACTTAAAATAGCTGACGGATAAGTTGTTTCATTTTGTTTTATCAATTTTCATTAATCAGTTAAAATTCAACCAGTTAAGTCAATATCTTGTTTCACCTGTTTCATTTGTTTTACATTTCTGTGAAATGAAACAAGTTGCGTTAAGCTCCTATAGTTTTACGGTATTCAGTCGGTGTCATACTCTTAAAGCGTTTAAACTGGCGGTTGAAGTTAGCCAGGTTTTTAAACCCGCTTTCGTAGGCAATTTCAACAATGTTATGGTCATCATCAGCCAGCAGCTTGCAGGCATACCCTATGCGTACGGTATTTAAATACTCCACAAACGTTACCCTGAAATGGTCTTTAAAGAAATTGCAAAAAGTAGTTACCGCCATATTGGCTATCGATGCTACTTCGGGCAGGGTGATCTCCTTATCAAAGTTCCGCATGATGTATTCGGTTACTTTACCAAACCTGTCGGATGCCTTTAGTTCAACCTGGGTATATCCCGGGCTTGCCAACACCTCATACTCGGCAGATGTAGCTAATATGTCAAAGATCTCGAACAGGGCCGATAACCGTTTAAGCCCGCTCATAGTTAGCATGCTTTTCATCAGATTGTTAATTTTGGTACGGGTTGCGCCATGATAGGCCAGGCCCCTGGATGATGTCCTGAGGATATTTTTAAAGTTCTCCATTTCGGGGATACTTAAAAACTTATCTCCCAAAAAGCTATCCATAAAATGTATCACAATAGCATCAGCCGGGTAACCGGCTTCGCCATTCATAAACTGGGTGTCATTTATCCAAACATGGGGTATGCCCGAGCCCATGAAAACCAGGTCATCTTCATCAAAATAGCCAATATGGTCACCCACCATTCTGCGGCCAGTCGATTTTAAAATCAACACTAACTCAAACTCGGGGTGGAAATGCCAGGGACAGGGAAAGTACTTTCCTGTCTCGCGGAACACAACAAACGATTTATCAAAGTCCTGGGGCAGGCGTTGTTCTATTGCTTTCATCCTCAATTAAACTAATTATTAATACAACATTAACATATTTATCCTTAATTTTCTATTATGAGCCAATATATATGAAAAATAATACCAGTATTACATACGAAAGTAATAGTAAACTAAATGGCCCGCCTTTACTTTTGATTGAAGAAGATTATTAGTCCATTTACTAACTTTAACCTTAACAAACATAACTTATGGATAAACAAAAAATTGCCCACCCAGATCGTCAGGCAGGCTTTGACACAGGCGCTTACTCTGATGGGGTGCTGGTAAATGGTTTCCTGTTTTTAAGCGGACAGGCAGCTGTTGATTTTAAAACATCTGAGTTTGTTTTAGGCACCATAGAGGAAGAGACCACACGTACATTAGATAACCTAAAAGCTATAATTGAAGCCGCCGGCGCTACCATGAATGATGTGGTAAAGTGCACCGCGCATTTAGCTGATATTAATGATTTTGATCGCTATAACAAAGTATATTCAACCTATTTTACCGGTATTAAACCCGCACGTACCACTGTACAATCAGTACTTGCTGAAAATTTGAAGGTAGAGATTGATTGCATTGTAAAAATGCCGGTATAAGCACTATGAATATAGTAAAAACAAATCCTGCAGAAATAGAGGTTGGTGTAGTCGGCATTGGGTTGATGGGCAGCAGCATTATTGTTTCGCTGCTGGCATCCGGCCATCGGGTAAAGGCTATAGCGCCAATAAACGCGGATTTTGATGCTGCTGATAACAGGATAAGCGAACAGCTTACTAATTGCATGCAGGCGGGTTTGTTAAAAAAAGAGGCCGCCTACTACCTTAATAACCTGGAAATAACGATGGACTATTACACCCTGGCTAATTGCAGCCTGGTTATTGAGTGTGTAATTGAGGATATCGATATTAAAGCTCAGGTTTATAAAAAAATAACTGATGTAGTATCAAGCAATACCGTAGTTGCCAGTAATACATCGGCCATAGCCATAACCATTTTGCAAAAGCTGGTACCTAACCCTGAGCGGTTTATAGGCGTCCATTTTGCGGAGCCTGCTTATGCCACGCGCTTTTTAGAAATAACCTGCGGCGAGCTTACCGATGCAACTTATGCCGACTGGGTATTTAACCTTGCCCGGCATTGGGCTAAAGAACCAACCTTACTACGCAAGGACATTAAAGGCTTTATTACCAACAGGCTGATGTATGCTGTTTACCGCGAGATCTTTCATTTGATAGACCAGGGCAAAACCACCATGGAAGATGCCGACAAGGCCTTTAGATACGATGCGGGTTCATGGATCACATTAATGGGATTATTTAGGCGAATGGATTATAGTGGACTGGCTGATTATGCCGAGATCTTTAAAAACATATTTCCGCAATTATCAAATACCGATGATGTGCCTGCTGTAATGGAGCAAATTGTTAAAGAAAACGGGCGGGGCATCCAAAACCTTAACGGCCTGTACAACTACACAACACAGGAAGCCGCAGAATGGGAAAAAGCTTTCGCTGCATTTAACGAAGATATTTTCAGACTGGCCGCAATGTACCCGGCAAATGTGTCTGAAAAAGAACGATTATTAATTTAACCTGATAATGGAAATTAAGAGTTATGATAAATCTGCCCGGCTGCTTGAGCGGGCAAAAAAAGTTTTGGCGAGTGGGGTTTCTTCCGAGTTCAGGAAATACAATCACCCGCATGCCTTATTCTATACCCATGGCAAGGGCAGCCGCATTTATGATGTGGATGGTAACGAATACCTCGATTTTACATTAAGTCAGGGCCCTTTGATCCTGGGCCACTCCCACCCCGAAGTTATAAAAGCAGTTACCGATTATTCGGCAACAGGGCAGCTATATGCCGGCCAGCATATTCAAGAAATTGAACTTGCAGAGAAGATCAGTCAGCTTATTCCAACAGCCGAGTTAATGCGCTTTTGTTTGGACGGATCTGAAGCTGTACAAACTGCTTTCAGGGTAGCCAGGGCTAAGACAGGTAAATCAAAATTTCTGCGGTTTGAGGGTCATTATCATGGCTGGATGGATAATGTTTGCTGGGGTATATCAACACCATCTGTTGAAGCATTAGGTAGTCGCGAAGAACCGCAAGTTTACCCCTGGACCGCAGGCCTACCCGAAAAAACACGTGATGAGTTTATTGTAATACCATGGAATGATGCCGAGCTTTTAAAAGCTACCATCAAAAAACATCACCATGAATTAGCTGCTGTAATAACCGAACCGGTAATGTGCAACAACGGCTGTATCCTACCTAAAGACGGCTTTTTGCAAACTATACGCGACTTGTGTACTGAATATAACATGGCCTTTATATTGGATGAGGTTATTACAGGTTTCAGGCTATCATTAGGCGGAGCGCAGCAATATTTTAATATTAAGCCTGATATGGCAATCTTCGCGAAAGCTATTGCCAGCGGGTACCCTATAAGCGCTATTGTTGGCACCCACGAATGGATGGAGCTGATTGAATCGGCAAAAGTTATCCATGCAGGCACGATGAATTCAAGCAACGCTACGGTAGCCGCCGCACTGGCAACTATCCAGGTATTGGAGAAAGAACAACCTTACGAACGTATGTTCACACTGGGTAAAAAGTTGATCCGGGGAATTAAAGATGCAGCTGCCGAAACGGGTCATAAACTATTAGTGCAAGGCCCCGGCCCAATGTTTAATATCGCATTTACCGACGCCGAAGCAGTATATGATTACCGTGATACCTTAACTGCTGACAAGGCTAAACTGGGCAAATTTATAGCAGCAATGCATAACGAAGGCATCCGCATAATTGGCCGGGGACTGTGGTATATTAGCGCAGTGCATACCGAGGCAGATATCGACCAGGCTATCGCGAAGACAAAACAAGTATTAAAAACATTAGACATTTAAGTGGATAACGCTATCAAAAATACGGACCCTGTTTTACTTATCGGCGATGCCGCTTTAATTGCCAGCACTGCGGTTTGCTTGCTTACGGCGGGGCATTATCTAAATGTAGGTACACCCAATGCCGCTGAGTTTAATGAGTTTTTAAATAAACATTTAAAAGCACAAGGTAAAGCTGGTGTCTATCAAAACCAACTGGTAGTTAGCAGTACACTAACTACCTATCACGATTGCAAATTAGTTATAGCAATTACACATGAAAATGCAGGCGATAAGCAGCAACTGTTAAATAGCTTGGTACCGCTTATTGCCCCCAATGCAGTTGTTGCCATTAATACCGAAAGCATTCCGCTTGATACTTTACAGGCAGGCTTTGATAATCCTGCAAGATTAATTGGTTTAAATTGGACAGAGCCTGTACATACGTCTCTTTTTCTTGAAGTTATTTCAACCGATATTAGTAATGATACGGCAACAAAAATAGTTGCGCTGGCCAATTCGTATTGGGGGAAAGATGCTTATATTGTTAAAAATGATGGGATCCGCAGCCGCCTGATAAGCGCTATGGCCCGCGAGGCTTCTTACCTGGTAGATAACGGCTATGCATCGGCAGAAGATATTGATCGTGCCTGTCGCAATGATGCCGGTTATTATTTACCATTTTGCGGCAATTGCAGGTATATGGATTTGATGGGTACCTATGCTTATGGCATGGTGATGAAGGATCTCAATTCCGATCTGTCAAAAGACACCCAATTGCCCCAATTTATGGAGCAGGTACTTGATGCAGGCGGCCAGGGTATGCAAAACAATAAAGGTTTTTATAATTATACTGATGAAGAGGTAGCGAAGTGGAAAGAGGTGACAGAAAAATTCGGCTATCAAATTAGAGCCATAATAGAAAAATATCCATTTAACTATAACAAGTAATACGCAGCTATATGCAAAGGCCCTTTATAGTCGACGCACATCTTGATCTTGCCATGAACGCGCTTGAATGGAACCGGGACCTTTCCCGCCCGTTAACCGAAATAAGGCAGCGCGAAATGTTTATGAAAGATAAGCCCGACCGCGGCAAAGGCACAGTTTGCCTTCCCGAATTACGCAAGGGCCGTATAGGTCTGGTAGTTGCAACACAGCTGGCCAGGTATACTCCTGCCGGCAGTGCATTATCCGGCTGGAACTCGCCGCAACAGGCCTGGGCAATGACACAGGCGCAGCTATGCTGGTACCGCGAAATGGAGAAATTGGGCGAAATGGTGCAGATCATCAATCTTGATCAGCTTAACACACATTTAGCTTTATGGAACGATACCACAATTGACGACGAAAAGAAACCAATAGGTTATATCCTTAGTTTGGAGGGAGCCGATTCGTTAGTGGATATTGATTACCTGCACATAGCTTATGGTTATGGCCTCCGTGCTTTGGGATTGTCGCACTTTGGACCGGGCCGTTACGCGCCGGGTACAAAAATGGAAGGCCCGCTAACGCCTAAAGGTGTTGAGTTGTTAAAGGAGATGAACTCCCTTAACCTCATATTAGATGTAACTCATTTAACCGATGAGGGATTTACCCATGCGCTTGATCTGTATAACGGACCGGTTTGGGCAAGCCATCATAATGTGCGTAAAATAGTACCTAATCAACGCCAGTTAACTGACGATCAAATCAAACAATTGATACAACGCGACGCGGTTATAGGCGGCATGTTGGATTGCTGGGCCATGGATATCCGCTTTATTGATACGGTGTCCGACCCATGGCAATTGGATATCAGGCTTGAAAATTTGGTTGATCATTGGGACCATATTTGCCAGATTGCCGGCAATGCAAACCATATCGCCATCGGTAGTGATCTTGATGGTATCTTCGGAACCGAGCAATCTCCCTGGGATATGGATTCTATCGCCGATCTGCAAAAATTTGAAGTTATCCTATCTAAACGCGGGTATACCTCGCAAGATATCGAAAATATATTCAGTCAAAATTGGCTTCGTTTTATACGTAAAGCGTGGTCATAAAATATCAGTAGTATATGGGCGCTCAACAGTTTTTAGCCGGTGCGGCAAATGTAGATATCACTCCCCCCCTGGGTACTTTTATTAATGGCGATTTTGTAGCACATACTGCCAAATACATCCATGACCGCCTGCATGCCCGCGCATTAGTTTTCCAAAACGGCGATACTATTGCAGCAATTGTTGTGGTTGATATCTGTGTAATGCGCAAGGAGTTTGTAGATGAGGTAAAAGCTGAGATCCATAAACAAACCGGTATTGCGCCGGCTAACTTGCTTATTTCAAGCACACATACGCATGCTGCCGGATCGGTAGATGCGGTATATTTAGGCAAGGTCGATGAAGCGTATTCGCAGGCGTTGCCTCCCTTGATTGTACAATCTGTAGTGCTTGCAAAACAAAACCTGCGACCTGCAAAAATTGGTTGGGGTAGCGTCGATGTGCCGGAGCATGTGCTTTGCCGTCGCTACAAGATGAAACCTGGCTATGTTGCCGGTAATCCAGTTACCGCGGGTATAGATAATGTTAAAACCAACCCGTTTGGCGGCGAGGATTTTATTGATCAGCCGAATGCAGAAACCGATCCGCAGGTGGGTTTTTTTGCTGTAAAAGGGCTGGATGATCAATGGATAAGTGTATTAGCTAACTACTCGCTACACTATGTCGGCGATTGGGAAAACGGTACTATTTCGTCCGATTACTTTGGCGAGTTTTCGAGGCAGTTGCAGGCTAAATTAAATGCCGGTGCTGGCTTTGTTGGTATAATGAGCAATGGTACCAGCGGTAATATCAATATCTGGGATTTTTTAAATCCCGGCAGGTATCCAACCCGGCAATTTGAAAAGAGTAAATTGATTGGCGGCGATATTGCCGAAAAAGTCTTTAATGAGCTAAAACATATCGATTGGGATAACTCGCCATCTTTAGGTATTCAATACAGCGAGCCGGAAATAAATACCCGTAAGCCAACACCAAATGAGCTGCAAATTGCAGAACGTGTGGTAGCTGCAAGCAATTACGACCAAATGCAAATTAACGACGAAACCTTAAAGCACCTATATGCACGCGAACAGGTTTTATTAAATGATTTACCCGACACCTTAATATTTCCTATCCAGGCAATAAAAATAGGCAATGGAGTTATAGGTAGTTTAGGTGCCGAAATGTTTGCTGAAACCGGTTTATGGTTGAAACAAAACTCGCCTGTAAAAAACTATTTTACCATTTGCCTGGCCAATGGCAACGCCGGATATATACCACCCGAGCATGAATTTCGCAATGGTGGTTATGAAACCTGGCGCGGCCGCACCAGCAAGTTGCAGACGGATGCTGAAGCCATCATCAAAACTGAATTGTTATCACTAATTAATAAATTTACAGCTCAAACATTTTAGATCACACTAAGCCACATGAAAGATCAGCCTGATTGGTACCAATTTAATAACTCGGAAAAAATAGATACGCCGGCGTTGCTTATTTATTCTGAGCGGGTGATCAGTAATATTAACAGGCTGAAACAAATGGTTTCATCGCCATCGTTACTGCGGCCTCATGTTAAAACCAATAAATCGGTTAAAGTAAGCAGGTTAATGATGGATGCGGGCATTACCAAATTTAAATGCGCCACCATTGCCGAGGCTGAAATGCTGGGCCGTGCCGGAGCACCCGATGTATTGTTGGCTTATCAACCTACGCTGGTTAAGCTGGAAAGGTTCATACAGTTGATACTGGCTTATCCAAAAACTACTTATTCATGCCTGGTTGATAATGAAACAACGGCTGATATGATATCCCTTGTAGCCGGGCTTAATAACCTGATTATACCCGTTTGTATTGATTTAAATGTGGGCATGAACCGTACCGGCATCATCCCAGAAAAAGCTTTAAAACTATTTTATTACCTGACCACACTATCGGGAATTAAATTCAAAGGATTGCACGCTTATGATGGCCATATTGAAGACCTGAATTTAACCGATCGGACAATCCATTGCGAAAAAGAATTTGAACCGGTAGAAAAACTGCGCAAAAATATCCAGGGCTTAGGCTATCCCCTGCCGCTGCTTATAGCCGGTGGTTCGCCAACATTTGCAATTCATGCTAAAAGGGCCAATACAGAGTGCAGCCCGGGTACTTTTGTTTTTTGGGATAAAGGTTACCAGGAGCATATCCCCGAGCAATCATTTTTATTTGCAGCTATTGTATTAGCGCGGGTTGTTTCTTTGCCTGATGAAACTAAGATCTGTATCGACCTGGGTTATAAATCCATATCATCCGAAAAACCTTTACAAAACAGGTTTTACTTTTTAAATGCGCCTCACCTAAAGCCCTATAGCCAAAGCGAAGAACACCTGGTTATTGAAGTAGGACAAGGACATGAGTATAAAATAGGCGACGAATTTTATGTACTACCCATGCACATTTGCCCTACCGTAGCAATGTATGATGAAGCCCACATAATCGAAAAAGGCACCTATACCCAAAAGTGGCCAATTGATGCCCGTGGTAGAGCATTGAAACCTGTTGACAATTAAAAGGAGTTTTATATTTTTTAATAAAATTTCACCGTTGGTCGTTTACTAAAAGCATTTTTTGCCGATATCTCTGTAAAATAGTATCATAAATAGCTAATTTATATAAAGGCTTATCTTACCAGGTAGTTTAAATTTGTTAGGTGCAGTAGTTATACTACTATGTATTTGTCGCAACTACATTTCAATACTGTTAAACCAATTTTGATGAATAATTTTATAAAAACTGCTATTGCATGTCTGGCCTTGTCAAGTTTCACGGCTTATGGGCAGGGTGCAAAAAAAGGTGAAGTAATTACCCAGCTTACTAACCCCAAGGGTTGGATCATTCAAACCAAATCATCGGCCTATCAATTAAATGTTAGCAGTGTAAATAGCATCAGGCCGGTTTTTTACGGCTCGCGCGAACAGGCAGAGCAGGCCGCCAGGACCAACTCGCAATGGTTTGAAGGTATAGAAGAAGTTCCGGTTAGGGGAAGCTTTCCGTTTAAAACACCTGCATTAGAGGTTATATTTAACGATAATGTAAGGGATGCCGATTTGGTATATGTAAAAGGCGAAGTGATTACAGTTGAGGGGCGGAGCACACTTAAAATCACCCAAAAAGACAAATTTTATCCGTTAGAGGTTACCTCTTATATCCGTGTGCTTCCTGAATATGATATCCTTGAAAAATGGATGGTTGTTAAAAACACCGGCACAAAGGGTGATATAAAAATAGAGAACGCGCAGTCGGGCAGTATTGTGCTACCTGCTGATGAGTATATGCTGACACATTTGGCGGGTAAACAAATGAACGAGTTTCAGCAACAGCAAACGTTGCTTACACCCGGCTTAAAAGTTATTCAAAACAAAGCATTTAAGGCAAACTTTAACCCGCCATGGTTTATGGTGCGCCCGCAAAACGCGGCTAAGGAAACCGGACCGGCGTGGTTTGGCTCGTTACATTACAGTGGTAACTGGCAGCTGGCATTCGATAAATCAATTGAAGGAAATGTACAGATCCTTGGCGGTATAAATTTTTGGGATTCATCGTGGTTGCTAACACCGGGCGCGAGCTTTGAAACGCCGAAGTTATCTGTCGGCTATACCAACGATGGCCCTGATGGCGCCGCACAAAGCCTGACAGCCTATGCCCGCGAAACCGTATTGCCAGAGAAGCATCGCAAGCAAATGCGTCCGGTATTATATAATAGCTGGGAAGCTACTTTCTATGCGGTGAATGAGGAACAGCAACTGGAGCTGGCAAAAAGGGCAAAAGATATTGGCATTGAGTTATTTGTGATTGACGACGGCTGGTTTAAAGGCCGTACCAGTGCTACAACCGGTTTAGGCGATTGGGAAGTTGATAAAACAAAATTCCCTAACGGATTAGGCTCGATGATCAAAAAAATAAATGATATGGGCATGGATTTCGGCATTTGGGTTGAGCCTGAAAGTTTAGTACCGGCCAGCGAGGTGTATAAAGCGCATCCGGATTGGGTATTTGACATGCCCCCTAACCGTACATTACCAATAACCAGGCGATATTTAAACCTGGCTAAGGAAGAGGTTTACCAACATTTGCTTGCAGTATTATCAAAGCTATTAGCTGAAAATAATATCAAATTTATTAAGTGGGATCAGAACAGCTATTTGTCTGAAACCGGTTGGAAAAACGCCCCGGTCGAGATCCAGCGCGAGGTACGCATACGGTTCATGAAAAATGTTTATCGTTTGGTTGAAGAACTGAGGAAGAGGTTTCCTGATGTACTGTTCGAATCGTGCGCCAGCGGTGGCGGAAGGGTCGACTTGGGCATGCTTTCGCGCATGGACCAGGCCTGGGTAAGTGATAACACCAGCCCGCTTGATCGCATTTATATGCAATACGGTTACACCTGGGCCTTACCGGCAAATACAATGGTATCATGGGTTACGGGCAATGGCAACCACCAGCCTACCTCGCTTGATTATAAGTTTGATGTATCTATGGCCGGCGTATTAGCCGTAGGCGACGACCTGCGTAAATGGACACCGGAAGATATGGCCGTTGCAGCTAAAAAAATCGCCGAATACAAAGTGATCAGACCGTTGATCCAACAAGGTAAAGTATATCACTTGGTATCACCTTTCGAGGAAAACCGGTCGGCACTACAATACCAGGATGCGACCACTAAATCTGTTGTGATGTGCTATAATATGGCCGAGTACCTGCCGGGCAGCCAATATGGTTCGCGTTCTGCAAATACGCTTAAACTTAAAGGGTTAAAAGCAGATGAATCATACAGTGTACAAAACATTGAGGACCGCGATAAACCGGGCGCAACTTACAAAGGCGATTACCTGATGAATGTGGGTATTGCCTGGCCGGTAAAAGGCGCTAATAAAGGCCAGATCTTACTGGTAAATCCACAGGGTAAATAAAAACTATCATACATCATAACATCAATAAAAATAAATGGCAAGATTTATTAAACAAGGCAAAAGTGATACCGAGCTTAAAGAAGCGGATGCAAAGGTTAAAGAAATAGTAAGCGGTATAATAAAAGATATTGAAACCAATGGCGACGCAGCTGTAAAAAGCTTATCAGAAAAATTTGATAAGTGGTCGCCTGAGAGCTTTCGTTTAACTGACGCGCAGATAGCCGAGATCGTAGCTTCGGTACCAGAGCAGGTTGTGAATGACATTAAGTTTGCGCAAAAGCAGATCAAAAACTTTGCGACCAAACAAAGAGAATCTATTAAGGATATAGAAGTTGAGACTTTACCCGGCGTATTTTTAGGGCATAAGAACATCCCTATCAATAGCGCGGGCTGTTATATCCCTGGCGGCAGATACCCTATGGTAGCATCTGCGCATATGAGTATCCTTACAGCTAAAGTTGCAGGTGTAAAACGGGTTATCGCGTGTACCCCGCCTATTAATGGCAAAGTACCTGCGGCTACTATATGCGCCATGTATTTGGCAGGAGCCGATGAGATCTATCTATTAGGCGGCGTACAGGCTGTTTGCGCCATGGCTATCGGTACAGAAACCATCCAACCGGTTGATATTATTGTAGGCCCGGGCAATGCTTACGTAGCCGAAGCCAAAAAACAACTGTACGGACGGGTAGGCATCGACCTTTTTGCCGGCCCCACCGAAGTATTGGTAATTGCTGATGAAACATCAGACGCCGAAATAGTTGCAACAGATCTATTAGGACAGGCAGAGCACGGACCAACATCTCCGGCGGCATTAATAACCACTTCTGAAAAGTTAGCCCACGAAACGTTAATAGAAATTGAAAAACAACTATTAGTATTACCTACAGCCGATATTGCAGGTGTTGCATGGCGCGATAACGGGTCAATAATTGTAGTGGCCGATGAGAAAGAAGCGGTAGAAGTAGCGGATAAATTAGCTTATGAACATGTTGAAGTATTGACAAAGGACCCTACCTATTTCCTTAACAACATGACAAACTATGGCGCACTGTTCTTAGGTCCCGAAACCAATGTGGCTTATGGCGATAAGGTAATAGGTACTAACCATACCCTGCCAACCAATAAAGCAGCCCGGTATACAGGTGGCTTATGGGTAGGCAAGTTCCTTAAAAATTGCACCTATCAACGCTGTACGCCGGAAGCAGGCGCCTTTATAGGCGAGTATGCAGCGCGATTATGCGAGATAGAAGGCTTTATGGGCCATAAAGAACAGGCGGAGCTTAGAGTACGCCGTTATGGTAAAAAGAAAGCAACAGTTTAGTCCCCCTAATTCATTATATGTAAAAAAACCGAACTTTTTAAGGTTCGGTTTTTTTTATGGATAATGAATTTATGCTTAGTTCAAATCAAACCGGTCCAGGTTCATTACTTTAGTCCAGGCGGCTACAAAGTCTTTCACGAACTTATCTTTAGCGTCTGAACTTGCATAAACTTCGGCAACAGCCCTTAGTTCTGAATTTGAGCCGAAAACCAAGTCAGCACGGGTGCCTGTCCATTTTACTTCACCCGTGGCGCGATCTCTGCCTTCATAAAGCTCTCTGTCTTGTGTGGCTGCCTTCCATTCGGTGCCCATATCCAACAGATTTACAAAGAAATCGTTGGTAAGCTGGCCGGGACGGGATGTGAAGATACCGTTTGAAGAGCCGTCACAATTAGTATTAAGTGCACGCAGGCCACCTACTAATACCGTTAACTCGGGAGCGGTAAGCGTAAGCAGTTGTGCCTTGTCTATCAACAATTCCTCAGTCGCTGCCGCGGTTTTTCCTTTGCGATAGTTACGGAAACCATCAGTAATAGGCTCCAAATAACCGAATGATTCCACATCGGTTTGCTCTTGCGAAGCATCCATGCGTCCCGGAGTAAACGGAACAGTAATGCTGTTTCCGGCATCTTGAGCAGCTTTTTCAACACCGGCGCAACCTGCCAGTACGATCATATCGGCCAATGAGACTTTCTTCCCGGTGTTATTAAAGTCTTTTTGAATACCTTCCAATACGCCTAACACATTTTGTAGTTGCGACGGATTATTAGCCTGCCAATACCGCTGCGGAGCCAAACGGATCCGGCCGCCATTGGCGCCGCCACGCTTGTCAGATCCACGGAATGTAGAAGCGGATGCCCACGCGGTAGAAACCAGCTCAGAAACGCTTAAACCGGCTGATAACACCTTTGCTTTTAAAGCTGATATGTCGGTGTCATTTATTAGCTCATGATCAACCGCGGGGATAGGATCCTGCCAAAGCAGTTCCTCTTGCGGTACATCCGGGCCAAGGTAACGGGCCTTCGGACCCATATCACGGTGTGTTAGTTTGAACCATGCGCGCGCAAATGCGTCTGCAAACTGGTCTGGGTTCTCTAAAAAGCGCTGCGAAATCTTTCCATAAGCCGGGTCGAAACGTAATGCAAGATCCGTTGTAAGCATGGTTGGACGGTGCTTTTTCGAGCTATCATACGCATCGGGGATAATATCCCCTGCGTTCTTCGCTACCCATTGGTGTGCACCGGCCGGGCTTTTAGTCAATTCCCATTCAAAGCCCATCAGGTTTTCAAAAAAGTTATTGCTCCATTGCGTTGGCGTTTTAGTCCAGGTTACTTCAAGCCCGCTGGTAATGGTATCAGGGCCTTTGCCGCTGCCATATTTGTTTTTCCAGCCGAAACCCTGCATGTCCAAATCAACAGCTTCCGGCTCTTTACCCACATTATCAGCAGAGGCCGCACCGTGTGTTTTGCCGAAGCTATGTCCGCCGGCTATTAAGGCAACCGTTTCTTCATCATTCATAGCCATGCGGCCAAAAGTATCACGGATATCTCTTGCGGCCATTATCGGGTCAGGGTTACCATCAGGACCTTCGGGATTTACATAGATTAGCCCCATCTGCACAGCGGCAAGCGGTTTCTCTAAATCCCGGGTATGGATATCGCCGTCGGCATCATCATCAGATACCAATACCCCATGTCCCTCAACACCCGGAGAGCCATGCGCATAACGTAAGTCGCCGCCCAACCAGGTAGTTTCCTCGCCCCAGTAAACTGATTCATCAGGTTCCCATACATCTGCACGCCCACCGGCAAAGCCAAACGTTTTAAAACCCATTGATTCTAAGGCAATGTTCCCGGTAAGGATCATCAGATCGGCCCATGAAATATTGCGCCCATACTTTTGCTTGATGGGCCAAAGCAGCCTGCGCGCCTTATCCAAACTCACGTTATCGGGCCAGCTATTAAGTGGTGCAAAACGCTGCATACCGGCACCTGCGCCCCCACGTCCATCCCCTACTCTGTAAGTACCTGCACTGTGCCAGGCCATACGGACAAACAAACCTCCATAGTGGCCAAAATCTGCCGGCCACCAGTCCTGCGAGTCGGTCATTAAAACATTCAGGTCTCTTTTCAGTTCTTCAAGGTCAAGGCTTTTAAATGCTTCGGCATAATCAAACGCTTCACCCATTGGGTTGGACACCGCTGAATTTTGACGCAGAATACTAAGCTTTAATTGATTTGGCCACCAGTTGTGGTTCCTGGTGCCCCCACTGCCAGCGTTATGTTTCATACTGCCGTTGTGAAACGGGCATTTGCTGATGTCGTTTGGATCTGTTTCCATAGCTATCTATAAGTTTATATTGAATTAGCACTTGGTTTGTGCAGAATATAAAATTAGGGTATTAGGGCGAACATTCCCAATCGATTAATTCTATATCTAATAGCTAAATCCTATAGATAATATGCCTGCCCGTTACCGAGCTATTTTTCGAGTAAAGCCTGTCCCTCAAAAGCTATTCCGGGCCAGCCATTGGCTATAAACTGTCTGATATTTTGGTGATCTGTACCTTCGGGAGTATTTAGTACCGATTGATAGTGTTCTGCAAATAAATGCAGGGTATCTTCCTTACTCAAGTTATTTAGTTGGGCAAAAGCAAAGACTTTAGCACTTCCCTGGTTTTGTGTTGCTTCATTGTAAGCATCACCGTTTTTAAACGCCGTTGGTTGATAGATGTAGTAAGTCTCAATAAATTCAATTACATCTTTAAATACTATTGTGTTAGCTTTTACGCCCTCAAGTAATGTTGTAAGTTGGATATTCATTATAAGTGATTATTAGTACTTTATTTTAAAGCCTGTGTGGCTTGCTTGGGGGTTAACAGGGTCAGCTTCATCCAGACCGGCGTTTCTGGGTTACCTGCTTTATCTACCTTAACGGCGGCTATCTTATCAATCAAATCTATGCCTTTTACAATTTCGCCAAAGATGGTATAATGCTGATCAAGAAACGGTGTACCGCCTACCGTTCGGTAAGCCTCGCGCTGGGCTTCTGAGAAATGCTGATGATACTTCTTTTCAACAGCATCCAGTTGCTCGTTTGACATGGGTTTACCATCCACAATATAGATCTGGGTGGTGAATGATGCTTCGGCCGGGTTAACATCGCGACCCATTGCTACCACGCCACGGCGATGATATAGGGTAGGTACAAACTCGGCAGCTAACCATTTTTGTTCTGGTTTTAGCTTGTGGCCTTTTTCGTATAATGAGTCGGGGTCGCCGCCTTGAATTACAAATCCTTTTAGGATACGGTTAAAGGTGGTAGCATCAAAATACTTGCTTTTAACCAGTTTTATAAAGTTATCCCGGTGGTGCGGTGTCTCATCATACAAACCAATAATGCACGAGCCCTGCGGTGTTTCCAACTTTACGTATTGGCTTTTTTGCTGGCCAAAAGTTGCTGAACACAGGCATAATAAAATTGTTAAAACAAGCGCTGATCGTTTCAATTCGCGGTGATTTTGAGTTCTCTAAATTAAATAAAAAAGGGCAATAGCAGTTAACCGATAAATCAAATCTCTCACAGTTCATATATTAAGTCAAGCATTAAGTAATCAACACAAAAAACTGATTATAAATTATATATAATTTACAATAATTCAATTTCTTTATTAATAAAGAAATTGAATTAGGAATATTTACAAAAAATCATGTCGCAACATATCCCCTGCTCATCTCTTTATTAACCGTTATCGTCTACTTTATTTTTTATCCGGCTAACATATTGGCATCTTGCGGTGTATTAAATAAGTTATGTATAAAACTTCCTTTGCTTTCGCTTTACCATTGTTGCTATTGTTATGGGCCTCCCCTGTTCGTGCCCAGATCAGTATCAGCGGAAAAGTAACCAATTCAGCAAGCGGTCGTGCGGTTAGGCAGGCCAGTATCAGCATTAACCATAAGGGGGTGGGTACTGCTACTAACAGTCAGGGCTTATTTACTTTGATCATACCCGCGGGTAATATTAAGGATAGCCTAAAAATATCATGCGTAGGTTATACCACCCAATATATCGCGATAGCGAACATCAAAAAAGGTGAGGAAATTAATGTTGCCCTCACAAAAAGCAACACCGAACTTAAAGAAGTAACCATAGCTTATTATGATGCCGATAAGATCATCCAAAAAGCGATAAGCCGCATTCCCGAGAATTATATCAACTACCGGCATATCTTGCGTGGTTTCTATCGCATGTACACTTCTACAGATAGCATCCCCCTGCAACTATCCGAAGCTGTTTTTGATGTTTATAATTTTGGCTATGGCGATACGCACTCCGACCTGTTCAGGCTGGTAAAAGCCCGAAGCGAAAAAAATGATCATGATTTTAACACGCTGGAAGTTGGGCAGCGACCTAATTCAATTTTTGAGCAGGATATTATTAACCACCTGCATGCCTGTGGCTTTTTAAATGAAGCAGGGCTAAAAAGGCACCAGTTTACCGTAAACGGTGTGGTTGATATGAAAGGCTACAAAGCCTACGAAGTTGAATTTAAAGAGAACTATGGCGTAGTAGAAGGCACCTATCGGGGTAAATTCTATATCGATACTAAAACCTACGCTTTTATATATTTCGATTTCGGACTAAGCCCGGAGGCATTGAGCGAGGTTGTGCCCGGTACTTTCATATATCGCTCCCTGATGCGTACAGGTGCTACAGAAGTTGGCTTGCAGTTTGACCATACACAGGTAAGCTACCAGGAAGTAGGTAATAAATGGGTACTATCAGGTGTTGAAGGTGATGATTCTCTATCTGTTAAAAACCCGCAGTTAAAGTACGACTATAAGGCCCAGGTTAAATACAATTACCAGATCACCGCGGTTGATACGACACAACAGGAATCATTCGATTCAAAAATAGGCCGTAATGATAATATCAACGCTTATAAAAGCAATGGCGATGAAAAATTCTGGAAGGATTACAATATTATCTTATCAGATTATGACGCGGCCGATATCTTTAAAAGGATAAAAGCGATCAACAAATCAAAGTGACGTACTGATCAATTTACGGTCTGATTTTTTCTTTTAACTTTGCGGGCAAATGCAGGCTACCGTTTTGATAAATAACCCTATCAAAATGAGCGTATAACGTTTATTAACTGATACATTAAAGTATTTATTATCAGCAGCTAACAGCTGTTTTGAGGTTGATGGAACGATCTGTGCTGGCCTAATTCTATATAATTTTATTCAATGCTAACTGTCGAAAAAATTGGCGGCACATCCATGGCCGCTTTAAAAGAAGTCCTTTCAAATATCATCTTTTACAAAGAGGACCATATTTATAACCGTGTTTTTGTG
Source organism: Mucilaginibacter sp. UYCu711 (assembly GCF_050433825.1). Classification (NCBI taxonomy): domain Bacteria; kingdom Pseudomonadati; phylum Bacteroidota; class Sphingobacteriia; order Sphingobacteriales; family Sphingobacteriaceae; genus Mucilaginibacter; species Mucilaginibacter sp. UYCu711. The sequence continues at coordinate 139,342 of NZ_JBNPWM010000005.1, read as the reverse complement.
GTATCAGCCTTTTGGGGGGTTACCGATTTGTTGCTGGAAAACAAGAAAACCGGCGCTCCGGGGGTCTATCATAAAATAGCCAAACACCAAAACTTTCATGGCAACCTGCATGATCTTACCCTTAAGCTAAAAGAAATTAACCGCCGCTATACCGACCTGGGTTTAGATGTAGCTGCTGCTGATGAGTTTATTGAAACACGTATTAACGATGCCCAGCATTACCTGGAGAACTTCGCCAGTATATTAGCTTCGGGCTATGTAAGCCAGGACAGTATTTTACAGGCTGCACGCGAAATTTTAGCTTCTATCGGCGAAAGCCACTCGGCATTTGTGCTGACCAATATCTTGCAAAGCAAAGGGCTTAACGCCACCTTTGTTGATCTGAGCGGGTTTCATGATACCAAGTTATACACCATTGACCAACGCATAAGGCATACTTTTAAAGAGATAGACCTGGCTAAAACCATTTGCATAGTTACCGGCTACACCAAGGGTACCGAAGGTATTATGCGCGAGTTTGACCGTGGTTATTCTGAAGTAACCTTTAGCAAGATAGCGGTAGAGTTAAAACCAACGGAAGCTATTATTCATAAAGAATATCACCTATCATCTGCCGATCCGGGGATAGTTGGCATCGAAAATTGTATCCCGGTAGGTAATACTAACTACGATATTGCGGACCAGTTAGCTGATGTAGGTATGGAAGCAATCCACCCCAAAGCATCAAAACCACTGGAAATTCATGGTATTAACCTGCGCATAAAAAACACGTTCGACCCGGCACACCCGGGCACTTTAATAACTACCAACTACATTTGCCCGCACAAACGAGTCGAGGTTATTACCGGTACAGATAAAGTGGTTATGATTGATGTTTTTGACCCGCTAATGGTTGGTAATGCAGGATCCGATCTGCAGATAATGCAGATCTTTGCCGATTTTAATTTGAGCTATATTTTTAAGGTGACCAGCGCAAACAGTATATCCATACTGATATGGGAAAAGCATTTTAATAAAAAGCTGGTTAAAGCTTTGGACGCTTATTTTGAAAAGACCACCGTTGAGAAAATGGCTATGGTTTGCCTACTGGGCACCAATATGGACCAGCCGGGTTTATTGGCAAGGTCAACCACTGCATTAACAGAATCCGGCGTAAATATTAAAAGTGCGGGTGTTGCCTTGCGTAAGGTTAATATCCAATTTTTGGTAGCCCGCGAGGATTTTAATGGTGCGGTGAAAGCATTAAACAACGCTTTGTCTGAATCTATTTAGACAGTTGCTGTAACATACCGGCTGCGTTTTTATTGTTTGGATCGATGTTTATAGCTTGTTTATAATTAAGCTGCGCGTTTGCCTTATCCTGCTTTTTAAGATAAGCCTCGCCTATCAATTCATAACCATAGGCAATATCTGCAGGCTTCGCTTTAAGCGCTACAGCTGTTTGGAATACTTTTATAGCATCGTCAACCTTATTACGGCGCAAAATATATTTACCGGTGCTTATAAGGTCGCCTATCTCGAAGCTAAAATCATAGCTATCCTGCTGATTGGCTTTTAAATCATGGTAATAGGTTAAGCCTTTATCTACATCAGCCAATACCTTTTCGCGGATCTCCAGGTAAACGGATTTTTTTGGTACGGTAACCGGTTGGTTTGCCAATGCAGCAAAGATAGCGTACTTGATTCCGTCTACCTTCATCTGTTGGTTATTGGTCATCATCACTACGGTAAGGTCGCGCTTTAGGTCAGTGTATAGCAATGCTTCGTAGTTACTGTTTGATCCCTGGTGACGATGCCATAGCAGCGTATCATTACTTAAGCCAACCGTACCAATACTACTTTCGCCATTGGGAAAGTTTTGGGCAAGCTCCATAAATGAAGCCTTATTGAGCAGCTTGTTTTGATGTAGTGCTGCCGACCATTTGTAAAGATCTCTTGCAGTCAACCTCACCCACCCTGTCATGGTCTGGTAGTATGGCGAGTCATGAAAATCCTGGTCAAAGGCTCTGGCCATTTGGGGATCATTGGGTGACAGGTCGACCGCCGCACCTGTCATTCCGAAAGGTTTAAATATTTTTTGAGTGATAAACTCCTTGTATGTTTTACCGCTTACCTTTTCCACTATCCGCATTTGCAGGTAAACATTGTAATGGTTATAGATATAGGCTGTGCCGGGTTCAAACTGCAAAGTTGTAAGCGATTTTAGGTTTGCCCGGATCAAACTATCACCTTCGGTAGCCAATGGTGCGAAAACAGGGATCCCGCTGGTATAGGTGATGAGGTGGCGAACTTTAACCTTGGCCGCCCATTCGGGCAGATCTGGCAAGAACTTGCTGATAGGGTCGTCTAAACTTAACTCTCCACGCTGTTGTAGCAACATCATAGCGGCACCATTAAACTCTTTACTTACCGAGCCGATATCAAATTTATAAGCCGGGGTAAGCATTTTGCTTTTGGTGCCATCAGCATACCCTAAAGAATTTTCGTAAATGATCTTCCCCTTTTGGGCCACCAAAATATTACCATTAAAAATCCCGCGCGAATGCGCCAGTTGCATGATGGAATCAAGACGCTTTAAAGTGCCGTTTTGCGCGTAACTAAACAGCGATAAAAGGGTAAATAAGGTAGATATTAGTAGTTTTCTGGTCATTATGTGGTATCTATATGGGTAAAAGACACCTATTATAAAAAAGGGTTACAGCTTATTTGTATTCAATATTGGATTTTGGCTAGCGTTAACCTGGTAGGTGGTTATTTTATTATCAAGGGTTACCTCGACAATGCGGTAGCCTTTATAATCCGTACCCCAGCTGCCGCCAAAATGCGAGTCGAACAGGTGTGGCAACTTACCTGTATAACGGATACCATCCAGGCTATGATCGTGCCCATGAAATACCGCTTTAATGTTTGGATAGCTATGTAACAGCGCGACAATTTCAGGGCAATCAACAAACGTTCCTTTCTCTTCAGGGTTCCAGATATGCGGGGCGATGTGCAGGATAACAAACACCATCTTTTTATCTTTATACGCATCTAATGATGCTTTCATGAAATTATAATCGGGGCAAACGTAACCGCCTTTGGTATCAGCGGTGTTGGCAAATACAAAACCTATATCGCCTTTATCAACCGCATATTTATCCTCATAACCAAACACACTTTTCCATACGGCTGCATCGGCAAAATCATGATTACCGGGGATGGTGTAATAAGGCGTGGGTAGTTTATCTAAATAAGTTTCTTTTACTTTTTTAAGCAGATCGGGACGGTTATGTACCAGGTCGCCGTTAATGATCACCATGTCTAAATGATTATCAGCATGTTCCTTGTTTAACCATTTAACCAAATCACCATAAAACTTATCCGAATCCGTATCCGGCTGTGCATAATGACCATCAGAAGCAATAGCAAAACGCAGTTTAAACTTTTCGGCAGTAGCAGGCCGTACTGGCTGTGCTTCGTTAGCGAACGAATTGATAGCCGGCAATAAGTTAAGGCCCACAGCGCCTATAACTCCTGTTTTAATAAAATTACGTCTGTTGCTCATGTTTTGGTCTATTGGTTTACGTGGTAAATTTATCTTTTATATGTTAAATTAGTTTTAAGTCGGTCAAAAAAAATAAACTATGTAACAATAGAGCGACCCGCGTTTTGATTGGTTAAGGAATACATAATTTTACGTTACCAATTATTACAGCTTGAAACATAAATATAAAACGCAGCCAGGCAATACCCGGCTATTTACATTTTTTGGGGCGATAATCTTTTTAATATCTTTTGGTCATGCTTATGGCCAAAAGGTGCCTGTACCTGTTACAATTACTATCGACCTGAAAAAGAAAGGCCCAATCATCCCTGACGATTTTACAGGTTTAAGTTTTGAAACCGGTAGTGAGCGCATTGGTAACGCCGGCGTTAAAGGTTATTTTTTTGATGCGGAGAGCAAACAGGTTTTGAACCTATTTAAAGAACTGGGCATTAAACACCTGCGCGTAGGTGGCGGATCGGTTGATATTAAAACTATTGAACCGACAACGGCGGATATCGATCATTTTTTTGGCTTTGTAAAAGCAGCTGATGTTAAAGTACTTTACTCTTTCCGGTTACTTAATGGTAACGCCGCTGTAAATGCCGGCATAGCCAAATATATCTGGAGCAAGTATGGTTCGTATATCGATTGTTTTTCGATTGGTAATGAACCCGATTGGCGGTCGTACCACCAAACCGATCCCGAAATAACAGATTATCCATCCTATTATAAAAAATGGAAACGGTTCCAGCAAGCCATTCTTGATTCGGTACCGGCTGCAACCTTTACCGGCCCCGAAACCGGCAGCAACTACCCGGTCGCAGGCGCAAAAAACACTAACTATAATGATAAATCATGGACGGTAAACTTTGCCACCGATGAAAAAGGATCGAAACTGATAAACTATATCTCGCTTCATAATTATGCAGGGCAGGATGCGCCGGGTAATACTATTGAAAGCCTTATAGAAAAAATGCTGTCGCCAAATATGGCTAAAGTTAATTTCCCGGCTTTGTACGAGACCGACCTCGTGCCTGTGCGTAAGGCTGGTTTTAAATACCGGGTAACAGAATCAAACAGTTTTAGCGGTGATGTTGCCGGCAGCAGCAATAGTTTTGCAGCAGCCTTGTTTGCATTAGATTATATGCACTGGTGGGCGGCACATAAAGCTGCCGGCGTAAACTTCCATAATAAACAATGGGTTAAAAACGCGCCAATTTATAAAGATGCGGCTGGTAACTTCAATGCTTATCCTATAGGCTACGGAATAAAAGCATTTAACATAGGCGGACATGGTACAGTACAGCCTGTTACTATTGCCAATCCCGAAGGAATAAACTTAACAGCTTATGCGGTGAGCGCTACCCACGGGCTATACATCACTATTATCAATAAATCCTATGGCGACGGGGCAAAAGATGCCTTAATTACTATTAAAGCACCAAGCACCGGTAAAAAGATAGCAACTATGTCGCTTAACACACAGGATAATAATATTACTGCCCTAACAGGCGTAACCTTAGGCGGTGCACCTATCAGTAACAGCGGCCCATGGCAAGGGAAATGGACACCTGTAAAAATAAAAAAAGCCGGTAACTGCGTTGTACAGGTACCGGCTTCGTCTGCCATTATTGTTAAGATCAATTAATTATTTAAACACCGATTCTACATCAGCTAATGTAACACCTAATACCTTTTGGGCTATAGTATTCAATGCGGCCTTATCACCCATAAAGTGGAATACTTTATGCTGATGTTGCAGCTTACCACCGGGTTTTAAAAACGCTGCCGGCGATACACTTTCAATTTCGTAAAACGGCCCCATCTGGCTGCCATTGGCTAAAGGACCGTCGTTGTAGGAGTTTACAGCATCACCGCTTAGTGGCTTACGGTCGGTGCGCCACTCTTGGTTAAGATACAGGCCGTTATTATCAACATCAAATTTGGCAATGGTAAGTACATTGTTTTCCGCATCATAGCTGCCAATTACCGGCATGGCACGTTTTGGAGTAATACCCAGTTTACCGCGCGATTTACCGTCAGCCTTAAAATACAGCACATTGTTTTTATAGCTGATCCTGTCGGCTTGGATCTGGCCAAAATAATCGGTAGTGGCTATCTTGGCAGTTTTAGCATTATTGTACGGAATGATGATCACAACCTTTGGCGATGGCGTAAACATATCCAGGTTCCACATGCAGGGTGCGCCAGTGGTTTGTGTCCACTCGGTAGTGCCGGCGTTGGTCAGGCTGTTATCGGTTTTAAAGCCCACTGCTTTAGTTTCGGGTGTTAGCTTAATACCGAGATCGGTTTCAATTGTAGCGTTGTTTAAAATGGCTATATCGCGACCTACTTTAATTTTAAGCTGCGTACCTGCATAATTAAGTAGGTCCATATCTTTTGTTAACGATACCATTTTAGCATCCGACGAAACCACTTTCCAAGCTTCGGTGTCAAATGCTTTTGGGGTATGCCAATACGGGAACTCCATTTTAGTGCCGGGCTTAAAGAATAACGAGAATTTACCCCCTTCCGGCCCCAGCCATAAACGATCCTCGCTGCCATAAGCATTCATGTGCGAATCTGTATCTGCCGCAAATGTTTTATAATTGATCCAGCCAAAGCTGCGTCCTTTTAAACCATCAGCTGTCGAAGTAAAAACCTTGCCCTGGTATTTTGCCGATACAATGATCTGCGCCAATCCATCTTCATTTTTTAATACCAATACGCTGTCATTCTTCTTTAGGAAATCAAGGTCATACCCATAAGTACCTTTCGCATACGTCACCGCAGAATCAGCGGTGGCCGCGTCTTTTTTTCCCTGCATCTGGCAGGATGATAGCATTGCAGCAACACCAATTACTGCATAGCTTAATTTCAATTTATGGCTCATATTTAGTTTTATATTGGTTATCACTTAAATCAATTGTAGGCAACGGTGTTTATCAAAGTCCCTATCCCATCAATAGAAATTTCAACAACATCGCCCGGTTGCAAAGTAAAATCGTTTGGCGGTACCAGGCAAGTACCCGTCATCAGGTAGCATCCATTCGGAAAACTTAATTCGCGGAACAGAAACCCCGCCAGTTCGTCTAAAGATCGTTTCATTCTCGATAAAGGTGTTGAGCCCTCGTAAAGCGCTTTATCGCCGCGTTTAATAACAATGCTAATATTGGTTTCCTGGCTTATCTGCACATCAATAACATACAGGCACGGGCCAATAGCCGCGCTCTTGTCGTAAGTTTTCGCCTGCGGCAGATAAAGGGCATTCTCGCCCTCAATACTGCGCGAACTCATATCATTACCGATTGTATAGCCTTGAATACTTCCTTTTGAGTTGATAAAAAGCGTCAACTCAGGTTCGGGCACGTTCCAGGTCGAGTCTTTACGAATGGCAACATCTTGCCCATGACCCACCACACGCTGTGGTGTCGACTTAAAAAAGATCTCAGGCCGTTCGGCATCATAAACTCTTTTATACAGATCAGACCCACCTGAAGTTTGCGACTCTTCAACCCTGGCATCCCTGCTTTGCAGGTAAGTAACACCAGCAGCCCAAACTTCCTGGTTAGCAATAGGCGGCAATAAATCTGCCTGCCAATTGTCGCTGGTGACTTTTTCGGCAGTTTTTATTTGTGACAATAGGTAGTTATACAATCCGTCCCTGTTCACTACATCATCCCATTGCCGGTTAAGTTTGTAAACCGAACTTCCATCCTTTAAAAAAACGCCCTGTATTGTTTTATATAATTTCATTGGTTCAAGCAATTTTATCTTTTGTTAGTTCGCCATCAACCTTGCGCCAGATCTGCAATGGATTATCGTTTTGCAACTCGGCTGGTAATAGCTCCTGCGGGAAATTCTGGAAACACACCGGCCTGGTATACCTGTATATGGCTTGCGAGCCAACCGATGTGGAGCGGCTATCAGTTGTTGCCGGGTACGGGCCGCCATGTAGCATAGCATGGGTAACCTCTACGCCTGTTGGCATATTGTTTATCATTAAACGGCCTGCTTTCTCTTCCAGGATATTAAATAATTCACCAAACTCAGCCACATCATTTGTATTGGCCCAGATGGTGGTAGTTAATTGCCCGGGGATCTGTTCGGCAATTTGCAGCAACTGATCTGCATCATCGGCAATTACATGTATAGCCACCGGGCCAAAATGCTCTTCGAACAAGGTCTTATCCTTTAAAAAATCAGTACCCGATACCGTAAATGCCTGCGGAACAGCTTTGCCATCACCACCGGTACCAGCACCAATTGATTTTAATGAGGTGTTACCCGATAGTTCAGAAATGCCCTTACAGTAAGAATTATAGATGGCATCGGTAAGCATCGAGCCACCTGCGGCCTCTGTTAACGATAAGCTGTATTGCGACAAGAACTGTTCAGTTTCCGCACCTTTTATCAGCAGCACAATTCCGGGATTGGTGCAAAACTGGCCAACGCCCATTGTATTTGACGCTACTAAAGTTTTAGCAATACCCACTGCATCATCCTTTAATTTACCGGGCAACAAAAATACCGGGTTCACGCTGCCCATTTCGGCATATACAGGGATAGGCTCATCGCGTTTGGCAGCCAGGTCAAACAATGCCCTGCCACCTGCTAACGAGCCGGTAAAGCCAACAGCCTTAACCAACGGATGTGTTACCAATGCTTTGCCGGATTCGGTGGTTTTACCATGGATCAAAGAGAAAATACCATCAGGCATCCCGGTTTTTTTTGCCGCTGCTACAATGCAGTTGGCCACCAGCTCGGATGTTACCGGATGACCGAAATGGGCCTTAAAAACAACAGTGCAACCAGCTGCCAGGGCCGAAATAGTATCGCCACCGGCAACAGAAAACGCAAACGGAAAATTGCTTGCCCCAAATACTGCTGTAACACCCAGCGGCCTTGCCATCTGGCAAATATGGGGTTTAGGCAATGGCTGCCTGTCGGGTTTTGCGGTGTCAATTATTGCATTTACCCATGAGCCTTCTTTTAGCAGGTCGGCAAATAATTTTATTTGATTAACGGTACGGTCTATTTCGCCATTTAGCCTGGCTTGGGGCAAGTGGGTTTCCTGCATGCCATTTTCTATCAGCACCTCGCGGATACTGTTGATCTCTGTCGCGATAGCCTCTAAAAACTTAATCCGGTCTGCCGTTGGTAATAGTTTATAAATCTTAAATGCTGAGGTGGCTTTCTTTGCAGCCTGGTCGACATTAGCTGCCGATGCTTCTTCAAAAGTATGTTGACCAGAATTAAATGTCCCGGTATTACCGTCGGATTTTGTGTAGCCTATAATTTGTTTTCCTGTAATTTTCATAAGTAGTTTGCGGGTATTAACCCATTTTTTTTATCGCCCCCGAAACGATCACTTTATTAACCGGGATAGTACCGTATGCCACATTTAAAGATGGCACACCTGCTTTAAGCGTCACAGTTCCAAACCCGTTTGCGGTAGACAGGAAGCTGGTAAAATCGCCCACCTTCGAATCTACATGCAATTCTTTACTCACCGCATCATACCGTACGCCCGTTAGCCCTTCCAGCATCCCATAACTTGCCATAGCGCGGGCATACCAGTGGCCGCACTCGTATTCATTAAAAGGATTACGTACCTCGCCGTCATACCTGTCGCGGCAGGCGCGTACAATATCCAGGCCTTTTTGAACTTCGCCCATCAGCATTAAGTGCGAGGCTACCTGGTATTCAATCCCCGTCCAAACCTCATTACTGTAAACAAATGGCAATGATAACATGCCGCCTTTAGGCCATGAGCATAGTAATAAACCGGCCTCATTGCCTATGGCAAATGTTGGCCGCTGCGGATTAGAGTGTTCATGCAGGTTATTTTTTAAATTGTACTGATGAACGGCTTTTAAATGATTACGGGTTTTAGCCGCTTCCAACGGATCAGGCAAACCACACATCCGCGACAGCCAGGCCCCCATCACTCCATCTGATAACACACCGGTGCCATACTGATATTTTGGCCCTTCTTTCTCTAATAGGGCTAACGCTTCAGGTGTATATTGCGATCCGAAGGATTTTACTTTAGTCGGGTCGGGCGCTTGCAGGCCCTTCCATTTAATTTCCTGCGTAAAGTATTGGCCGTTATAAAGGTTGCTTTCCATATAGGTGCGACCTTTAGAATACAGCGTCTCATATTTCTGCATGTCATTACCCAGGAACTTACCCATTGTTGTTAATGAATTTAACGCACCCAGGTAAAAACTGGTGGCAAAACCCGTCGGCCCCCAAAATTCGATATCGTAGGTATTATGATGCGGCTCCTGTATAACGCCGCTGCCAGTTGGGTCCCAGGTTTTGATGCAGTAATCCAAACTTGCCTGCACTTTGGGATAGATGTTTTTCAACCATTCATTATCGCCGCTGATACGCCATTCGCGGTGCACTTTCATGATGCCGCCCAACTGCCCATCGGACGCCGCGTGGAAATTATGTACCACCCGCGTAATCGGCAAGTTCGACCGGAACATTTGGTGCCCGTCGGCATTTTGGCTTTCGTTAAACTCGGTATTGCGTAAGCTGCGCTCCAAATTTGGGAACAAATGCGATACCGCCTGCGCATAGTTCCACACGTGCGTGCATGAGCCATGGCAGCTGCCACCATTATCACCACAACCCTCCCAACACCAAAACCGGCCATCATACTGCCGTAGTACCGTTGGCGATTTCAATATGGTCAAATTAGCCGCCACTGCCTCTACAACTTCGGCAGGCAGCGTGCTTTTGTAAAATGAATCGGTAAATAGTTTTGTTTTATTACGCAGATCGGTATAGTTGGTATCCCAATAAGCGGCTACCTCTGCTATGTTTTTAAACTTACTGCTGTACCAGGGCTTGTAATATTTTAGAAGCGGATCTTTGTTTACTCTTTCCTTATCGGCAGGATCAACCTCGCCCAGGTGAATTTTGGTATTGGGTACATACCAGGCCATCATCAGCCGGATTGTTTTTTCCTGACCCGGCTTTAATGTAAACGGAACAAATAACGACGCCCCTTGTGCATCTGCTACCGGCGGATTACTTTTCACCTCGCCATCCTGAATGGTTTTCCAGGCCATGGTAAGCCCATCGAACCAGCCACCCCTAAACCAGCAGTGATCGACTACTGTAGCTGCATCGTCAGTATATATGGCAAAATCGGCTTGTTTTTGCGGATCGGCTTCGGTGCCATCAACGGAAATAACAAAACCGTTTTTAATGCTATTAACTGTATTTTTGGTAGCCAGCTGATTTAAAAAATGCCGGCTGTTATAAGAAAAAACACATTCCTCTGTTTTTGCGCCGGTATTTTTAAAATGATACTCTAAACCACCAACCGGTAAACTGGAGTTATCTTCATCCGTTGGGATAAACGGGCTCCAGCCCTTAATCTGGATAGCTAAAGGTACATCCTTATCTTTCAAAGCGATATCAGCAAACGGGAAACGTGCCGAAAACCCGGCGGTTTCAAAACGCGGCAAGCCCCAGGTTGCACCAGGACCGCCGAGAGCTGATTCGTGCTGTCCAAATTTTTTCCAGCCCGGCACTTTGCTCTCTAAAACTTTAGCCCCATTTTTTAACCCTTTTATGCTGATGGCAGCAAACACTGCAGGCTCATGAAACATCTCGGGGTAGTTACGTACTGACATGTGCGAGATAGCGCCGGTACCTTCCAAACAAAACATACCCGCGCCTATGCCTCCAATAGGGAAGGCCACGCGGTTGTTGTATTTGCCGGTATAAGGTGCGTTATACTTGCGCTTATCAATATCCACAACTTTTATATCATTCTCAATCGCTGCTTCCTTCCTGTCAAACGCTTTTACACTGCCGACAGGTAAGAATGCAGCCACACCCCCAACCCCGATATTCCTGAGAAATACACGTCTGCCTGATTGATCTTTCATAAAGACAATTTTAATTGATCTCTAAATCATCCTTTGCCGGTAGTTTTGGGAAAGATGTATGCCCACCATCCTGGTACCAGAATGCTACAGATATAATATCCGAGTGCTGCGCCAGATATCTTCCGCCCGATTTCCAGCCAAGGTCCTGTATAGTAACTTTCAAATCCTTATCAAAGCGGATAGGGTCCTGGATGTGCCAGCGATATAGGCCAAAGCGCTGTCGTATCTGGTAATGGCCATCGCCTTTTATAACCTGCGGCATACCCGTGTATGGCGTGGAGAACTCGGTATAATTAACTTCTTCCATACCGGCGGCATTCTTCTTACGTGTATCAAAATCATACGATCCGCAAAAATAATCCTCGGTACCGGTACCAACTATGGTAGCGTAATCGGTATCACCATCCATAAAGAATTTGATCTCGCCTTCGCCCCACCAGCCGTTGTTATTTACATCAACGCCCATATAAGTGCCTACATATTGGCCCTTACCTTTAATGCCGTCAACTATAGTATATAAACCGCTATCACCATGTTTGGATTTGCGGAACTGCGCGTGCAGATATCCTTCATCGGCACCAACTTTAGTTAAGGTATAATCAACCTGGTAGTACAAGCTCATCTGCCTGTCGTCAAGGTTTTGCATAGTAATACGGCATTTTTTTCGGAAAGGCATTTTCCAGTAGCAGTTAAAAGCGCTGCCCGGGTTTACCGCAACCGGCAATGAATTTAGCGGCGAGTAAGCGTTCCAGCCCATACCAAAGAACGCGCCGACCGGGCACTCAATAGATGGCTCAGTCTCATCATCCCAATAAAAACGCAGGATTGATAAGCGCCAGTTACCTGTAGGCGTCATCCAGATATGTTGTATGGCGCCTGGGCCGGTCATCTCGGCAATGGTGATGGTTTCGCCGGCATTGATGATAATATATGGGTTAACTTTCCAGCCTATACCCAAATCGCGGGCAGCACTGGTAGCATTGGCAATGTTGCGTTTGCCTTTATCTTTCACGGGATCGGCCATGCCGCCCTTACCTTTTTCGCCGGTAAAGTTTTCAGGACTGATAGATCGTGTTTTAGCATCTGACAGTCTTGATAATGTACCAAGGTTCATGTCAAGGCCATTAAATTTTTCGTTTTGCTGCCCAAAACATTTAAAAATAAGCAAAAAGCAGGCAAGACTAAGGGTTAACTTTTTCATTGTTTAGCAGGTTTAATAATTGGTATAATGGTTAACGGGTTGGTTTAAAGCCCGGATAGTTGGTTATCAGCCTCCAATATTGGAATTTAACATGAAGTAAAGAAAAAAAAGTCACAATTTTTCCATTTAAAACGAGAAACGTTTAAACATCTTGTTTATACAAGTTTCGACTTGATATTTAGCCAGCAAGGCTTGGTTTAACCTTGCTATTGTTTACCAGGAACTTGCTTTGATAGCCCAGCGGCGTTTTACCCGTTACGCTTTTAAACGCTGAGTGGAAGCTGGAGAAGTTATTAAAGCCGCTCTCATAGCAGATCTGTTTAACGTTAACGCTATCTTCTATCAGCAATTTACAGGCATGGCCTATGCGGATCTCGTTTATAAACTGCGAGTAGGTTTTTTGTGTTTTCAGCTTAAAATAGCGGCAGAACGAGTTGGGACTAAGGTTGGCTATCCCTGCAATCTCTTCCAGCAAAATCTTGCTTTTAAAGTTAGCGAAGGAGTACTCGCATATCGAGTTGATGCGGTCCTTATCAGCCTCCTCAAAATTTTGCCTGAAACCCAATGATGCCAGTACTTTCTTTTCCGGGCACTCGCTTATAGCAAGCAGGGTCTCCAATAACAGCAATATGCGGCGCGGGCCTTCGGTGGTTAGGATCTCCTGCATATAGGCGGCTATCTTCTTTTTAGCAGGCCCCAATATCTGTAAACCGCGGGTAGCGCTATCAAGCGTTGCTTTTATAGTTTTGTTTTCGGGCAGGTTAAGGAAGCTATCACCCAAAAAGTTATCGTAAAAGTGCATTACGGTAGCAAAGGGCTGCGAGCCGTCCAATTCTACTTCGGCTTCATCATACTTCCAATAATGCGGCAGGTTCTTGCCCACCAATACCATATCACCGGGACCAAAGATCTTGATATTATCGCCTACAAACTGCGTACCCGAGCCACGGTGAAAATATACCAGCTCCAGCTCGGGATGATAGTGCCAACGATTATTAATGTTAGGCGCTTTGTCCTGCCGGGCATTGAACGAGTGTACAATTTCGCTGGTAACTTTTAATAACTGGGGTTTCATAATTGGTTTACTATAGCAAATATTCATATAATAAACCTTATTACCAATAACCAGGGTAAAATAACTTACTAACAGTCGATATGCTCCGGGCAAGCAAAGCCAATCCATAACTTACACTGTTTTGTTTCACGAAAATGCCAAACAAATGAAACAAATGAAACAAGATCACAAGCTAATTAACTGTATAACAGTAATTTATAAAAAACAAGTGAAACAAAATGAAACAACTTTTACGTCAGGATTTTTCGCTAATATATTACTATAAAAAACTCAAAATCAAATAGTTAAGAAATACACATTTTAGCCGCTATGAAACACGTTTTTTGAAACAAGATGAAACAAACTTTTCAAGTTTTAATTCTCCGGAACCAACAGAACCGCATCGGCTACAATTGCGCCATCAGCTCCCTTATTTGTTACCATTACATACCCGTTTTTACCCGCATAGAACCCATTTATACCTAATGATACCCACTCGCCCTGCGTTTGGCCAACTACCTGTACATCGTTTTTATTAATGGTTTTGGTGATGACGTTTTGCCCGTCAGAGATCTGGATCTGCGTTAGCAGTGATGCGCGCGATACTTTGGGAACATACAAGTAGACGTGATACTTACCGGCCTTTTTAACCTCCGGGATAAATTTAATTTCTGTTGGGATGGACTTAGCGGTATCCAAATAAAACGACGGGCCATAACCGCCGGCAGTTCCGCGCCGCCATGAGCCGGTTTTGGTTACATGTTCGGTATCATCATTATCAACCAGTATTTCGGCGGTGCTGTGGTCAACCAGGGGATTACTTTTCAGTTCGGCCTGTAATTGTTTAACGTCTATTTGCTGTACGCCGGTATTTTTATCAATAGCCTGGCTGGCCGCTACCGCTGCCGATTGCGCCAGTACCATAAACACCGGCTCCATCCTTATAGACCCATAAGCCATATGGCTGGCCGACAAACAAACCGGCACCGTTAAGTTATCGCATTGCTCTTTTTTAGGGATAATAGACCGGTAAGCAACAGGGTACGGACTAATACCGCGTAACTGCACATCACCCTCGTTCTTTACCATGCCGTTTAGTACAATACGCTCGGCATTGTGGCTGTCCATATTATAAGCGCCCATGCCTACCCCATCTTCAACCACTTCTTTGCGCAGGCAATTGGCTTCGGTCATAACGTAAGCACCCAGCATCCGCCTGGCCTCGCGTACATACATTTGCGGGGTAAAGTTGCCGTTATTGGTGTACTCGTCTTTTGGATAGCCCCATTTCAGCATTTGGTTACGCAAGTGCTCCGGCATGCGTGGGTCGTGCCCAATAAAGTAAAGGAAACCTTTGGTGTAAACCTCGTGCGCTTTGGTTATGGCCGCGCGGGTTGCATAATCGCCATCGGGATAAGCATAGTTCATCCCTATCATATCCGTACTAAACGGACCGCTATTATTGATATCCGTTTTATGATTTGGCATCATATCCGGCTTCAGGAAAGCGCTCCAATCCTTCGCCGGTTTTGCGGCAAGGTATCTTAATAATAATTCGTAATGGGTAGAGTCGTAGCCTTCGGGCCGGGTTATTTCAACTTTATTGGCCGGGTCGTTAGTTAAGCATAACCTGAAATTGTACGACTGGATCTTTTTATCGCCGCTGCCAAAGGGCGCCATAGTCTCCGGGCTTATTCCCCAAAGCAAACCACTTTCTGGCTTACCCGGAATTTTATAGGGGTCGATACCGTCCGGGAACTGGTGCCCTTCTCTTATTTGCACCCCATTAACAGTTTCGTTGTAAACGCTGTTGGCCTCACGACCGGTGGTATAGCTTACACCTGCTTTTGCCATCAGGTCGCCCTCGTAAGTGCAATCGATAAACTGGCTGGCTGCTATAATTTGTGTTTTTGCTGATGGATTTAAAGCGCTCTCTAACTCGATGGCCGAGATATGATTACCCCTCTTTATCACTTTGCGTAACCGGGTATTGTAGATCACTTTAACATTACCACGTTTAATATAATCCAGGAAGATGGCTTCGGCAACTTTTGGCTCGAAGGTCCATTGTTCAAACCTGCCATAGTGCTGGCCTATACGGCGGTAAAAATCGCGTGCCAAGCCGGTTACCACATATTTATTGCCGATATCGGTATAACCCAACCCACCGGTTGAAAGGCCGCCAAGGCGGTTACCAGGCTCTATCAGCACTACGCTTTTATTTAGCTTAGCAGCAGCATACGCGGCAATTACACCTGCGGATGTACCACCGTAAACGCAGATGGCCACGGATGATGCCGGTTTGGTTTTTGGTTGCGCTTCTGCTTTATTAAGACAGAAGGACATTAAAAATAGGACGCAACATGTAGCAAGTGATTTACGCATAGATTTATTATTGGTTCTACAAATCTATCATTGTGAATTTAATATCAAATAGTAACACCGCTTTATTAAAGGAGGCTCCTCTGGAGCCATTCCTTTTTTATACTACCAAGCTATAAACAGGCGACTCCTCCGGAGTCACAGATGCCTAACTAACTAAATAAGTTCCAGCGGAACTACCTGTTTATAGCAAAATTCTCATAAGCAAAAAGACTCCGGAGGTGCCTCCTCTGGCCATTCCTTTTTATACTACTAAGCTATAAACAGGCGACTCCTCCGGAATCATAGATGCATAACTAAATAAGTTCCAGCGGAACTACCTGTTTATAGCAAAATTCTCATAAGCAAAAAGACTCCGGAGGTGCCTCCTCTGGCCATTCCTTTTTTATACTACTAAGCTATAAACAGGCGACTCCTCCGGAGTCACAGATGCCTAACTAAATAAATAAGTTCCAGCGGAACTACCTGTTTATAGCAAAATTCTCATAAGCAAAAAGGCTCCGGAGGTGCCTCCTGAGCCTTTGCTTTTTTAAAATCTAACCGCTTTCTAATTATTACTCTATTACTCTATCCAAATGCGTATACCCGCCATCAACATGAATTAACTGCCCGGTGGTATGGCTTGATACTTCTGATAGCAGGAATACAACCATATTGGCAATCTCTTCGGCTGTGGTCATGCGGTGGCCAAGCGGGATGTTTTTTACGATATCCTTTAATTTCTGTTCTGGGTTCGCCATCCCGGCTATGTAGGCTTCGTAAAGTGGTGTCCAGCATTCGGCGACAATAACAGCGTTCACTCTTATCCCGTAAGGTAAAAGCTCAACAGCCCATTCGCGGGTTAAGGCGTTACGCCCCCCGTTGGCTGCGGCATACGCCGAGGTATTACCCTGGCCGGTATCTGCCACTTTCGAGCCTATATTTACGATATTCCCTTTTGATTTTTTAAGCTCGGGCAGGGCAAATTTTGCCATCAGGTAATAATGCACCACATTGCGTTGCAGGCTCCGCATAAAGTCATCGTAGTTGCCACTTTCAAGCCCTACGCCATCATTTACACCGGCATTGTTTATCAAACCCTCTATGCGCCCATATTTGGCTATAACGGCTTCTACGGCTTTTTCGCAATCATCAGGGTTGGTCAGCTCGGCTACTACCTGGAACGATTCAAACCCATGCGATGCCAGCTCATCAACCACCTTTAAATTATCTTCGGCTTTGCGGCCCACTATCACCGGGATAGCGCCCTCATTAGCCAATACTTTTACAATGCCTTCGCCAATGCCTTTGGCACCGCCGGTTACAATGATCACTTTATTTCTTAATTGTAAGTCCATCTTTTGATGTTTTAGTATTTTACCTTTTTGATTGATTACCGCTATGTCATTTCGACCGTAGGGAGAAATCTATACATTGTTCAGTTAGCGCGTGTATAGATTTCTCCCTATGCTCGAAATGACAAACGGGGAGTTTATTTAAAGCCCATAAAACCTACTCGCATTATCACCCCAAAACTTGCTTTGTTCTGTATCAGATAATTTAGCTACATATATTTCGGGGATACTCAGCATTTCGCCATAGGTGGCGGCAACGCGGCATACCGGCCAATCTGATCCATACATTACCCTATCCGCACCAAACGCCTCAAACACCACATCCATATAAGGCATAAAATCTTCGTATTTCCATTCCTTCCAGTCGGCTTCAGTAACCATGCCTGATATTTTACAGCTTACATTTTTATTTTGGGCGATGGTTTTCATACCCTTTGCCCATTGATCGATATCGCTATTTTTAATATCAGGCTTTGCCAAATGATCGATCACAAAAGGCTGATCAGGGAACGTCGCTGCAAATTCATTAGCGAATCCTAACTGATCGGTATAGATCAAAATATCATAGGTATAACCAAACTGCTTAAGCTTAACTATCCCGCTTTTAAAGCCGGCATTAAGCATATAGGCCCTGTCGGCTTCGCCCTGCAAAATATGGCGGAACCCTTTTAGCTTATCAAACTGCTTATAATAGGCCAACCTATCTTCAATGTTTGCCGCTTTAAAGTCAACCCAACCTACTACGCCTTTAACAAAATCATTGTTCATAGCCTGCTCCAGCAGGAAATGATTTTCGGTTTCGGTTTGATCTGCCTGTACGGCAACGCAGCCGTTAAAGCCGTATTCGTGTAATATCGGTTCCAAATCGCCCGGCAAAAAATCCTGCCGGATGATCTCCATATCATCATTGATCCAGCTGTGTGCTACCGGATCGTAATTCCAAAAGTGTTGATGCGAATCAATTCTTGGCATAAGCTTTTAACACTTGTTTTGATTGGCCTAATCCATCAATACCCAATTCCATAACATCGCCCGGTTTTAAGTAAACAGGCGGCTTAAAGCCCAGGCCAACACCTGCAGGCGTACCGGTTGATATGATATCGCCCGGCAGCAGGGTCATAAATTTACTTACGTAGGCTATAACAGTCGGCACATCAAAAATGAAGTTTGAGGTATTGCCGTTCTGCATGATCTGGCCGTTTACTTTTAGCCAAAGGCGCAGGTTATTGATATCGCCCAGTTCATCAGGTGTTGCCATAAACGGGCCCATAGGCGCAAAGGTATCGCAACCCTTACCTTTATCCCAGGTCCCGCCACGCTCTAACTGGAACTCGCGCTCCGACACATCATTATGCAATACATAGCCGGCAATATAATCTAATGCCTCGGCCTCGCTAACATAGCTTGCTTTTTTGCCGATAACCACGGCCAGCTCAACTTCCCAATCAGTTTTAACAGAATCCTGTGGAATGACAACATCATCATTAGGACCAACCAACGCGGTGGTCGACTTCATGAACAGCACCGGCTCGGCAGGTGGCGTGGCACCGCTTTCTTTAGCGTGATCAGCAAAATTTAAACCGATACACAGGATCTTTGACGGCCGTGCAAACGGGCTGCCCAAACGTTCGCCATCGGCAACTTTGGGTAATTTACCTTCGTTAGCAGCCAGGAATTTACCCAAACGTGCTAATCCGTCAGTCTCAAAAAACTGCTCGTTATAATCTTCGCCAAAGGCGGATGTCTCGTAGTTAGTATCGTTAATAATTACCCCTGTTTTTTCTGCGCCCGGGTTTCCCCATCTTATTAGTTTCATTGTAGTAGTGTTTATTTATAATTTTTTGTAGCGATGGGTTTGAAACTCGTCGCTACGGTTGTTGATATAGTTTGCTTGTATTATTTCCGCCTGTCCGCGTCGACTCACCCGGTCTACGCTTCGCTGGACCACCCTCTCTTCGCTGCGCGGAAAGAGGGTGGTTTTTTGTTTTTGTTGTTTTTTTTCCCTTCCCCTCTTTCCGCCGAAGGCGAAGAGAGGGGTGACGAGCGCAGCGATGTCGGGGTGAGTAACCACCTCCCTGCGCCGCCGCGCTTCTCTAATTATTCAATTTAACAAATCCCCCATCCAGCAAATAATCACAGCCGGTTACAAAACCGGCCTCGCCGCTGCATAAATACAACGCCAGCGAAGCCACCTCTTCGGGCTTGCCCATTCGGCCAATCGGCTGGCTCTTTGATAGTTTATCAAACATCTCTTCTTCCTGCCCTGCATAGTTCTTGGCTATAAAACCATCCACAAACGGGGTGTGTACCCTTGCCGGGGATATGCTGTTGCAGCGAATGTTGTCGGCCATATAATCGCGTGCTACGGATAGTGTCATAGCTGAGACAGCACCCTTACTCATGGAATAGGCAAACCTGCTGGTGATACCAACCACCGCCGCTATCGATGCCATATTTAAAATAACGCCGCCGCCTTTTGCTTTCATTAACGGTATAGCCGCGAACAGCGAATTATAAACGCCTTTTACGTTTACATTAAATATGCGGGTAAAATCTTCTTCGCTGGTCGTATCGGCAACACCAATGTGGGCTATGCCTGCATTATTAACCAGGATATCAATTACACCTATCTCATTGTAGGTTTTAACTATTTGTTGCTGGTCGCTCACATTGCAGCTATAGCTTATGGCTTTGCCGCCATCATTTACTATTTCATCAACGGTTTCTTTTGCAGCTTCGGCATTTAGTTCGATGATATGCACAAAGGCGCCCTGTTTGCCAAAAAGCACCGATATTGCTTTGCCTATCCCACTGCCGCCACCGGTTATTACTACCGATTTTCCTTTTAAACTAAACATTGTATTTTACTATAGACTAAAAATTTTATTCATTAACACCCATTTTTCGCCGGGCCTGGCGCCGGGGATAGCCTGCTGATATTTCCACATCAGCAGCTCCCACTCCTGTACTTTTGGATTGGCCGCATCCATAGCTCCTTTTTTATCGAAGCTAAAACCGGCACCCGTTTCCATGATCATAAATAGGCGGTTACCAAAACGGTAGATCTCCATATCGGTTATACCGCCACCGGTAATGCTATCGTGGATCTCGGGCCAGATCTTCTCGTGGTATTTCTCGTATTCCGCTATCAGTTGCGGGTCGTCAACCAAATCTAAGGCTAAACAATATCTGCTCATAATTACGCCGCTTTTTTTACAACCTTATGCCCTTTTAAGCCATAGTACAATACTACCACAAAACATAATAAAGGCACGATATAGGCCATTTGGATGCTGCCTGTTTTGTCGGATATCAGCCCCATAAACAATGGCGCTACGCCACCACCTATAATTGCCATAACCAGGAACGATGAAGCAATTTTTGTTTCCTCGCCCAAACCTTTAATACCTAATGCAAATATAGTTGGGAACATGATTGACATAAAGAACGGCACCGCCATAACCGCGTACAGCGCAACATTGCCATGCGTAGCTAAAGCTATAATTAACAGTAATATACTGATAGCCGCATAGATACTTAACAATCGGGCGGCATCAATATAACGCATAAAGAAAGTACCGGCAAAACGGCCAACCATAAAGCCAACCATGGCTATTGATCCCCATAAAAACGCGGCCTCTCTTTCGGCTATGTCCGCAACAAATTTGGAGTAACGGATAAAGAAACTACCCACGCCTACCTGCGCACCCACATAAAAAAACTGTGCTATAACCGCCCATGATACGTGTGAATGCTTTAATACTCTGGCCGAAAAATCTGTACCGGCTGTATGGCTGTCAACCGCGCTATCGTCCTCTTTAACATCGGGGATCCGGGTAAATACAAATAACAGGATCAGCAAAATAACCAAACCACCAATTATTAAATATGGGACCTTTACCGTGTTTGCTTCTGATTGCAGGTAAGCTGCCAATTGGCCGGCCGACATGTTTTTTAATTCGGCAGGTGTATGTTCAATACCCGACAGGATAACCTGCCCGCCTATAATTGGCGCTACAAACGCGCCTACCCCGTTAAATGATTGCGCAAAGTTTAACCGTTGTGCCGATGATTCTTTATCGCCCAACAGGGTTATGTACGGATTGGCAATTGTCTCTAAAAACGTGGCCCCGCTGGCAATGATAAATAACGCGATCAAAAAGAACATATAGCTATGCGCGTTAGCGGCCGGGATAAACAACAATGCGCCCAATGCATATAGCGTTAAACCTACAATGATGCCTTTTTTATAGCTGTATTTATGCACAAATAACCCCGCGGGGACAGCTATTAAAAAATAACCCAGGTAAACCGCCGAATCAATAAATGATGATTGGGTATCTGTTAACTGGCATGCCTTTTTTAAGTGCGGGATAAGGATTGGATTAATGTTGTGCAGGAATGCCCACAGAAAAAACAAGGAAGTCACCAAAATTAATGGGAACAGGTATTTATTTTTCGACATAATGGTTACAAGTTGGTTTATTATTGGTTATAGCAAAGAAAGCATATAAACATATCACAAAGTAATACTTATTAACTAAATATTGAGCGATTTTGGCATAAATCATTTAAAAATACCATTTAACAGGGTAATAAATAAACTAATTTTTATGCAATCGTTGCCGATTTGAACCTGATAGTTGAAGTGTTTTTAATTAACCGTATAATTGCTTTTAGTTAACCTGCCAATTAAAATGTATAAACCGGCTACCATAAAAGATATAGCTTTAGCGCTTAAACTTTCGCCCTCTACGGTGTCGCGGGCATTGCGCGATGGTTATGAAATAAGCACCGAAACCAAGAAACTGGTTATGGATTATGCCAAACAGGTTAACTACAAATCAAACCCCATAGCGCTGAGCCTTAAAAACAGGCGCAGTTACTCCATTGGTATTGTGGTACCTAAACTGGCTAACAGTTTTTTTTCGCAGGCGATAGCCGGTATCGAGTCGATTGCTTACGAGCGGGGTTATCATACCATCATAACGCAAACCCATGATTCGTCTGAGCGGGAGCTGATCAATGTTAACCACCTGGCCCAGCGGTCGGTTGATGGTTTGCTGATCTCTATGTCGGCCGGAACATCTGATTATAGCTTCCTGAAAACGTTGCATGAGGATGGGTTACCCATTGTTTTCTTCGACCGGATAATTGATGAGATAAATACTTTTAAGGTAACATCTGATAATTTTGGCGGCGCTTACCAGGCAACCGAATCGTTGATTAAAGCGGGGCGTAAAAAGATAGCCTTGTTATCTAACGCGCCGCAATTATCTATCACCAACGAGCGTTTGGCCGGCTACATGAAAGCGCTGGCCGATTACCATATCCACTTCAGGCCCGAGTTGATCCGCAACTGCAGCAAAGGCGGTAACGATTACCAGGAGGTGGAAGATGCAGTTAAAGAGCTGCTGGCATCAACCAATAAACCCGATGCCATATTCATCAGCAGCGACCGGATCAGCATATCATGTATACGGGCATTGAAGAATTTAAATTTCGATCCCAAAGAAATAGCTATAGCCGGTTTCTCCAACTCGGATGTGGTTGACCTGTTACAGCCTTCGCTATCCTACGTCAAACAAAAATCCTTCGAAATGGGGCAGGTAGCGGTTGAAATGCTTTTAAAACTGATTGAAAGCAAATACCCCATCACCGAGTTTGAAACCAGGATTTTAGATACAGAACTGCATCTGATCGATAATAAATAGGAATCTTCTTTTTATAGAATCTGCAATAATTAATTAACGCTTATTTTTCGTACCTGGTTATTTTTCTGATCGGCTACATAAATATTTCCTGTTGCATCCAGTATTACGCCACGTGGTCCGTTAAAGCGGGCCTTTAAAGCCGGGCCATTGGCAAGGCCATTATCACCGCCTGCAATGGTGCTTACCACACCTGCGGGATTTATCATACGGATGCGGTTATTATCAAAATCGCTAACATAAACATTACCTTTGTGATCGGTTGCTAAACTAAGCGGATTATTAAACTGCGCGTTACTACCATCCCTGTAGCCGGCTGTTCCATCGCCTGCAAAAGTGCTAACTATACCTGTGTTGCTTATTTTGCGTACCTGGCTATTAATAGGGTCGCTTACGTATACATTTCCCACATCATCAACCGCTATCCCCAGGCCATCTGTAAACTCTGCGGTTGCTGCCGGGCCATTGGCGTTGCCATACTTGCCGCTTCCGGCAAAGGTGGTTACTACGCCTATAGGCGTTATTTTTCGGATACGCAAGTTAAAAGCATCAAACACATATAAATTACCTGTTGCGTCGATAGCGATATCGGTAGGGTAATAAAATTTTGCGGCAGTACCTATGCCATTGGCAAAACCTGATGTTCCATCGCCGGCAATGATTGTTATTACGCCATTACGATCTATCTTGCATATGCGGTGGTTAAAGGTATCAGCAACATACACGTTGCCATCCCCATTTGTTGCAAGGCCAAGCGGGTATTGAAATTTAATTTGGCTATTATTACCATACACTGAAGTAACGCCTTTACTGGTTATCATACGCACCACATTGTTATTAATGTCGGTTACAAAAACATTGCCGTTTGCATCAACCGCAATACCACCCGGGGCATTAAAACGTGCGGCGGCGGCATTGCCGTTTATAAAACCGGCTGCAGTATCGCCGGCCAAAGTGGTAACCTGGTAGCCAGGTTCTTTATGATCCGGAGGGCAATTATATGTGTTATACGTTTTTTTGCATGAGTTTAAATGTAAAAGCGTTACAGAAAACAATAAAATGGAGGTACGCAATATGCTTTTTGATTGATTGGTATCAGCATTTAAAATAAATTTTGGCACAAAAAGCACAGCAAGTTTGCGCAAGGTAAGGTTTAAGATCATACAAAAATTTGGAGTTGGGTTATGGGTTATACATGATTAGCGCGAGGTTATTCCGGGGAAATACAGGAGTACTCTTCGCGTTTCTATTTATCTATTTAATTGTGAGGTTTGCAAATGTGTTAATATCCCTAAGACGAGCACTTTTACTAAAAGGTTGTGTTGTGTTTAATTTTTCCCGGGGGGGGACTAATAAAGCTACGGTTCCAGCCGTTCTCAAGTGTTCCATCTTTAAAAGTGGAACAGTTACTTTATAGCAGGACCAGGTTTTGGCTGAAGCCGAGGAAAAAAAAGCCCGGCTATCATGGCCGGGCTTACAAAGTCTCTTTTATTTTAGGGGTAGATTTATTACTGCGTGGTAATAGTTAAGGTTTTCCCTTTTTTCAGATCAGCATCTGTAATAAAATAGCCGTTTACTTTTTTATCCGTCCAGTTAATGCTGGTTATTTTACGGCCCTTACCTTTTTTAATGATGGTTGTAGGGGTTGTACCTAATTTTAAAGTAACCTTATCAAACAGCGGAACAGATACGATATAGCTTGGATCGGCCGGCGAGAAGGTATAGAAACCCATTGCATTAAACACAAACCAGGCAGACATTTCGCCGGCGTCATCCATCCCTGCGTAAGCCAGTTTATCTTTGCCCATATCGTAATAGTTGTTCATCACGCTGTCTAATAACACCTGTGCCTTTGGCTGTTTATCAACAAAATAATAGTAGAATATGGTGCTATGATCCGGCTGGTTGCCCTGGCAATAATTGCCGATAAAACCCGACATATTATCGGCTTCATGCCCATCATACGGCGTTGTAAACATATCATCCAGCTTTTTCTCGGCGGCGGCTTTACTTCCAAACAAGGATATTAGTCCCTTAGGATCATGCGGCGCGAAGAAGGTTTGCTGCCACGCATTGCTTTCGCGGTACATGTATTCGTAGTAAACATAGTTAGGATCGAAATTTTTCACCCAGCTGCCATCGGCTACGCGGCCCTGCATAAATCCGGTTGCCGGGTTAAATACATTTTTATAGTTGCTTGTCCGCTTCATCAGCATATCATAATTCTTTGTGTCGCCCAGCTCTTTAGCTAATAAAGCAGTAGCATAGTCATCATAAGCATATTCCAGTGTTTTGGTTACAGCCGCCTTACGTACCGTATTAACAACCGGGTGCTCAACTACATCTTCAGCGATATAGCCTTTGGTATTGTATTCGTCTACATATTTGCGGGTCCCTTCTACCGTGGCATTTTTCAGCATCAGGTCGTAAGCGCCTTTTACATCGTAGCCTTTTAAGCCGCGCAGGTATGAGCCTGCAACAATTGCCGAAGCATGGTCGCCGTGGAAGAACGTCGGCATAAAACCTTTGATCTTACCTTTATCAACCAGCGATTGGATCACATCATTCATTACTTTTGGCGACAGCATACCCAATAAAACATCCTTATTGCGGTAATCATCCCAGATAGACGGATCGGTGTAATAATTGAAACCTTTGTTTTGTACTTTGCCTTCGGCATCAATAAAATCACCGTTTATGTCGCTGCGCAAGGCCGGCCATAAAAACGAACGGTATAAACACGAGTAGAACAACCCCTTTTGCTTTTCGGTACCGCCGGTAACCTGCAGCTTGCCCAACAGGTTTGTCCAGGTTTGGTTTGCCTCGTTTCTAACCTGCGCGAAACTTTTACTCAGCATTTCTTTCTCTAAATTCTCTTTTGCATTCTTAACGCTCACAAACGAGAAACCAATTTTAAGTTCGAGCGTATTTGAGCCATCAGCAAAATTTACAACAGGCATTACTTTAGGCCCGGTGGGCCCGCCACCCCTGCGGCCAGTTGGTTGAGGCGAAGTGCCGGCGGTTTTTAATGAATCTACTTTAATAATTTTATGGTTAGCCACTGCATAGAAATACATTTTTTCGCCGCCCTGCTGGAAACCTGTCAACACATTGTCGCCCTCTTTTTTAATATCCCAGGTGCGGATCCTTTCGTTAGCCATTGATAGGTCGGCGATAAGCTTAATACTGGCACCCGGTTTAAAAGTGTATTTATGGAACGCGCAGCGCAGGGTCGAGGTGAGCTCGGCATTAACGCCGTAGCGTGGCAGGTAAACCTGGTAATAACCCGGGTGCGCGGTTTCGTTTTTATGGCTAAAGCCCGATTTATAATCATCGGCAGTAAAGTTGCTGCCGGTAGCCGGCATCAATGGAATATTGGCCAGGTTCCAGTGCCCTTTGCTGGTATGGGCAAAACCATAGATAACCGTATCTTCATATTGATAGCCCGAACCGCTATGAAACTGGCTCACCGGCGTTAACTGCACCATAGCATTGGGCACAGACGATCCCGGGAAAACTTCGGCACCCCAGCTGCGGTGTGTCGGCACAAAGCCAAGGTCTTTCGGGTCCCATAAAGTAGCAGTACCCAGCAATGGGTTTACGTAAGCAGTTACCGGTTTTGCCGCGGCGGCTTTTTTCTGCGCCTGCGCATAGCCAGCGGACAGCAATAGCAAAGCCGCTAATACAATATTTTTTTTCATGATGGTGGTTCTATTGGTTATGCTAAAGATAAAAGGTTTATCAGTTATTTTTTGTAATAATATGGGGACAGAATGACGTCTTAATATCAAAAATGTCATTTCGACCAAAGGGAGAAATCTATACATTTCAAATTCACCGCTTGTATGTGTATAGATTTCTCACTATCGTTCGAAATGACAACCTTATATGGTTTTTATCCTTTCAAATCATATTTAGTCTCTAACCACGCATAGCGCGCCAGTATCTCCAACAGTCCGCCATGATCCACCAGGTTTTTAACTGTTATTTTTCCCCTGTTCTTTCCTGTAAATAAACCTTTTTCGTTTTTATCGGCAGCGATGGTGCCGTCAAGGCATTTTTTAAAGCCCATGATATATTTAGTGTCTTTATTAAACTTTAACAAGTGTTGGTAGCCTCTTAACAACACGGCGTTGAACCAGTAATCATCCCTGAACTTCTCGCCGCTGTAAAAGAATTTAAGCGACGCTTCGGCAATAGCGTTGGCTTCGTCAAGGTATTTCTTGTCTTTGGTGATCTCATACAGGTACACGTAGGCTTCTAACGGGGTGCCGGTATTGTAAGACAGTATACCTTTGTTAACCCGGCCGTCGCGGGTGCGGATGTTATCCCAATACAGTTTCTCGGGAGTTTGCAGTTTAGCGTCAGTCCACTTCATTATCTTAATGGCGGTATCAAGGTAAGCCTTCTTTTTTGTTGCCTGGTACATTTGCAAGGCTATCAAAGCCCCCGGGCCATTTGAGCAGGTATTTTTAGAACTCAGGTCGCCCTCTTTCCAGTATACGCCGCCGCCTAAAACCTGGTCGTAGCCGGTCATGATAAAGTCGTACATATCTTTGCCAAGGGCAAGGTCGGCTTTGCTTTTGGTGCGGGTGTAAGCATCTAAAGCGGTGATACCGATCCATTCGTTATCGTCATAGTAGCGTTCGCCGGGTTTTAACTTCATGATGTAGTCGGTAAAGCCGCCGTGCGGCGGGGCCGGGTTATAGTACTCATACATCAGCTTTAGCATTGGGCTGCGCAGATTTGTTTTTGGCTCCAGCTTTTCAATTTCGTTTGCTGCCTGGTACATGGCGCAATACGACCATAAGTAAGTGTATTGCCTTGTGTAACCGTTTTTCTTTTCGCGTTCGGCTGAATCAACCACTACAAAATACTCGCCTGATGCCTTGTCATAGAAATTGGTTTGAATAACATCCTGCAGGGCCTTCATCTCTTTATGATAATAGCCGCCCGATTTTACCTGCGCGAAAACAGATGCCGAAAAAAGCATTAATAATAAAGCCGGCAATAAGCTGCGTTTATTGGTGATCATGGTTATTTAGTTTAATTGGTTATTGGGTTGATAAATCTGCAAAATATTTATCAATTAACAGCTTTACGTAACTGATTTTATACGCAAACGTTTGCTATAATCGCCGACCTACGATAGGAAAAACAAAAAGTAAATAAATAATTAAAAATTTGCCGCTTTTTTTTTAATATTAAACAACCAAACCATGAAACCTATTACCATGAAAAAGATAACTATCCTAAGCGTTTTGCTGTCTTTATCAGCATTAACCTACGCACAAAAATCCGCGCTTTTTAAATTCAAGTACGCGCCGGACCGTACCTATACCATGAATTCAAAAATGGATATGGCTACAGAAATGGATTTAAAAAGCGACAGCACAAATCAAGTTACCAACACCAGCGGCAGCAAACTTAAAGTACACATGGATATCAATGAGTTGATGGGCGCATCTGCTAAAACAGCTAAAGCAATAGCTAAAAGCCTACCGTTCACTTTGTCGTGCAACAACTACTCCATATCCCAAAAAGTAAATATAAACGGCAAAGAAAACACCTTAACCGGCGGTAACACAATAGTGGGGAAAATATTAAATGGGTCGATAGATAAGAATGGGAAAATGTCTACCGACACCGTGGTTAACGGCGTACCCATAAGCGTTGAGGTAAAATCAGGCTCCGCTGCATTACTACGCGAAATGCGCCCCCAGACAATGAATTTCCCGGATAAGCAAATGAAAATTGGCGACACCTTTACACAGGAAGAACCAATGACCGACATTAACGTGCCGGACATGGGCATTACTAAACAAGTTAATGTAAAAGTTACATATAAACTTACTGCTATAAAGGGCAACCTGGCTTATTTTGATACCGCGTCGACGTTTAATATGGATATAAACGAACATGACACCAGGCGCACCATTACAGGCAAAGGTGATGGCAGCGGAACCGGGAAAATGATCTATAATATAGCCGACAATTATCCGCAATCCAAAGTTAACGATATTAACGTCGCCTTTAATATTGAGGGGCATTCTACCAAACCAAGTACTTTAAAAGCCAGCATGAAAATAAAAAGGAGCACAGCTGTTGAGTACCTGGTAAGCGTTAATTAATAAGCCGATAGATGGCTATTTCATTTACGTTCCCTCAGGGTCTCTTGAAAAGGACCCTGAGGGAACAACGAAGTTACGCCGCTATAAACTAAAGACTAAAACCAAATAGTTTAGCCTAAAAGCACTTTTAAATATTCAAAGGATTTTGTCGATTTCTTCTTTTTGGTGAGGTTCATATAAAGCATTAAATGCTTCCCCATCCTTTTAATAATCAAACACAAATATTCCAACCCAACCTAAACCCCAGAAATCAACAGTACCACCTAAATTAGCTTAATCAAATTCTATTTGATTAAGAGAACCGAAATCCCCCTCCTCAAAAAACCGATAGCTAATTTCAAATCTATCCATGGTCGGCTCCATAGCTTCCTTAAACCAATCAATATTTTTCACAACTATCATACATTCGTGTCATTACCACTCCAACTCCACCTTCACCCCATCCGGGCTATTCTCAAAACCCAATAAAACCGTTTTACTACCTGCATCCCATGTACTTTTGGCATCAATAGCTTGGCCGCTTGCATCGGTCACCGTAACCTTTTTAGGCTGAGCAGGCAATAATACACGCATAGCATTGGTTGTATTGAGCGGGCTTTTGGCAACAAACGAATAAGAGCTTTTTCCAACCTGCTCATCATACACACGTGCAGCTGTAGCCAGTACCTGGGGCGTTTGCGGGTTAGGCACTTTAGCTACATTATAAAAATAGCCTTGCTGTCCCGGGTTTATTTGTTTTTGGTCAATAACAGGTAAAGTTGGGTCGTACAGATCTATCAGTTTTCCTTTAATGGTGTATGGCACATTGTTAACACTTTCATCCAATACAGATACGATCTCATACGGCCCGCGGTTAAGGTAGAGGCTGTTTTTATACTGCATTTTTTGCCCGGTTAGTTGCGCGTAAAGCATTTCTACTTTTCCGCGCAATTCATCGTCGCGGTCGCTCTCCATTACAAACTCTTTAGGGTCGCGGCGGATGATACAGATCTTGCCTTTGCCTACAGGGTATGTTCCGGCTTTAGGGTTTGCGTCTAAACCCAGTTTGGCAAACAGGTCGTCGGCAGGGCATTTGTATTTTTTGGCGCCCTGGTTCCACCATTCCTGCACGCTTTGGAACGGGTCATCATCCCTGCCCGAATAAACTATAATACCTCCATTACGTACCCATTTAGCCAAATGCTGGTGCGCTTCTTCGGTTGGTGGTTTCATGTTCGAGTAGCTCATCAGCAGGATCTTTGTATCTGTTAGGGCCTTAGCATAGCCCACGTTTTCTATATGCACAATATCAACCGGAACACCCCGCTTTAAAAACGGCATAGCTTCGCCAAAGAAGTTGGACAGCTGCGGGTCCATCAGCTTATTGTTTGACGGCACGCGGTTAAACATGCCCGATGTTTCGTAAAAGCTTGAGTAATAAGGGTCGGCCCAGGCCTTGCCATCATCATGCACCGGCAGGCGCTGAAACATCATCGAGTTACCCATCATCACGCTTATTCCCTGCGTGCCCGATGTCTTATTTTTTGAGGTTTTTATATCGTTTAACGAATTGATCATCACCATCATTTGCGTCGAGTAGCTCCGTGGCATACCGGCCCGCTCATTACTTGTGCGACTGGCAAAATACTTCCCGTCGAAAATACGGTCGGGCCATGGCATCACTTCGTAATTATCTACATCCGGGAAAAACAGTTCGGCGGTAAATGTTGTCTGGTAATTCTTTTTATAATCGGCCCAATCGCGGCGGGTATCCTCTACCGGGTCATTCTCGAAGAATAGCTTGCGGCCGGTTGGCGCTGTCATCGATTTCATGCAGCAATACTCCAGGAAGGCCGTCTCAAACGAACGTTCTTTAGCGATCCCGTTAAAGTAAGTAGGCTCGCGGGCGGTACCTGTCCACGATTGTACAATATAACCATCCACGCAATCCAGCGAAGCCAAACTGGCCTCCGGACTAACGATCTGCCACATGGCATAATTGATCAGCGAATGCGTAGGCACATAGCAGCGCACATTCATGCCCTTTGTTTTACCATATGCTTTGGCGTAAGTAAACGATTCTTTCAGCGCTCTATAGTACAGGTAATACTTTAGCTTATTCGACAAATAAGTATTCTCTGCCGACTCATGCTGCGGCCGCCAGTCGAACCCATAGTATTCCTTCCACTCACGCTTAAAAGCTTCGCTATAGCCTGATTTTGCCCAGTATTCCGGCTCCTCTAAATATATGGCATCAATACCTGCATCGATAGCTTTTTTAACAACCTCCTCCTTAAAATATTTCAGGAAATTTAGGGTAGGCACTACGTAAGGCGTGTTCCGGCCATGCCAAACGGTATCGCCGTTCATCATTTTCTGGCCTTCGTCAAAATACTGTTTGCCGTCCCACTTGCCCATAAAGTAATCCTGGTAACCGCCCCAGGCCATACCGGTCATAAAAGCTACTTTATAGCCATGATCGCGCCATGATTGTACGCGCTGCTCAAATTGTCCGGGCCTGCCGCCCGCGCCGTATACAATTGCCACATCCGCTCTTGAATCAACAGTGGGTTTCCATGGCCCGCCGGTTTGGAAGGTGGTTTTTTCTTTATTGATGATTCCAAAATCAACCTGCTTAGTAACGGTCTGCGCCGAAACAATTATCGAAGTAAATAACAGGGCCGAAATAACTAAGCCGATATTTTTATGATGTAGAATTGTTGACATATTTATTATTAAGGTTGGTATTGGCTATGCACTATGTGAGATAGTAAACAATGCTAACATTATTAAGCAATTATTCCAAAATAAATTCTGCAACATTAACCTTACACAGAAGTTTATATGCCCCCCTTCAACGTAAAACTTTCACTACACATTAGGCTATTACCTAAAAGTTTATAAATTTGACAATACCATTTAAACATAAACAACAGTACAATTCATGGAGAATCAATTTTCGAGGCGCCGATTTATTGGCACCGGCGCGCTTGCCGCAACAGGGGCATTACTGCTTTCAAAATCATCATTCGCACACGCTGTTTTAAGCGGTGCCGGTAAACCAAACTCGGTTGTAAAAGGCGTGCAGATAGGTGTAATTACCTATTCGTTCCGCGCTTTGCCCAGCACTATCGAAGACCTGATAAAATACTGTGTAGACTGTAATATCAACGCTATTGAATTAATGGGCGACGCCCCGGAAGCGTATGCCGGCATACCTAAACGCGAGACCGGACAAAGCAATGCCGACCGCAACAAAGCCGTTGCCGACTGGCGCGCGTCAGTATCTATGGATAAGTTTAAAGAGATCCGTAAAATGTTTAAAGATGCCGGGATAACCATCTACGCCTGGAAACCAAGCGCCTTAGAAATGCGCAATACCGATGCGGAGATAGTTTATGCGTTTAACGCAGGTAGAGCATTGGGCGCTACACATTGCACGGTAGAGCTGCAAGCCGCCGCGCACAGCAAACGCCTGGGCGAGCTGGCAACCGCCAATAAATTTAAAGTTGCTTACCACGCGCATACTCAAGCAACACCAGAGCTTTGGGACACCGCTTTAAGCCAGTCTGAATACAATTGCATTAACCTTGATATTGGGCACTATACATCTGGTACCAGCAGCAGTCCGATCCCTTTTATAGAAAAAAACCACGAGCGTATTGTTAGTATGCACCTAAAAGACCGTAAATATCATGACGGGCCAAACACCCCATGGGGCGAAGGTGATACACCAATAAAGGATGCTTTAAAGCTAATAAGAGATAAAAAATACAAGTTCCCGGTTACGATAGAGTATGAATATAACACACCAGCCGGATCAACTGTTATTGACGAGGTTAAAAAATGCCGCGAGTATGCTGCAGAAGCTTTAAACTCATAGGTCACAGCTCATCAAACAAAAAACCCGGTCACTTTATGGCCGGGTTTTTTGTTTACTCAATTTCCAGGCTTATTTTGTTTTGGATGATACTGCCAGCATGTAACGGGGTTTCAAATTTCAGGGCATGGGTATGAAAAAAACTTTCGGCGCCGAGGTTGCTGTAACCCGCCAATAATACGTGGATGCTTTTATCCGTATCGCGCCAGCAGCGGCTATGCAAAGAACCGTCTGAGGTTAATGTAAGTTTGGTTGAACTGCTAAAAAGGGCCAGTTCCTTTATATTCATTTTTGTCGACCGGAAATCATTAGTGCCTAAACTGTTCTGATCTTCTGCCCATACTACCCCTGGTTTACGGATAGGCCCTGCCGGGCCTGAAAAATGCTGTGTGTTAGCAACTTTAGCCGTACCGCTTAAACGGCCTATATGATCTGCTGGGTAATAATTCCACAGGCCATTCCTAACCCAACTCATGTTTGAAAGATCAGGGGCCAGTTTTAAAACCAATCCCCATTGCCGTGGGTTAATGTCCCTGGTTAAGGTATAATGGTATTCTACTTCAATTTTGCCGTTGCTGTTTAACCGGTAAATCGTAGTCCCGGCCGCTTCATCGTAACTGTCCCAAACCTGGATGGTTAATACCCGGGGCTGGGTTTGATATTCGATTTTTTTAATTACGTGGTTAGCAGCGGTGCTGTTATAAGGCAAAAACTCCTTTCGTTTGCCCGTCATCTGTACCCCATCGCCTGTGGGGTTAAGCGGCAGTATCATTAGCTGTGCAAAGCCATCAATTATTTTTTTCTGAGCTACAAAAACCTGCAAACTGCCGGCATTGGTGCTATTTAACAATACCTGCTTATTGCCTGCTGCGGCCCGTACCAGGTCGTTTTTTATGGTATAGCTCCAGTTTGCTTTTTCACCGGTTACCTGTTTAATGCTTTTCTGGGCAAATGCCGGCACGATATTTTCAAAAATATATTCGTCTATCATAATCTGCCGGGCATCATATACTTCCAGTTTTAGCTTTTCATTTGCGTTAGGTTTGGTGCAAAATATCTTTATCGTGTCCGTTTTTCCCGGGGCAATGCTTGGCTTCAAAACTCCGCTTTGCGTGCCCAGCGTCCACTTAAATTCGCATTCGTTTAAGTTTGAAAAACTATGGCGGTTCTCCACCACATACTTTACATAACCATTGTCCCAGTTACCGCAGGGCTTAATTTTAACCGGCGAATAGGCTTTCTTCATATGCCAGTATTCGGGTTTTAAACGGCGCCAGGCATCAATAACACCCCACGATCCAAAGCCCACTACCGTACTGTCCGGTAATATAAATGTATCGTCAATACCGGCCCATAATGCACCGCCTAAAACCCCGCGCGACGCGTACATGCGTTCCCACATATCGGCCATGCCAATGCCCCAGGCATCGCGTAAGCCGGGGTCGGTTGTTAACTCGTACCTGTTATAGGCATTAAGGTGGCAGTATTCATCAAATACAATTGGGCGGATAGCATTTTTATATTTCTCGGGGCCCTCAGGTCCGGGATAATGGTGATTGCCTATTTCTAATTCGCCGTTATCGCCCATAGGTTCGTACTGGCTAAAGTTGCGTGGACGCGATGGGTCTGCCAGCTTAACCAGCTCAGCCGTCTTTTTAAAATACTCTGCAAACTTCTTGCTTTCATTCCCCATCGACCAAATTAAAACCGAAGGATGCGATTTAAAAAACTCAACCATATCTAAGGTTTGGTTCACCAATACCTGCTGATAGTATTCGGGTGGTACAAGCCCCCTTTCTGCCCAGCAAAACGGGGCCTCAACTTCCAGGAACATGCCCAAACTGTCGCAAGCCTTTACCAGTTCTTCGGTTGGTGGATAATGCGACGTACGCAGGTAATTTACGTTCCCATGAGCAAAAATCTTAACGTCTTCAATACATTGCTCAGCAGTTACAGAGCGTCCCCGTAAGGGCATAATATCATGATGGCAAACGCCGCGCAGTTTAATGGGATTATTGTTTACAAATACCTGGTTACCCCGCACCTCAATTTGCCTGAACCCAATTTTACGCTCGGTAACTTCTTCCACTTTGCCGTTAACCGATAGTGTTGCCCGGTAAGTATATAAATTAGGGTGTTCGCTGTCCCATTTAAGTGGGTGCGGGATGTCAAATTGGTAGGACGAGGATGTAGCTGATGCCCTATCAGCTTTATTTAAAAGCACTTGTTTTGAAAATACAGTATGGGTTTTATTATCTATCAGTTCAAAAAGTACCGAAGCCTCTGCAGCTATCTTAGTTTCGTTTTTTAAAGTGATCTTGGTGTTAAGTGTGGCGTTATCATAGTTCTTGTCGAATTTAGTATCAGCCTGGAACTCGCTTATATTAACCGGGGATAATGCTACCAGCTGTATTTTACGCGTAATACCGCCCAATGCATGTACCGCGTAGCTGCTTGCTGCCAAAACGCTATCTGCAAAGCCCTCGTTCTTCACCTTAATAGCCAGCGATAGTTTGCTATCCTTAGTTAACAGATCAGTAACATCTACTTCAAAAGGTGTAAACCCGCCTATATGTGTTGTTGCCAGCCTGCCGTTAACATACACCTGTGCCTCGCTGTAGATCCCATCGCAACGCAGCTTAATCCGCTTGCCGGCCCATTCATTGGGGATCACCCATTCCGATGCATATCCGGCCCAGGTATGTTTGGCTACTTTAAATCCCTGCATTACCCATTCGCCCGGCACCTTTATCGGTTTCCATGACGGGTCTTTTGGTGATGTTGTTTTTTCAAATCCAGGCTCGGGAGCGGGATTAAAAAGCCAGTTACCCGCAAGGCTTTTTGTCCACACCACAGCACCAGCCTTAGGCAGCGGACTGATGGTTCTGTTTTTTAAGGTATCTGCACCATATATTAATTGGGCGCAGCATAATAAAACAACAGAAAAAATAAATTTTAAAGACATAGTGTGGTTGGGTAATCCATTAGTTCGCATACTAATGCAGCGTTTATAAAGTTAACGCACCAGTCAGTAAGCAACTACAACTATTTTATGTTTTTTTGACACTATATTATTGTTTGTATGCCATTGCATATACCAGGCAATAAAAAAACCCGGCTTACAGGGCCGGGTTTTTTATTTTATGCGGATAGCCGGTTAACTCTTTGGATGCGCGGCGGCTGCGCTATTACCCGGCAGTAATATCGCGTCAATGCCGTTCACAATGCCATTGTTGCCCAACAGATCATACAATATCACCTCGGCGGTAACACCATCTGCGGTGGTAAGCTGCAGTTTTTTTGTGGGGCTTATTGATAGTTGCAGCGGCTGGCCGTTTAATGTGGTTAACGTTGCCTTACCTTTACCTGCTTTAAGTGCCTTAATAATATCGGCTTTACCATATCTGCCTGTCACTATATGCGATTTTAGCAAAGTGGAAAATTTGCCGTTATCCTTCATCAAGCTATCTAATTTTCCGGGCGATAGTTTGCTAAATGCTGCGTTGTTAGGCGCAAATATGGTATAGGGTCCGCCGGTTTTAAGGTCGGCCTCTAAATTGGCAGTTTTTACGGCCGATGCAGCAGTAGTATAATCGGCATTACTGTTTAAAGCGTTTATAACGTTGCCCTTCATGGTATCGGCAACGGCTACAACTTTGGTTACGGTGTCTGTTTGTGCAAAAGTGGGGTTCGCGGTTAAACCTGCCATTGAAACGGCGGCTATTACAATTAACTTTCTCATGGTGTTATATTAAGTTAGTAAGCTGTTAATTAGTAATAGTCTGTATCTTATAGTAGCTATGTTAGGTTAAAATATCGTTTAGTGCATGTATATATTAACTACAGATTAAACGATATATTGTTTGTGGGTGAGCGCTTACATCTAAAACCCAACCACAAACCCTTCTTTAAACACCAGGTTATTCACCCCCGCATTCGGCAGGCGGGTGCCTGCATTGCTCATGTGCCTCAGGCCGAAGCTTACATCAGCATATAACGTTTTATATACTTTTAAATTGAGCCCGGCCACCAGGTTATTGGCAAACAAAAAACCGCTCATCTGCCTGTGCGGTACACCCGACGCATAATGCGGGCCGGTACTTAACGCCACATAATAACTTAGCGGACCACCGCCCCAATTACGACGGTATAGTAAACCTAAATTTAAGCCATATTCGTACGAGTCGAGATAGTCGGTTGGCACGGATTCCGGGTACAACCCATACCGCGACACATTATACTGGGGCTGCACCAACAGGTCGAGCTGGTACACCGGTCGTTTTTTGAGGGTGCGGTAAAATTGGATCTCGTAAAAATTTACGTGGTAGTAATAGTTGGATGCTACGGTAAAGCCTTTCCTGCCAATCCCCACAAGCTGGCCGATATATTGTACGCCGGTACCGGTGCTAAACCCGAGACGATTTTTGTTGTAATTAGCCAGGATTTCCTGCGCAAATACTGGTGGTATAGCTAAACAAATATTCAGGAGAAAGAGTGTGATCATTACTTTTTTGCGCACGCGATCAGAGTTTGATGTAGATTACGGTGATAGCAAGCATTGAGTTGCCCCCTCCTAACTTGTCCCGTTAGGGACTACCCCTTTGTAGCAGCATATAGAAAAAAAATTGCTCCGTAGGTGCAAGCCCTGAAATGACAGGCGGATATCTGTCTGCAAAGGGTTGCACCTACGGAGCAAAAATGTCTGGTAGATTAGTTTCTACAAAGAGGTAGCCCCTATGGGGCATTTTTTAGTGCTCTATTATTCTAACAATCCTGCCGGTATTTTTCCATCCACTTTTGGAAATGGAATACCAAGGAGTTTTACCATGATCGGTGTCATATCGCGCAGGTTCATTTCTTCTATTACAGCGCCTTTGCGAATGCCCGGGCCATGAGCTACCAGGCCGGTACGGATATTTTTTGTATCCGGAAAATACCCGTGTGTACCGCCCCTGCCAGCCCTTACGGCATTGCCCGTGTTTGCACCGCTAAATGCAGCGTCATGCTCGCCGGTAAGCGCGAAGGCCGCGCTTGGGTTATAGCCTCCTTTGGTTAATTGTTCCTTGCTGATGATGCGGTAATATTGCTTCACGCTGTCAGGCTGTGCTTTCAGTAGTGTTTTTACTTTATCGGCGGTAGCTTTATCAGCAGGGTCCTTCAGGTATAGGTAAGCCGCCCCGCCTGATGGATTAAATTGCGCTTTCCAGTCGCCGGTTTTCACGTCATTCATTAAACCGGCTTCTTTAAGCCATACGTTTGGTGAGATCGTCTTTTTCACATCATAAAAGCCATGATCGCCACCAACCAGGAACACTGTACTATCCCATATGCCCGCTTCTTTCAATGCGTCGATAATAATCCCTACGGCTGCGTCTGCATCAGCCACAGCGTCATGCACCTTTGGGCCGTTTCGTCCCTCACCATGTTCTTCATGATCTACAGAAAATACGTGTATGGTCATCAATCCCGGCTTGCTTTTCTTGATCACATAAGCGGCTATCATAGCTATGTTCTGATTCTTGCCATTATCGATCTTATCAGCACCGCCAAATATTTCTTTTTTCACCTCGGCATAAAAACCCTTTGGTAAAGAATATTCTTCGCGAACGCCGTCACCAAGGCCGCCTATGTCCGGGATGTTATAGTCTACCGGAGCATTGGCAGATACCGGCCAGTAAAGCGAAGCCACGATCATGCCTTTGTCTTTAGCCGCTTTCCAGATTGTGGGTGCATGAATAGAGCTATCCTGCCAGTAAGGCTGTTGCGGTGCTCCATCGGCTGTAAATATGTTGTTATAAAACACGCCATGCTTAACGGGCTGCACACCTGTAACGATGGTGGTATGCGAAGGATAGGTCATAGAAGGGAATACACTGTTTACGCCTTTGGCATACGCCCCGTCTTTCATCAACGCGCGTATGTTAGGCGTTTGCCAGCCGTCTTCCAGGTAAAAATCAGGGCGGAACCCGTCAATAGTCAAAAAGATAACATGTTTGGCAGTTTGTGCCATAAGCTGGCCTGTTATCATAAACAAGGCAAAGAATGCGATTGATAATTGCTTTTTCATAAATTTCCATCCGGGTTTTGCCGGAGTTTAGGGTTGATACGTAAAATAGAGAACAGCGTAAAGGTGTTTGTAAATTTGTTAACTTTTTGTGATATTATGATTATGTAATTCGCCTTCGGCGGAAAGAGAGTAATAATTAAAGCCACAAAAAAAGCGGGTAAATCAAAAGTTACCCGCCTATTATAGAATCTTTAACACCATGCGTTTCAAAGCCCCTCTCCTTTGTCCGAAGGACTCCTACGGAGGAGAGGAGCTGGGCTGAGGTTACCTGCTT
Organism: Mucilaginibacter sp. UYCu711; assembly: GCF_050433825.1. Classification (NCBI taxonomy): domain Bacteria; kingdom Pseudomonadati; phylum Bacteroidota; class Sphingobacteriia; order Sphingobacteriales; family Sphingobacteriaceae; genus Mucilaginibacter; species Mucilaginibacter sp. UYCu711. The sequence goes on along the minus strand of NZ_JBNPWM010000005.1, from coordinate 99,887 downwards.
GCGCCTTTCAGCACATATTCCTGCGGAGGTGTGGCCCCCATAAGGTTTTTAACAAAGTAATCCCAACGGCGGCGCATCATGTACGGCGAGTAAACACCATAGCCATGCGGACTGTTAGGGAACACCACGAGGTCGAAATCTTTGTTAGCTTTCTCTAAAGCCTCCACAACCAGTAAAGTGTTTTGTGGCGGCACGTTGTTATCCATTAAGCCATGAACCAACATCAGCTTGCCTTTTAGGTTTTTAGCCAGGCTTTGATTGGCCTGGGCAGCGTAATCAGAATTAGCTACTAAGCCGTTATAACGTTCGCCCCAGTTATCCTCGTAATTCAGGTTCTCGTGGTTGCCCGATTCTGCAACACCAACCTTAAAGAAATCAGGGTAGCGGAACATGGCGCCCGCGGTAGCAAAACCACCACCCGAGTGTCCCCAGATACCAACTTTATCCAGATCCATATAAGGGTATTTGGCAGCCAGTTGTTTGATACCGCCAACCTGGTCTGACAGTGTGTTATCGGCCATGTTACCATAGCTCATATCATGGAAGCTCTTTGAACGTAACGGGTTGCTGGTACCTTCAATCTCTACTACAATGAAGCCCAACTCGGCTAACGCGCCGTTGTCGCCTCTTGTAGTGCTGAAGGCCCAACTGCCAACGCTACCGCCTTGCGGGCCGGGGTAGATATAATCAATAACCGGATATTTTTTATTAGGGTCAAGGTTTTTAGGCACCCACATTAAACCATAAACATCGGTAGTACCATCATGCGCTTTAACCGAGAACGGGATGATCGGTTTCCAGCCGGTAGCAGTTAGTTTTGAAATATCGGTACGTTCAAACTCGGCAATTTGCTTGCCTTTCATATCGCGCAGCACCGTAACCGGCGGCACATCAGGTTTTGAATAAGTATCGATGATAAAATTACCCATCGGCGAGAAGCTGGCGGTATGTGTACCGGGGCCTGGCGTCAAAATGGTAAAACCTTTGCCATCCATCCCTATCTTACAAAACTTGCTGAAGTAAGGATTTTCGGGATCAAGGTTGTTAGCGGTGAAATAGATAACACGAGCCTTCTCGTCAACCTTTACAACGTTGGTTAATACCCAATCACCTTTGTCCACTCGGTTTTTTAACTTGCCGGTAGTGGCATCATATAAATAAAGATGGCCCCAGTTATCGCGTTCAGAGAACCAAAGGATCTCGTTGGTTTTGCTCAGGTAGCGCCAGTTAACCGCATCCCAGCCCGACTCAAACTGCGTTTTAACGGTCTCGGTGAACAGTTCGGTTACAGCACCGGTAGCGGCATCGGCTATGCGTACTTTTGCGTCCTTGTGGTCGCGGTTGGTTGATACAAATGCCAGCTTGCTGGCATCGTCGCTCCAGTAAACATCGGCCCAGCCTGCACCGCCTTTAATATCATCGCTCAGGGTTGATCTATGCGGATCAGGAGCTACATTCAGTTTAATAACCTTTGGCTCATCTACATTAATAATAACGCGGGTAAGCATCGGGATCTCGGCATCACCCGGGAATGGATATTTCCAGGCAACAAGCTTTGGCGCGCCCACCTTAGTAGGCACCAGGTACATATCATTTACCTTACGTTCATCCTGCTGGAAAGTGGCTATCTTTTTCGAGTCAGGCGACCAAATCAGTATCGGCCTGGTACCTTGTGCCCAGCCGGCATTGTCGGTAGCGTAGCCATCGTCTTTAACGCCATCGGTAGTCAACTGGGTTTCCTTGCTGGTTTTAACATCGCGCACCCAAAGGTTAAAGTCCTTTATAAAAGCAGCCTTTTGTTTGTCTGGTGATAACACTTCATTAGGGTTACCTGCAGCAAAACCACCGCCACGACGTCCGCGGGCACCGGTTAACGCTACAGCTTTAACAGTTGTAGTGTCAGGAGTTATTGCATTATTTTCAAACTTATATTGCTTGCCATCAGCAGTAAAAATTACACCTTTACCATTGGCCGAAAAGCTGATGGTTTGGAAAGGCAGGTCGGCCGCCTTGTATTCTTTACCCGTAGTTGCAGATAGTGCCGCGGCCAGTTTAGCATGATCAAAAGCTACGCCTTTGCTGCCCTTTGCCGGGTTAACTAATATAAATTGATTGCCCTCGGCAACCGGGGTGCGGTAGTAATACCTGTCATCAGGCAGCCACGTTGGGCGGATGCCGGTGCGCCCGGTAAATGGCTCAAGGTTATAAGTCATAGCGCTTTCGGCACGCTCATAATCTTTAGCGGTAAAAACTTTGCCTTGTTGGGCATGGGTGGTTAAAGCTAACGCCAAAGGGATAGCAGTAAGTAAAAACTTATTCATAGCGGTTAAAAAGCAGTTAATTTAAGACAACCAATATACGGCAATAAATATTTTTATCAAGTGGCGCGACCACTGTTACCCGCAAACTACAATATTGTTACTTAAAAACACATTAATCAACCTTTTCAATACCCAAAACTTTGGCCGTATAGGCGGTGGGGATATTGATAGTAATTCCTTTTTCAAGCAGTTCCTTTCCGCTAAACTTGCCGAACACCTTGCCATCCTCCGGAGAATATAAACGGTAATTTGCGTCGGGGCTTGCAAAGGGGGCGGCAAAGATCCGTTGCTTTTCTAAAGAGCCGTTGCGGTAAAAGAAAAGCACACCACCTTGTTTATCTTTATTAAACTTATAACAGCCATCCCAGTTGGTCATGGTGGCACGCTCAAAAACGTCGGATGTTTGTGTAAACCGGGTAAACTGGTATTTCGCATCCATCATTTTAAACCAGTCGTTCCATTTCTGGTACCATTTTTTACTGGCATCTGTAAGTGTCCTGGGGTCACCAACCAACAAGGCCTTGGTTGACGCAAGGGATAAATAAGTGTACTTATAGTGTTTTCGGATCGCTTCGTCCGTGCCCGAATACATTTGCTGGTTACCTATCAAATTAGTGGCCGCGGGGATTACCCGCGCACGATCATAAGACATTTGGCGTATATTGATAGGCCCCTCGGGCGGGTTAGCTTCGTAATTAGTGAGCCAGTCGTAATCGGCATGTTCTATCAGCGCGAAATCATTTAAATAATATTCGCCCCATACCTCATAGGTACAATCTATCAGCAAGCCCGGGAAGGCCGTATGCAATTCATCAAAAAGCTTTAAGGTGCGTTCATAAATACTGTAGAATGAGCTTTCCCTGTCGGGATATAGTTTAGCCTCGCTGCCATAATCGCCTTTCTTTTCATAATCTAACACATAGGCCGAGTTGGCGATAGCGAAATCCAATTTTATATAGGCTAAGTTGTTTTCCTTTACCAGCGTTTTAATCCTGTTAAGGATATAATCATAATATCCCGACCCCATCGACATGGTATAAAGCCCCCTGCTGCCATTGGTGTGCAGGTAAGTTGGCTTACCATTTTTATCCCTGATGGCCCATTCCGGGTGCTCGCGGTAAACCTTACTATTTTCGTCAACTGTAGCCAAACCCATCCATAAACCCGGGCGCATACCTTTTTTAATTATATAATCGCAAACCGGTTTTAGCCCTGATGGAAATTTCTTTTTATCCGTTTCCCAATCACCCCTGTCGGCCTGCCAGCCATCATCCATAATTAAAATATCGGTGCCGGTACCGCTTAATCCGTCGGCAACTTTCCTTATCAATGTATCGCTTATATTCGTCCGGAACGGGAACCAGGTATTATAAAACAAAAAGGGTATGGTTTCTTTTTCAAATAGTTTAACACCAAGCCCGGTCCTTATAAAATCGGCAAAATAACCTTCAAAAGCGTCCTGCCATTTTTCGGCTTTAACAAGGCAAATAAAGGTTTTAGGGCTTTTAAAATTTTCGTTTGGCGCTATCCATTTTTTAAACGGATAGTTGTCGGTCAATTTTGTTAAGCCGATAGAGATCCGGTCGTCATGGGCATACACCTCGGTCCGTTTTAATATGCTTGGGCTCTCATTGCCTAATATAAAGCCTTCCTTTTTAAAAGTATTATATACATAAATTGCAGCGTCCTGGTGGTTGCCTTTGTAAGGCCGCCAGGTTAGATGCGTGCCGTAATTGCTGTATATATCTGTGTATTGCGAGTTTAGCGGCACCAGGTTAAGGCGCTCCACTTCCAGATCGGCAATAGCAATAGATTGATTAGTGTGATTAGTTACGATCAGTTGCTTACGCACTACCGGGAAATCATCATACAGATCATACACTAACTTCAGGTCAATATTTTCGGCAACGCCGCCGGCTTTACCCTTTAAAAAAACGGTAAGTTGCTGCACCACACCAATCGTAGTCAACGTATTTCTAACGTAATCAAACGCCGTATTATCAGCCGGGCGACTCACCCCCTGCTTGTTGACAGTGAAATAAAACTCTTCCGATCCGTCCCTGCTATAATCATTACCGGTTGGCAAATTCTTATAGCTGCTGGTATAAAAACGGCCGTCAGTAACTGTAAATTTTCTTTCTAAAAATTTGTTTTTTAAAACGATGAGGGTATTCGTTTCTTTTGGCTGGCAAATACCCTTACTTACAGTAATTGCCAGCAATATAAACAAGGCTGCTTTAAATCGGTTCATGAATTGGTTATGACGATGGGAAACGCCAGTCCAAATTACGATTTAGGCATTATAAAACAAATAAACCAGCCACAACATGGTCGGTTTATTTGTTTTGCTGTTATTTGAATTATTTGGTGCTGATAACGCCGCCCGCCTGGGTTACTACGCCGGCGGTTGTAAATGTAGTGGCCGACTTAGTGCCCTTAGTATAAACACCTGTAAGGTAAAAACCGTTAAGCCAGGTACCTGCAGCTACGCTGCCGCCGGTGTAAATATTATAAGTGGTGTTGGCTTTTAATTTAGGGCCGGCATATAATAATGTAGCAAATTTTACCGGAGACTGGAAGGTTAAAGCTTCAGTACCATCAGCAGCCTCGATATGTATAAATTGGTTGGCATCAGCCCCACCGGTTACTACCGTACGTACCGTTGATAAAGTACCACTTGGTGCACTGGTTGTACCGCCTACCGCTACCACCGTACCGCCTGTAATTTTAAGTACGTTAGCGTCGCAATCAAGTCCCGATTCGGGGGCAACAGTACCAATGGCGATAACCTTACCCCCTGTTATGGTTAAGTTCCCGTTCGAGTCAATCCCGTCGTTTGTTTTACTGTAGGCATAAATGTCGCCGCCGTTAATAAATATATTGACCCCTGCGTTTAAGGCATCATTAATAGCAGTAATAGCGATAGTGCCTTTATTAATCGTTAGTACATTATTGCATGATATGCCCTCGCCTGCTCCGGTAGTTATGGTAATTGTACCATTATTTATATTGATGTAAGGCACAATGGTAGCATCGGTACCGCTGTAAGACGCCGATATGCCCTTACTAAACGCGTTGATAGTTAATGTACCTCCGTTTATGATAACGTTTCCTTTTTCGGCTTCAATACCATCACTGCTGGCGGTTAAGTTAAGGGTGCCGCCATCTATAATAACTGCATTATTTGCATGCATGCCATCTGTTATTGCGCCGGTTACATTGATAGTCCCGGTGCGCACGCGGATATAATCATCACAAACAATTCCATGCTTGTAAAGGCTTTTTACATTAAGTGTACCAGTGCCGCTAAATATTACCTGACCTTCTGCAAAGAAGGTACCTTTCATATCCTCACTGCCAAACGGTGTATAAGTCGGGCCATCTGCAAGTGTATTGGTGGTGCCGTCGGCAACAACAATAAATGCTCTTTTTGATGATTGTATATTTATTGCCGGACCATCTAAATTGGTGATGCTGGCATTGTTTAAAGTAAGCTTAAATTTCTTATCGCTGTAGACCTTAACCGAGCCGTTAGCCGTTGTACCGGTTACAACAAATGCCACGCCGGTAGCGGTCGAGTTTATCACCACATCGCCGTTGCTTTGCGTAATTGTAACACCGGTTGTTGCTGCAGGGCTTATTGTCGCGGTTGCGCCCATTGTTATGGTAACGGTACTGGTAAAGCTTGAGCCTTCTACCAGGTCATCCGCGTTAGCGCCGTCGGCTGTTGATCCTTCGGGAGTGCCCGTGGTTTCAGTAGCAGTCGCAATGGTTGTAGTGCTGACAACCGGCGGTACAGGGGTACTGTCGCCCGATGAGCTTTTAGAGCAGGAGACAATAGTGATACACGCTGAAAATAAAAGCATTAGTAAAGAACAGCGGATAAGGTAAGATAGGTTTTTCATGTTTTTTTATAGCTTCTTAATAATAGGCAGCATAAATATATTTGCAATTTACATTACACGCGTGTTAAGTTTATGTTAACAAACCACTTTTAAAGCTATTTGAACTTAAACATTACACTCTCGTATCAGATATATTACTATTGCTCTTCCAGCAAGGCGCTTAATTCGGCAGCTACTTTCTGTGCAAGTGCCGAAAAACCTTTTTGCAGGGGGTGCGTACCATCGCCACCCTGGTAGTATTCGGGATGATCGATAACGGTTGCAAAAAGGTCGTCTACCTTAATATCTTTTTGGGTAGATATGTAGTCCAAAGCAATTTTGTTCCGTTCCCTGATCCGATCGGTGCGCGGGTCAAATATTTTGGCATCAGCATAGGTACGTATGGGTGTGCTTGATGCCCACATTAGCTTAGCCTTTGGCGCACCCTTGCGGATAGCTTTTACAAAAGCCGGGAAAGCTTTTTTATATTCATCCTCGGTATATCCCCAGCCATGCAGGCCATTGTTGAAATGTACGATATCAAATTTATAGTAGCTCATTATCAGCTTTATCTCTTTAGCCAGGCCAGGATCGCAAAGGCTTTTTGAGGTTGACAGGCGGGCGACATAGGCTTTACCATCCATTAGCTTTACCACTTCGGGATAATAGCCGCGGGTAATAGAATTGCCAATTAACAATATGCGCGGCAAGGCACTGTTGTTGGTGTTGGGCATATAAACATCTACCCATTCTATATCCTCCCTGATGATCTTATCCTGCGCCATTAAAGGCATCGCGGCAGCAAAAAATAGTAAGGCGGTTAAGGTTACTGCTAATTTAAGTTTCATGTTTTAGGTAGTTGTGTTTTCGTTATTTTCATCATGGCGCTCAACAATAATGGTGCATTCGCCAATAAGCGCGGCTATTGCGCCTACAGCGGCAAACATGGGCATTAAAAATACACCAACCACACCTAATGTTAGGGGGAAACCCGCAATCTCCTTACCTTCCTTATCGGCAATAGTAATTCGCGTTACGTTGCCTTCGGCAATTAGTTCTTTTACCTTTTTTAGCAGGCTCTCGCCATTCATGGAGAAAAATTCTTTATTGGCCATAAGTTGTTTTATTAAATTCCTCTTTTTTTTCCAGAGGGGTTGAGGGGAAGCTTAAAGATAAACATTTACAATAAATTACAAGCTATAAAAACTATTAACGCCCCCGTTGGTTTATGCACTTATGGAAACCAACAGATTATCACCAACCCTGGCAAAAGCGTTAAACAACCAAATGACCAACGAAGCGCACAATGCGCAGATATACCTGGCTTATGCCTCATGGGCAGCCGACAAAGGGTATGACGGGATTTCGAACTTCCTGTTCAGGCATGCTAACGAGGAACGTAACCACATGATGAAGTTCCTGGAATATATTTTAAAGCGTGGCGGCAAGGTGGTAGTTACGGCAATACCTGCGCCGGGGCCCGACCCGTTAAATGTGAACGATTGCTTTGAAAAGGTTTTTCAATCGGAAGTTGATAATACAACCAGGATCTATGATATTGTTAATATGAGCATGGCCGAGAAAGACTGGGCCACCTGGAACTTTATGCAATGGTTTGTTAAAGAACAAACCGAGGAAGAAACGCTGGCGATGGATCTGTTAAGCAAAATAAAAGTTGCCGGAGGCGTTAATGCCAATGACAGCGCTTTATATGCTTTGGATATTGACCTGGGTAAAACACCAGATGATGCCACCCTTGCACAGGATGTAACGGTTGAAAACCCGTAACAGATTTTTAATATTTAATAATAAAAGCGAATGGTCAAACGATTATTCGCTTTTATGCGTTTATTCCTGATAGTTCTAAGTGATTATCAAAAAAGGATAGCACATTTAAATTTAGATGTAACTTACGCGGTTTCCTTATACACAATTTATGCCATTGATAGCAAGGGAGGTTAATGAAGATGAGCGTTTAACCGCGCTAAAGTCTTACCACATTTTAGATACCGCAGAAGAAAAGGACTTTGATGATCTTACAGACCTGGCGTCGGCTATTTGCCAAACGCCGGTTGCCCTGATAAGCCTGATTGACGGCAACAGGCAATGGTTCAAGGCCCATACCGGTGTTGAAATAAGGGAAACATCCCGCGATGTCTCTTTTTGTGCACACGCTATAGCATCGTACGATGATATCATGGTGGTTGAAGATGCTAAAGCCGATGAACGTTTTGCTAACAACCCTTTAGTTACCGGCGAAACTAATATTACCTTTTATGCAGGCGTACCATTGGTTACAGAAGACGGCCACGCGCTGGGTACACTATGTGTTATCGACCAGGCCAGGCGCACATTGGATGAAAATCAAAAAACAAATCTTAAAATATTGGCTAAACAGGTAATGGATAAGCTTGAGCTGCGCCGTAAGGTAATGCATCTTGAAGCTGCCAACCAGGAGTTGCTAAACTCGAACGTGTTGATCCAAAAATTCGCGTCGATGGCCGCGCATGATATTAAAAACCCGCTGAGCAGTATTCTATTAACCTCGCAGGCGCTGAAAATAAGGCACGAAAAACTACAGGACGAAGGCTGTATCCGCTTGGTTGATCTTAATATTATAGCTACCAAAAACTTAATGGTACTGGTGGAAGAAATGCTGGCTTACTCTAAAGAACCATCATTACTTATTGCTAAAAAACAACGGTTTAATGCCAATACCATTCTGCAAAAAATAGTTGCCATGTTAACTGTGCCTGATAATATCAGTATAGAGCTGCCTGTTATTGCTACCGAACTACAGCTATCGCTTATTGCCTTTGAGCAAATTTTTATAAACCTGCTGAGTAATGCCATCAGGTATAATAATAAAGATAACGGCATTGTTAAGGTTGCTTTTAGCGAGGATGAAGAGTTTTACCGGTTTGAAGTTGAAGATAACGGCATAGGTATAGCCGAACATTATCATGAAAAAATATTCTCGAACAACTTTACCCTTAAGGTAACAGACCGGTATAATCAAAAAGGATCGGGCATTGGTTTATCGACTGTAAAAGATTTGGTGAACGCCTTAAACGGCAACATCTATGTACAGTCGGCTTTGGAAAAAGGAACTACTTTTTTTGTGTCGATAAAAAAGTAAGATCCACCAACAATTAAGCGTTTTTAGGGTTTCTTAGCTATACACTTAATTTGCAATCATGGAGAAATTTGAAATATCAGTAGCCATAGACAATACCAATCAGCATTTCGAAGTGCGCGATTATATGCACCACGAGGGCGAACAATGCAAGTACGAGATTTTTAAAGGCGGCCAGTTCGTTGGCAGCTTTGAACCCGATAATCATAAGATCCTGCATATCTGCAAAAACCCAGGCCTGGTACCCGAAAATACTTTACACCTGATAGCCGATCAGTTAGAGAGTTATCATATTTAAGTCGCGCTACCGGATACAAATTTGAGTATCAATATTTTGTTTGGATTTTAAGTTGATTTTTCTTAACATTAATCATCCTTAACACTAAACAATTAATATCATGCCCAACCACCTTTCACTCCTCGGAATCATCCATACCGCAATTAGCATCTTTGCCTTATTTGCAGGGTTTTATTGTTTGCTGCGCGATGGTAAAATACTACCGCTAACCAGCCACGGAAAACTATACGTTTTGCTAACCATAATTACCTGCTTAACCGCCTTCCCCATCATGAAAACCGGGCACTTTACCGGCGCGCATGGTCTTGGGGTTATGGTTTTAGCTTTATTGCCTATTGGCGTTTATATAAAAGCTATCAAACCGTTTAGCAAGCTGGCAGATTATATACAGGTTTTTGTAATGTCGGCAACTTTGTTCCTGTCGTGCATCCCTGCTATAGTTGAGACCTTAACCCGCTTACCCATCTCTCAACCGATAGCCACCGGGCCAAATGATCCGATCATCCAAACCGGCTTAGGCATGCTAACATTAACATTTCTTGTTGGTGTGGCTTACCAGGTATATAAATTAAAGAAGAGCAAAAAATCAGGCCAAACGCCGGATATCCATGTTAATTTGGGTTAAGGGCGGATAAAGTCCTTATCGGCCCTAAACAATGTCTCAAATACCCCCTTTGCGGTGCAGCTATGTGCGGTACATTTGCTTTGTACATTAAACTTAAATAGTATGAGCAAGATAACCCCGTTTTTATGGTTTGACAATAATTTGGGCGAGGCCATAACCTATTACACCCAAATTTTTAAAGATTCAAAAGTTATCAGTAAATCTACTTTGAAGGATATAACCGAAGGCCCGGTAGAAACCGTACAAACTGCCGAGTTTGAATTGGCCGGCCAAAGATTTATGGCACTGGCAGGCGGCCCGATGTTTAAGTTTACCGAAGCTGTATCATTTTATGTGAACTGTAACGATCAGGCCGAGATCGATTATTATTGGAACGCCCTAACTGCCGATGGCGGCCAGGAAAGCCGCTGCGGCTGGCTGAAAGATAAGTTTGGCCTATCATGGCAAATAGTGCCTGAGAACCTTAGCAAATTTTTAGGTAACAGCGATCCGGCAAAAGCAAAAAAAGCAATGCAGGCCATGTTGAAAATGACTAAAATGGATATAGCCAAGTTTGAAGAAGCGGTTAAATGACCAATTTGTCATCCTCGAACGAAGAGAGAGATCTATACACGGACAAGTTATACGCCTGCTTAATGTATAGATTTCTCTCTTCGTTCGAAATGACAATGTGTTTTTATATCTTAGCCCGCATGGATACTAAACCATCAACAGACCAAATAAAACAAATACGCTTCTCCTTATTCATAAACTCATGCCTGGCAATTTATGCCATTTGCACATTTGTTGCCGCGCTTAAAGCGGGTGTGGCCTGGCGGATCTTATTATCGGGTACAGGTTCGGTATTTTTTGTAGTGGCCGTTGTAATGTTATTATTAAGATTAGTAAAACTGCGTAAAGCCGGTTAAAATCGTTAACTTATTAAAACTGTAATACGGGTAATTACCATTTACTCGTATTTTTTTTTGACCTTTGGTGGCAGAAATATAACGTACTAATGAAGAAAATAACAGAACAAAACGCCGCAAAATATACGCTGGTATTAATTATTGTTACTTTTTTTATCCGTTGTTTAATAGCTGCCTACACCGGCCTGGGTAACGGCGAATCGTACTATTTCCGCGGTGCCATACATTTAGACTGGAGCTATTTCGACCAGCCGCCGTTGTTCTTTTGGATCGGTGGGGCAAGTATCCGCTTGTTTGGTTTAACCAATTTCGGGCTGCGTTTTCCGTCTGTTTTAATGTTTGCCGGCACAAGCTGGCTGCTGTTCGCACTGGGCCGCAAGTTATTTAATGCTGCCGCAGGATTTTGGGCGGTAACCGTAATGAACCTGAGCGCCCTGTTTACCGTAGGCGTTGCCTGCTGGTACCAACCCGATGCACCGCTGATGTTCTTTTGGCTACTAAGCACCTGGTACATTGTAAAAGTTTTAGGCATCGGCGAAGCCAAACCCCTCGACCCTAAAACCGACAAAGCCAAAGTTTACTGGTTGTGGATAGTTATAGGCATCTGCATGGGTTTAGCTACGCTGAGTAAATACCATGTGCTGTTTTTATTTGCCGGGGTATTTATGTTTATCCTCACCAATAAAAAACAACGCCATTGGCTGGCACATCCCGGCCCCTACCTGGCAATATTTATTACTATACTTTTTGCCACCCCGGTTATCTGGTGGAACTATAAAAACAACTGGGTATCGTTTGTTTGGCAGGGATCAAGGGCGGGTACAAGGGATGAGCCTTTTCAATTGCACCTCGACTGGTTCTTACGGAGCATTTTGGGCCAGGCTGTATGGTTATTGCCATGGATCTGGTTCCCAACCATAAGGCAATTATTTATAAGCTGGAAAGAGCGCGTAAAGTGGGAATACGGTTTTAACTTTTGGATGTCGGTATTGCCCATTGTGTTTTTTACGGTGCTTACCCTTTGGGCCGATCTGCAGTACCATTTTCACTGGCAGGCGCCGGGTTATATGATGCTGTTTGTGCCTTTAGGTTTTGCTATTGATAAAGCGTTGAATGGAGCAGACGAGCGCCGCAAACGCCTTACCCGCCGCTGGATAAATTTCTCTACCTACTTTACTATTATCACCATAACCGTACTTGGGTTTCACCTGGTTACCGGCTTCTGGCAAAGCTATGGCCCTAAATGGGTGGCAAGCTTAGGTGGCGGCAAAATAGACCCAACCATACAGGGTGTTGATTATGATGATGTAATGGCCCGCTTTGAAAAAGAAGGCTGGATAAAAAATCCTAATGTATTTGCCGGAAGTACCCGCTGGTGGCTGGCCGGTAAAATTGATTGGGCACTCAAAGGCAAAAAAGACATCATCTGCTTTAACCGCGACCCGCGCAACCTGGCTTTCCTGGTTGATCCTAAGGGATTGATCGGTAAAGACTGTATCATGATTGGCGAGGCCCACGCTTATGACGAAACCATAAAAGATGATGGCACACCATTCTTCGACAGCATAACCCAACTGGAGGATATCCCCATCATTCGCGGCGGCGTGGTTGAAGAACATTTGCAGGTTTTTTATTGCAAAAACTTCCATCAATCTAAACAGAAATTGCCTGATTACCCGCTGTACAGGCAGTTGAATGGGTTGGTGCCGTTTGGGAAGTAGTAAACTATAACCTGTCAATCAATCAGGAGGCTCCGCTGGAGCCAAATCCATTTTATAATATTTTCTATAAACACGTGGCTCCTCTGGAGCCTTGGCTTACACTTTATCCTGATTTATAACTCCAGAGGAGTTTCCTGTTTATAGAAATACAGGTGAGAACTATCGGGCTCCAGCGGAGCTTCCTTAGCCTGACTGGTTTAAAACGTTTGCGTCACCTTCTTAACCGGGTAATCCAGCTTCTCACTCTTGCGCGTACCATTGACTGTCATATGCACAATATTCATCTGGTCGGTGTACAGGTTGTGCAGCAGGGTAATCTCGGCATCAATCCGTTTTGGTGTGGGTGTTTTTTCCGATTCGAAGTAAACGTTAACCGCTTCCTTGTCTACCTCAAAACCTATATAGTTAAATCCTAAGGCTGCAGCGGTGGTTCTGATATGTACGTTGGCCGACATATAGTTTTTCACCAGCACATCCATTGCGGCGTGCATATCGGCTTTAACCAAGTCGGTTTTGGTATGATTTTGTTTGGCCAACGCGGCTTCAAAATCGTCGGTAAAAATAGTGCATGTTACTTCCAGCTTACCTTCTTTAGCGTTATAATTTATATCAGTTGTGCTAACATGCAGCGGGTGCGGCACGGGTTTATTTGCCGATAGAATATTCGTCAGCATAAAAAAACCTAATATCATATTATAAAAAACAGGGGCCATAGCGCTATAAAATAAAAACGTGCTAAATTTAACGCTTTCAACGCGCAATTCTTATTTATGTCTGATTTTGCTTTCTATTTTGGCCTGGGCTGGCACCATATTATCAGTGCCGACGCGTTGGATCACCAGTTATTTATACTTGCTTTGGCGGCCGTTTATACTTTTGGCGATATTAAAAAAGTGTTGATATTGGTTACGGCGTTTACCATCGGTCACTCGCTTACTTTGGCTTTGAGCGTATTAGACATTATCCGTTTTCCCGGCAAATGGGTAGAGTTTTTAATCCCCTGCACCATCTTTATTACCGCCTTTAATAACATCATCCAGATAGATAAAAAAGGTGCCAGCGCACGCATAAATTATTACCTGGCCTTATTTTTTGGGTTGATACACGGCATGGGCTTTGCCAACGCCGTGCGCATTATGCTGGCTAAAGACCAGTCGATCGGCATGGCGCTATTTGGTTTTAATGTGGGATTAGAAGTCGGGCAGATCTTCGTTGTTGCCATAATTTTAGTATTTGCCTATATTTTTCTATCTTTCGGCAAGATAGCCCGCAGGGACTGGATCTACTTTTTATCCGCAGGTATTTTTGCGCTGGCTATTAAAATGGCGGTCGAAAGATTGCCGCTTTAAATTTAAACGGATCTTATTATACATTAAATTCATCATAACAAGTATGAGACTACTTTTTACGGGCCTTTTATTAGCCACCACTACGCTGGCATTTGCACAGGATATCCAAAACAATCCCGGCAGTAACCATGGCAACAAATTTGAGCAGTTAGGCACCATTTTAACTACGCCTAATGAGCAGCGTACCGCAAGCGGCGCACCCGGCAACAAGTACTGGCAGCAACGTGCCGATTATAACATCAAGTGCGAGCTTGATGAAAAAGCGCTAAAACTTACCGGCAGCGAAACCATCACCTATTTCAATAACTCGCCCGACCCGCTTACCTATATCTGGCTGCAGCTGGACGAGAACGAGCATAGCAATAAAAACAACGCCGGCTATCCAAACAGCAGCTTAATGCCTAAGGGTAATTTTGTGACTACGCTTGATTTTGCAGAGAGTAACAACAACGCATCTGCCGATAATGGCTATGGCGATAAGATCACCAAAATAACAGATGCCTTAGGCAAAAATCTTAAATACACCATCAACAAAACCATGATGCGGGTTGAGCTGCCTGCCACCTTAAAACCCGGCCAGCAGTTTGTTTTTAACGTAAACTGGACGTATAAGATCCCCGACCGTTTGGCTTATGCCGGCAGCCGTGGCGGTTACGAATATTTCCCGGCTGATGGTAATTACCTGTTTACTATGGCGCAATGGTATCCGCGCTTATGTGTTTACAGCGATTTCCAGGGATGGCAAAATCACCAGTTTACCGGCACCGGCGAGTTCGCCCTAACCTTCGGTAACTTTAAAGTACAGATCACCGTTCCGGCCGACCACGCGGTTGGCGGTACCGGAGAGTGTATCAATTATTCGGCGGTATTAAGCCCTGAAAGAATGGCCCGTTATCAAAAAGCAGCGACATCGGCAACACCGGTTGAGATAGTAACCCTGGCCGAAGCTAAAAAAGCCGAAGCTGCACCATCATCAGCCAAAAAAACCTGGGTGTTCCAGGCCAATAACGTGCGCGACTTTGCGTGGACATCGTCCCGCAAATTTGTATGGGATGCCATGGGCCAGGATATAGAAACCAAAAAAGTGATGTGTATGAGCTTTTTCAGTAAAGAATCATACAATTTGTGGAGCAGGTATTCAACCCGCGTTATTGCACATACTATAAAAAGCTATTCGCATTTCACGTTCCCTTACCCGTACCCGGTTGCGCAAAGCGTTGAGGCATCAAACGGTATGGAATACCCGATGATCTGTTTTAACAACGGCCGTACCGATAAGGATGGCAACTATAGCGAAACGGTTAAAAACGGCATGATAGGCGTTATTATCCATGAGGTTGGGCATAATTTCTTCCCGATGATTGTAAACAGCGATGAGCGCCAATGGACCTGGATGGACGAGGGTTTAAACTCGTTTGTGCAGATGCTGACAGAGGGCTTATGGGATAATAAGTTCCCGTCTAAAAGAGGCCCTGCATACCTTATTGCCGATTACATGAAATTGCCTAAGAACCAACTGGAGCCGGTAATGACAAACTCTGAAAACATTGTAATGTTTGGACCTAACGCCTATGCCAAACCGGCAACCGCGTTAAATATATTACGCGAGACAGTTATGGGCCGCGAGCTGTTTGACTATTCGTTTAAAGAATATGCCAAACGCTGGGCGTTTAAACACCCTACCCCTGCCGATTTCTTCCGCACCATGGAAGATGCCAGCGGCGAGGACCTGGATTGGTTTTGGAGAGGCTGGTTTTATGGCACTGATCCGGTAGATATTTCGATAGATTCGGTTAGCGTAGCTAAAGCTGATATTAATGGCAAACCTGTATTTTCCCGTACGCCGGTTGGTACGCAGTTGGCTGATCCGAATAAAGCTACCCCGCCGGCTTTAAATACTTTCGAGGATATACAGAAAGTGAGGAACAGGGAAGAAAAAATTGTGTTCCAGACAGATAAAGATGTAGCTACCCAGGATTTTTACTGGAAATACGACCGTGGTTTGGTTACTGTTGATGAGAATAAATTTGCGGTGATGCTAAAAAACCAACCGGCAGCTGCAGGCGTGCAAACCGAACCGTTAAGCGATGCTGAAGCAGCCAAATACGCAAACAAGTATTTTTATATGGTAAGCTTTGGCAACAAAGGCGGCCTGGTTATGCCGATAATTGTTGAGTTTACATTTAAAGACGGTACTAAGATGGTCGATCGCATACCTGCACAGATCTGGCGGTTAAATGAGCAAAAGGCATCTAAATTTTATATGCACGATAAAGAAGTAGCCTCCATAAAACTTGACCCTATGCGCGAAACCGGCGATATTGACGAAAGCAATAATGTATGGGGCGCCATGCCTAAACCATCGAAGTTTGCCATATTTAAACTAAAGGCTGGTACCACCCTTCCGGGCCGTGGCCAAACTACAGGTATTACGCCTATGCAAGTGGGTAATAAATAGGTATATCCGGGTAATAAACGGGTAAAATCGGGTAATAAAATAAAGGCCTCGCGACTGTTGTCGGGAGGCCTTTTTAATTGTTTTTTATGTGATCCAGTGATCCAAATTTACTGATCCACCCGTAAAAAACTGGTCAAAAATGACTGATTTTCAATTATTTGATTATCAGAGAATTGGTTAAATTATTATACTTAAAAACCCTGACGAATAAGGGTGATCCAAAGTGATCCGCCATAAAATTTAAATGTTTTATTTTCAACAAGTTAACTAAAAATGGTGATCCAGGTGATCCATATTTTTAAGTGGATCACCTGATAATAAAACTATTTAGTACTCCACTTAAATTTACTGATACCAATACCTGCAAATACAATAATGTAACCAATAGATATCAATACAGCGATGGTGGTATCATTTACCCACTTAGCGGGTTCCATACCTGATGCAAGCATAATTTTCACACAACCATATGGCGAAAAGCGTACGGCTTCTTTTAAGTTCTTGTTTTGGATCATTAGTTCGCCTACCATACCCACCATAATGAATATAAAATAGGTTATGCGCGTTACCGCATTAATGGTTTCGAAGTTTTTGATTAGCCCTACAATAAGCTGGCCCAGGCTTAGATAAACTGCACCACCAAGAATGGCTATAAAAAAAGTGACTACATAGCCTGCCGGCGAGAGCATAACTCCATCATATTGATAGCCCACAATAAATACAAACAATGTTAATACAATAATCATCATCAGTTGTATAGTGATACGGCTTGTCATGATAACCCAGGTTGGCACTGGTGCCACGCGCAGGCGTTGAAAAATGCCTTTGTCCCTATCTTTTGCTACCGACAATGTGTAACCCATCAAACCAATAGCAATAAGGCCAATAGCTAACGCTGTAGCTAACACGGTAGGGCCGCCTACGTGTTTGATGAGTCCTTTCCAGGTAAACAATACGATCATCGGTACAAACAAAGAAATCACTGCCGACCGGCGGTTACTTAGCAATGTAGCCATATCAGCCCTAAACAATGTGGCAAATACGGTTGAAGTTTTTGGTATAGTTGTTTCCATAATATTATTCTCTTACAGCTTTGCCGGTTAAGGCGATAAATACATCCTCTAAAGTTACTTTGCCACGGCGCGATACCGCTTTTACTTCCGGGTCGTTTTTGTGTTTGTCTATCAGGGCCTGTGGGGTATCGACAGCGATAACACGTCCGTGGTCGATGATAGCGATACGGTCGCAGATTGCCTCAGCCTCTTCCATTGAATGGGTAGTCAGCAGCACCGCATGTCCCTTTTCACGAAAAGCTTCGATACGCTCCCATAACTGGCGCCGCGATTGCGGGTCGAGGCCTGTTGTAGGCTCGTCTAACAGCACCAATTTGGGGTTATGGATAGTTGATATCACCAGCGATACGCGTTGCTGCTGTCCGCCTGATAACTGCCCGAACTTTTTCTTGCCATGCTCTTCAAGGCTGATCTCTTTTAGGATCTGCTTTATCTCGTCCTTGCTTTTTGGAACACCGTAGATGCCGCAGAATAACTGCAGGATCTGGATAACGTTCAACTCGGGCTGGAAACTGGTTGATTGCAGCTGCACCCCCATCGATGCCTTGGCATGCAATGGCTTTTGCTGTACGTCCTGCCCGTCCACAATGATGGTACCTGTTTTGTATTTTAATAAACCTTCGATAGAGCTTAGCGTACTTGTTTTACCGGCGCCGTTAGGGCCAAGCAAGCCAAATATCTCGCCGTGTAAAACGTTAAACCCAACATCCTTTACAGCTACAAAGTCGCCATAACTAACGCCAAGGCCCTCCACACTTAAAATGTATTTATCCTGTTCAATAGTCATATTTGTTTAGTTTGGTAATTAGATACGGGCACCTCAATTTTATTACAATAATACTTAAACTTTATTAAGGATTATGTTGGTTGCAAAGGAGGCTCCGCTGGAGCCGAAAGATCGGTGTAACTTTGCTATAAACACGGGGCTCCTCCGGAGCCAGGGGGTGTATTTTGCTGAGCCAAAGCTCCAGAGGAGCTACCTGTTTATAGGCAACATATAGAAACACAAAAGGCTCCAGCGGAGCCTCCTGTAATTCTCTATCATTATTATCTAAAACTCAAACCACAACGTATTGCTTATCGGTGCACCATCAACATGCGCCTTCTGGCTTTGCGGGCCCATCTTGTTGCTTGCCTGGAACTTGGTACCAATAGCGCTTATGGCATTAAGGAAACCAATGTTGCCTGTTGGAAACGCAGGTTGCACATTCTTAACCGGGTCCTTCTCTGTTGCCGGCTTGTACATTTGCAGGTACATGTTTTTATTATCCATATAAACCGTAAACGGCGACTCATTATTCTCTATCACTGCCCAGTTAACCTCGCCGTGGTAACCTTTAAACTCGGGGTAGCCCCAGTCCTGGCCGGTTATGGTATTGTTATAGGCCTTGTGCCAAACGCCAAATTGCTGCCCCGGCACACGGTTTTGCCAAACGCGGTACGGGCCACGGCCCAGCCATTTCATGCCGGTCACCTTCTCTTCGGGATAATTAAAAGTGATACCTAAAAAGTCGAAGTCGCCGGTTTGGGTATAAGTGTAATCTAATTTAACCCGTTTACCTGGCGCGAAGGTCCATTTTACATGCATGGTAGCGTCGCCCTGGTAATCAGCTTCTACTACAAACGCCTTGCCCTCGGCATTGTAGGTAAATGACTTTAAAGTAGTGTTAACGCCTGCCAATACCGGTCCACCTGATAAGGAGATCTCTTTACCAGCTTTAACTACTTTTTCAATATAGCCTGTGGTCTTATCAAAATAATATGTCTTGCCATCGCTTTTAACCACCAATTCATTATCGGTGAGTTGTCCTTTTATGGCAGCGTTATCACCAACTACAGGTGCTTTAGCTATAGCAGCAGGCGCTTTAATGGCCCAGCTCCAGGTAAACAGTTCTTCACCGTGCGGGCCGTAGGCTGTTAAATAAAGCGCGTCGCTACTTGCCCAGGTTGCAGGCAGGTGTAAGTTAAGCGTGCCTTTTTCGCCGGGTTGTAGTTCTAACGGTAGCGGTACGCCTGTAGCCGTGGTTATTGCCTTAGTTGTTTTAGCTGCCGCCGATGGTAGCTTAACCAGCTGCCATTTAAACTTACACTGACTTAGTTTTGTGAAGGTATAACGGTTCTCCACCGCTATTTTACCATTAAAAGTTTTATCAATTGGTTCAGGGTGGATATATACCGGCGACCAGATCTCCTTTATCGTATAAAAGCTGCCCTCCTTTTCGCGGTGCGGACCCAGGATCCCGTCGGGCGCACGGTTACCGATACCATCATAAGTATTGTTTCTATCTGTACGGATAACATCCTCATCAACCAAAGCCCAAATAAAGCCGCCTGCCGCCTGCGGATGTTTCATCATTTTATCCCAAAAGTCTTCCAGCCCTGCCCCCGCGCCGCCATCATACAGGCCGTGCATAAACTCGGTAGGCATAAATATATCTTTGGCTGCCGTTGCTTTAACAATGCCATTATAATCGGGATAGTGGTGCGTATCTACGCCATTAAAGTTCGACCAGGGGTGCAGCACTGTCCGTTTCTGCGGATCATATAAAGCATAATCATTATCCAATTGGAAATTAAAGCCGCCCTCATTTCCGTTATCCCAAAACAGGATGGATGGGTGGTTAACATCACGCACCACCATTTCTTTAACCAATTTATGACCTACCAAGGTGTCATACTTATGCTGCCAGCCGGTTAACTCGTCCAGTACATAAATACCTAATGAATCGCACACATCCAGGAAATCCTGGTCGGGTGGGTAATGCGACATCCGCACCGCGTTGTCATTCATGTCCTTCATGGCCTTCACGTCCATCAGGTGCACTTTATGGCTAAGCGTACGCCCTGTTTCAGGCCAGAAGCTATGGCGGCAGTTACCTTTTAAAATCTCTTTTGCGCCATTAACATACAAGCCATCCTGGGGGCGTACCTCAACAGTACGGAACCCAAATTTTTGTTTAATGCGATGGCCTGCGCCTTGTTTACCTTTTATAGTAACTATAACCTGGTACAGGTTAGGATATTCGGCACTCCATAATGCAGGCCTGGTGAAATTACTTGTCAATGTTGAACGATCAGCAGAAGTATTAGCTGCTACTGTAAAACGCTTGCCAACATTTTGGCCGTTTAGTTTTTGCACCTGGCCTTCAATAATATCACCGTCTTTCAGATTTTTAGCATATACATCTAATTGAAATGAACCGTCGGCCTTTGCATTTACGGCGGTATGATCAATATAAGTTTCAGGAACAACCTCTAAGTAAACCGGGCGATAGATGCCACCAAATACCCAGAAATCGCTGTAGTTACGTTCGGCATCATTAACACCGGCGTTTGCCGACATTTTATCAACCGTAACTTCCAAAAGGTTTTGCGCGTTGAATTTCACCAGGTCGGTTATATCATATTTAAACCGGTAAAAGCTGCCCTGATGGATTGGGCCGGCTGATTTACCGTTAATAGTAACTTTAGTATCGGTCATGGAGCCTTCAAACACGATGAAGACGCGCTTACCGCTCCAGGCACCTACAGCAAACTCATGCTTGTACATGCCGCTTTCATGAGCTTTGTTTTTATCGCCGCCATAGTTATAGGCACCAAAGCCTTGCAGTTCCCAGCATGAAGGCACAGCAATTTTTGACCACTTGCCGCTTAACCGGCCATCGGTACAAAAGAAATCCCATTGTACGGTGTGGTCCTTATCGGTGCCTGATAAATATTTAGTTATTGTTGATTGCGCGAATGATGTTAGTGTAATAAATAGCCCGAGGGTGGCTAAGCAGTACTTCTTCATAATTTAAAGTTGGTTTAACTACCGCTAAGCTAACAATACTGACCCGTATTAACAGCAGATAAACTACGCTATCGATTGCGTAATGAAGATGTTGCAATATTGCTACTTAAACAATTGCTGCACGTTCCTGTAGGCCGGTTTTTGCACCTGTAGCTTTAATTTTTTAAAACTCTGCATCGGGCCATCCGACAGAAACATATTAATGAGCCAGGCCGGTGCGCCGCCATCAGGCTCAATTTGAAGGTAATACGTTATGTTGGTTTGACTATTCCCCACAGGTGTCATTACCCATTTGCCTATTGATTTTTTTATTCTTGAAATGCGTTCTTTAACAGGCACCATGCCGGATACGGAAGGAGCATCAACAGTTATTACTTTGGTATCCGGGTTTTGGGTAGCGGTAATATGCGCTATAAAATCGCGGTTCTGGGCCGGCCATGGCATGTTGATCTCGGCGTAATAAAACAAGTCGGTAGGCGATACTTGTTTAACAACCGATGTTAGTTTGTTTTTATAAACCCAGTCCGTGTAGTTTTTTATATCGAACAAAACTGCAGTTATCTGCGCTGGTGTCGCGTTAAAAATGCACTCTACCTTTATAGGTTTTACTTTTAACGTTGATTTAGCATTGCTGTAAACTTTAATACCCTCGCTTTGAGTTTTAAACTCCCATTCATCCTGGGCTATGGCCAGTTTGGTTATAAATATTAATGCCAGTAAGAGGGAAATTTTTAATTTCATATATCAAATTTTAATCGCGGTGTTACAATCCGGCCAACCATTTACCAATTACCGGCAACTTACTCAATAACCACACCACCAATAACGACAAGATAAAACATATAATTGCCGTTACCGGGATACTTATTATCGGCGTGCATAATTTAAAACTGATACCAAACGGATCATCCAGAAAATAAAGCACCAACGCATGGCTTAAATAAATGCCGAAATTATACTCACAAGCAAAGTTTTTGGCCTTTAGCAGTATTGGTGGTAGTTGCAGCTTTGTAAATCGCCCTAATAAAAATACACTTGACGCTAACAGCACTATCGCCGGGCCAAGGGGCTCATACAATAGGGTTATTAGCGTAGTATATTTATAAAGCAGATAGGTGCCGGTGAAGATCAGCATCAATACGCTAAAGAATAATACCCACATCCACCTAACCAACCCTTTGCTGTAATTGATGTTAAAAGTAAGGTAATGCCCCAATACTAAATAGCCGGCATACCCGGCAAAATAATGCAGGTCGACCTGCGGGTTAAAGCGCATAATTATTGGCTGGCTTATAAACATGATGATCAGCCACATCCCCAAAAAATATTCTATTTCGCGTTTGGTTGCATTGCGCACAAATTTGCTGATGATGGGGATAAAAAAGTAAAGCCCTATCAGCATATATACATACCATAAATGGTAGGAGCTACCGTATTTTAATTGATGCAGCACCTGTTTAATATTTGTCCAGGTATCAGCATCAAAACTTATTTCTTCGATATACCACGAGTATCCCACATACACCAAACTCCAGAATAAAAACGGTACCACTACCCTGCTTAAACGTTTTTTAAGGAAGGCTCCCAGCTCGTAATCCCGGTGCAGGGTTAGCGCACCTGTTATCATTACAAATACCGGCACAGCAAAACGTACCAGCGCGTTGTAAAAATCGGCAGCAAGCCAGGTGGCGGTGGATACATGCCCATATTGCCCTAACGGGATAGCCGAAACGTGCAACATTATTACTGCAAATAATGCTATCAGCCTTAGGCTGTTTATCCAATCAAGATTGTGGCTTTTCGCGATGGTCATCCAGTTAAAATGGTGTTTAAAAGTAACACATTTATACTAAAAGCCGATTAAGTTAATTAGGTAAACAACTAATATAAACTTAACAGTGACTTAACAGCCGTGCCTTACTTTTGTAATATTATTCATTTGAGGTATTACCAAATCGTTCTTTTTTCATTGAACTAATAAGATCAGTTAATAGTAAAGAGCGCATGCATGCGCTCTTTATTTATTTAAAACTATTTCTCCGCAATTTAATTTACCCCATATCATGAAAATTTTATACGCCATACAAGGAACCGGGAACGGCCACCTAAGCCGGTCTATGGATATTGTCCCCCTGCTTAAAAAAATGGGTGATGTTGATGTGCTGGTAAGTGGTACGCAAGGCGATTTGAACCTGCCTTTCCCTGTCAAATATAAGCTGCATGGCTTTGGATTTGTGTTTGGCAAGTCGGGCGGAGTTGACCTTTGGGGATCATTTTTAAAATCGAGATTCAGGAAGTTTATTAAAGAGATAAAGGACCTGCCTATAGATAAATACGACCTGGTTATTAATGACTTTGAACCGGTATCTGCATGGGCATGTTATATAAAAAACAAGCCTTGTATTAGTTTGAGCCACCAGGCCGCGGTATTGCACGATAAAGCGCCGAAACCTGCCGAAGTAGATATGATAGGCAGGCTGATACTGAAAAACTACGCGCCGGTTACAGCGCAATTTGGCTTCCATTTTAAAAGCTTTGATAAAAATATATTTACCCCGGTTATACGCCAGCAAGTGCGCGAGCATGAAGTAAGCAACAAAGGGCATTACACCGTTTACCTTCCCGCTTATGATGATAAGCGTTTGATAAATCGCTTGTCGGAGTTTAAAGAAGTGGAGTGGGATGTTTTCTCAAAACACAATAAAAAGGTATTCAAACACAAAAACGTATCTATACAGCCTATTGATAATAAAGCATTTATTAAAAGCATGGCTACAAGCGCCGGCGTACTCTGCGGCGGTGGTTTTGAAACCCCGGCCGAGGCGTTGTTTCTGAAGAAAAAGCTATTGGTTATCCCGATGAAAAATCAGTACGAACAGCAGCTTAACGCCGCGGCTTTAAAGGACATGGGTGTACCGGTTATAAAAAGCCTGAAACCAAAACACGACGAAAAGATACTGGATTGGCTTAACAACGGCCAGGTAATTAAAGTAAACTACCCCGATAACACCCAAAAAGTGCTTGATTTGCTATTTGAGCAATATGCAGAGACAAGTTATTTCACTGACACCCTGGTAGCGCAGTAAAATCCAAAAAGCATGTCATTTCTAAGCGCAGCGAGAAATCTTAAACGCTTTCAAGCGGATCGCTTGTTTAAGATTCCTCACTCGTTCCTCGTTTCGGAATGACAGGGAGTAGAGCTTTATTTTAACACCACCCTTGTAGCTCCATAGCCAAACTTCTCTTTTAGCGCATCCATAAAGGTTTGGACTTTGGGATGTTTGCCTAAAGATCTATGGATCTCGTTACGCAGTGTGCCATTACCGGCGCCGTGTATAAATACGATATCATTTAGCTGGTGCACTATGGCCGCGTCCAACGCTTTATTAAAATAATCCAGTTGGATCTTTAATATTTCGGTGCTGTTTATAAACTGGTAGTCGTCGCGCAGCTTTTCGATGTGCAGGTCAACTTCGCGCGAAGGTTTGGTAACCACCACTTTTTCTTCTGCAGGTTTATAAAAACTTTCTTTTAACTGCTCGGCATCTATTACAAAATCTGGCTCATCCAATTGTATCAGCCAGCCTTGTTGGTTTAGCACCGGTAAATCCTTCTTGCTTCCGGCAAAATCTTTAGCCTTAAATTTTTCGGTTATAGTTAATGGCGATGGCGCTTCAAAATTCTGCGTGGTGTAATACAGTATATTCAGCACAAGTTTTGGCCATAGCTGAAGATCGGCCAGTTGGGCCGAGTATATTTTTACTGCCGATTGAGGCGCAACTATCCCGGCATATTCCCCTTTAAATGCCTGCTTTTCGGTTGTCAGCGCAATCAGCAATTGAAACGAGGTATAGTTTATCAAGTTAAAATGCACTACCGAATTTACTTTGGTATCGGGCACTACGCCTAAATAAATGCCTTTTGTTTTAAACTCGCCTTGTGGTGTTTGCGGTTCATTTGTTTCCGTTGCAATTTCTGTTCCAGGCGCTTTGTAACCATGCACCAGGGTAACTTTGCGGGCCAATACAGGTATCTCAAAATCATCTTCGGTGGTTACACCTATCATCTCCTCATCAATAATGCGGGTAATGTGGCCCTCCATTTTCTCGTCAACAAACCTTACAAAGTCACCTAATTTATATTTCATATATAGTATTAATCAGGCAAAGCTACCTTATATATTATCATTACAGCAAAACATTTAGCTTAAATTGTTGTATTAGTGATATTATTAAAATTGTCTTTGAAGCATTAAATCACCCGGCCATATCATGAGCGCTATTAAACCCCAACCACTCGACAAACAATTACAATACAAGGTATTTGTACATAATTTAAACCGAATCTACTTTGCCAAAACTTACCTGGATAAAAAAATGCCTAACTTAATTGATATAGCATCATTTAAGGGGCTTAAGTTGGGTATGGGCGAATTTTGGGAGGATGTGAAAAAACAGATAGCCCGGATGGAGGTGATTTACAAAACAATTGGCGAGTTACCATCTGATAAAAATTGCAACCCCCTTAAAGCTATTATTAAGGATGAGTTTTGCCTGGATCAGAAGCACGAGCTGGCCATTTTAAACGATATGGACCTTATTATGTATATGCAGATGCTGGAACATATCAATATCGCCTGCTACGGTTTACTAAAAGTTATTGCCAAACAGCTTAACTACGACCATATAGAACAATTACTAAAAGAATGTTTTGATGAGTGTGTAGATAACGACGAACTATTTGTGCTTATCGCGAAAGAATACGTACAATAAACCTGTACAAATTGCTATAAAAAAATTAAGCCACCTGCATAAAGCAAGTGGCTCGTTATAGCTATTTAATACCCCTATTAAAATAACCTGAGACAAATTAATATATAATTTTTATGCTAAACAAGCAAACAAAGCCACTATTATTAAAAACAGACGAGTTAGTCAGTATTTTAACACTTCTATAACAATTAATGGCCTTAATAATTCAATTTCACAGATTAATACGCTTAAGGTAAATCATAGTTTACCAATCTTCATTTTCATTTTGTGATTTTAGTATATGATATATAGGGGTTAAAATCCTATTTTTAGCCCCTCAAACCAGGTACTTGCGTATAGGGTTTGCATTAACAAAATTATAATGAAAGTTTTAAAATTTGGCGGGACATCAGTAGGCAGCCCGGAGCGCATGAAAAAGCTTCTGGATATTATTGATGCTTCAGAAAGGCAAATTGTTGTGCTATCGGCCGTATCGGGTACAACAAATGGTTTGGTAGAGATTGGGCAGGCATACTTAGCGGGCGATAAACCAAAGGCTGCCTCATTGATTACTGCTTTAAAGGATAAGTACGAAACCTTTATAAAGGAACTATTTGCCAGTCCCGAATTTTTAGGACAAGGTAAAGAAGTTATCGACTATCATTTTGGTTTGTTAAGCAACCTGGCTAACGACCTGTTTACTTCTATCGAAGACAAGATCATATTGGCGCAGGGCGAGTTGTTATCAACCACGCTATATCACGTATATTTAAAAGAGATAGGCGTACCATCTGTTTTGTTACCCGCGTTAGAGTTTATGAAAACTGATGAGGATAATGAGCCTGATGTTGACCATATTACCACATACCTTACGCCATTATTAGAAGCAGCACCAAACAACAACCTGTTTATAACCCAGGGCTATATTTGCCGCAATGCTTTTGGCGAAATTGATAACCTGCGCCGTGGTGGCAGTGATTATACCGCGTCATTAATTGGAGCTGGTATCCGCAGCGAAGAGGTACAGATCTGGACCGATATTGACGGCATGCACAATAATGATCCGCGGATTGTTAAGGGCACCAAGCCTATCGCACAACTATCATTTGATGAAGCTGCCGAGCTGGCTTACTTTGGCGCCAAGATCCTGCACCCGCAAAGTGTGTTCCCGGCGCAAAAGTATAAAATACCGGTACGTTTGTTAAACACCATGGACCCACAGGCCCGGGGCACCTTAATAACCAACGATAGCGAAAAGAACCAGATCAAATCCATTGCAGCTAAAGATGGTATAACCGCTGTAAAAATAAACTCAAGCCGCATGTTATTGGCTTATGGCTTTTTACGGCGTGTATTCGAGGTTTTTGAGCGCTATAAAACATCTATAGACATGATCACCACCTCCGAAGTCGCGGTATCATTAACCATTGATGACACCACGCATCTTGATGAGATCTTGGGTGAGCTTAAAGCCTTCGGCGATGTTGAGGTGGATTCAGACCAGACCATTATTTGCGTTGTGGGTGATTTTGCCACCGATAAGCACGGATTTGGCTCGCGCGTATTAGAGGCTATCAAACACCTTCCGTTACGCATGATATCATACGGCGGCAGTAATCATAACTTATCTGTACTGGTTAAAACCGAAGATAAGGTGGAAGCTTTAAGGAGTTTGCACAGCAGATTATTTTAATATTAAATTTGTCATGCTGAGGAACGAAGCATCTGCCGAGCGGCGTAAGCATACTTTGCAGATTCTTCGCTATGCTCAGAATGACAAAAAGACTTTACAACAACATGTTTAATTCAGACACTATTACCAAATTCCAGTCTACCGAAACGCCATTTTATTATTATGATATGGAGGTGCTGCGCCAAACCTTACAGGCTTGTCATGATGCTTCGGCTCAATACAATTTCCATGTGCATTATGCTTTAAAGGCTAACTTTAACCCGAAGGTGCTTGATATGATCCAGTCGTTTGGTTTTGGTGCCGATTGTGTAAGCGGTGGCGAGGTTAAAGCAGCTATTGAACATGGCTTTGGTAAAGAGAAAGTGGTTTTCGCGGGCGTTGGTAAATCAGACAAAGAAATAAACCTGGCGCTGGATGCTGATATCTTCTGCTTTAATGTTGAATCGGTACAGGAGCTGCATATCATCAATGAACTGGCAGCAGCTAAAAACAAAGTGGCCAAAGTGGCTATCCGCATTAACCCGAATGTTGATGCGCATACCCATCATTTTATTACTACCGGTTTAGACGAGAATAAATTTGGCGTTAACACCTGGCAATTAACCGACGTGGTTGAGGCCTTACGTGCCAGCAAGAATCTTGAATTTTTAGGGATCCATTTTCATATCGGGTCGCAAATAACAGATATGGAAGTTTACAAAAGCCTTTGTATCCGTATCAACGAAATGCAGGACTGGTTTGAAGATCACGGCTTCCAGATTAAAGTTTTAAATACAGGCGGCGGTTTAGGGGTTGATTATTATAACCCGGATACCAATACCATAAGCGATTTTGAAAGCTATTTTAAAGTATTTAAAGACTTTTTAAATGTAAAACCGGGCCAGGAAGTTCACTTCGAATTGGGCCGCGCATTGGTGGCACAAAGCGCTTCGTTAATAAGCAGGGTGCTGTATGTTAAAAACGGACAAAAGAAAAACTTTTTGGTACTTGATGCCGGCATGACCGAATTGATCCGCCCAATGCTGTACCAGGCGTACCATGTAATAGAAAATCTAACTCAAAACTCATCACCCACTACTCAAGACTTAAAGTATGACGTTGTTGGGCCAATATGCGAGAGTACCGATTGTTTCCGTAAGGATGTCGATCTGCCCGAGTCTTTCCGTGGCGATATTATCGCGGTGCGCAGCGCCGGCGCTTATGGCGAGGTAATGGCGTCAGGGTATAACCTGCGCGAAAGGGTACAGAGTGTGTATTCGGAGTAATTAAAATTTATAGCCTTATAAAAACGTACTAACGCAGTAATAACTGATCAAAAAAATCGCCGGTGTAATCAGCAGAAAAATGCAGGATGTTTTGATATGCTTCAAACTCATGCTGCTGGTGTGTGGTGGTTAATATTACCGCGTTCATCCCGGCGTTTAAAGCTGCTTCCGCTCCTTTAGGCACGTCTTCAAATACAATGCAATCCGTTACCGATACGTATAGTTTCTCAGCAGCTTTTAAATAAGTTTCGGGGTTAGGCTTGCTTAGCTCTACATCATCAGCGCTTATAATAGCGGTAAAATAATGCCTGATGTTTAAATTATCCAATACGTAATCAATATTATAGGGTATGGCTGCCGACCCAATAGCCATTGGGATCCCTTTTTGCCAGGCCGTTTCCAGGAATTTATCCAGGCCGTTAACCAGTTTAAGATGGGGTAAAAACTCGGCCTGGTATTGCTTTTCCTTTTCGAGCGATAGCATGTTCATCTCATCAAGGGTAAACCTGTCCTGCCCAAACATACGTACCAGCACTTCGGGGTTTTTGCCGTACATCTGCTCCTTTACTTCAGCCGGGGTAAAGCTTCCGCCTAACTCGTCGTTTAATAATCGTCGCCAGGCTTTGGCATGGTATTCCATGTCGTCAACCATAGTACCGTTTAAATCAAAGATAAAAGCTTTCATAAATGTAGTATTGGTTAAAATAGCTTATTGTACTGCTGTACTGTGCCAGGTACAGGTGACACACCTGACACAGCTGGTACACCTGGTACACCTGGTACAGTTGTAAATTATTGCAGTTTTATTTGTAACGTATCCGTAACTACAATTTCGGGTTTGCCTTTATAATCTATCACCTGCCCTGTTATGCATACTTTTTTACCTTTAAAGTATTCTTCGGGCGCTACTTTAAATTTCTTACGGTCGTCGCCTTTAATTAAAAGGGTTAAGGCTTCATTAGGGTGGCTGCCGCCTACATCAACCAAAGTAATATTTGCGCCGCTTAAAAACTTACCGCCAAAAATCTGGTCGCAAATAACAACTTTCTCGTTAATATGCTTGGCCGCATCTTTAGCAGCTATGCTGGTTTGTCCGTAGGTTTTTATGGTAGTAGCGGCTATTAACAAGCCGGTAACAATAATCAGTTTCTTCATTTTTTTTGTTTAATTACCAGCCGTAAAAGTACAAATTATGGCGCTTTATAAGACGGTTGTTTATGGCCTGTCGCTATTTAATTACTTACCGGTTACCGTCGTTATAGATTATTATGTCTACATTTGTACTTTAATAATATATAATATAATGCAAAAAGAAGGAACAGTAAAATTTTTTAATGAAACAAAAGGATTCGGATTTATTACACCAGAAAACGGTGGCCAGGATGTATTTGTTCATTCAACAGGTCTGATCGACGAAATCCGTGAAAACGATAAAGTTGAGTTCGAAGTAGAGAACGGCAGAAAAGGCCTTAATGCGGTAAATGTAAAAGTTATCTAAGTATAATATTTTCTAAACGTATTCCAAAAACATCCGCCCAATAGGCGGATGTTTTTTTTTGGCCCAACCGAGCGGCCGAGGTTGGCACTGTTGTTGTGTTACAGGTACATATCTACATAAAAAATTGAAAACCATGAAAGATCAATCAAAACTTATAGCAGCCTTATTAGTAGGTGCAGCCGCAGGCGCGGTACTTGGATTATTATTTGCACCCGATAAAGGTGAAGAAACCAGGGGTAGCATAGCCGGTTATGCCGACGACGTTGTTGGAAGAGCAAAGGACCGCGCGCGTTCAGCATCCGATCAGTTAAAAGAGTATGGTACCAGTGCCTTTGAAAAAGCTAAATCAAAATTTGGCAGCGCTGCTGATGATCTGTATAATTATAGAGACGGTGTGTCTGATGAGATCCGCTCAAAAGCTGATGATGTTGCCGATGAAGCGAAAGATCAGGCAAGCAATGCAAAATCTAAAGTAAAAAATGTGGCTGATGATCTGAATGATTCTATTCAGAACGCGTAGCCCCTCTATCCCCAATTGGCGGAGGTATTATAAACACATTAAAACGCCTGCACTTTTTGTGCAGGCGTTTTTGTTAGCAGTAAAACTGTTTGAAAGATTTTTTATATTTATAAAAAAATAAGTATGCCGGTTATTTCGATGTTTTATGGATTAATTGTAGCTATGTATTACTTAGATACCAGGCAACATAGTCTACCACATATTCATGTTAAATATAGTGGCGTTGAAGCGGTTTACGAAATACCTAATGGCAAGCTATTAGAAGGTTCACTGCCTGCTAATAAAGAAAAGTTATTATTAGCATGGATAGAAATTCACAAAGAAGACCTAATGGCTAATTGGGAACTGGCAGTTACCGGCAATAAAGTATTTAGGATAGACCCTTTAAAATAAAAGTATGAATCCAAGAGTGTTAACAGCAAAATATACGGGTAATCATCAATTACTTCTAACATTTAAAAACGGAGAAGTGAAACAGTTTGATTTTAGCGCTTATCTTAATTATCCTGTATATGAACCATTAAATAATGAAAATTTTTGTAAAAAAGTAAAGGCTATTGATGGTATTGTACAGTGGGATGGGGATGTAGATTTTGATCCCGATACCTTATATTTAGAAAGCAAGCCACTTCAATCCTTAGTACAGGCATAATTATTATTGCTTATCCGATATCTTCATTAACTCCTTTAAGTACTCGCCCCAAACTGTTGGGTTGGAGTGTGTGCCGTGCCCTGAAGTTTGGTCTGTAATAGGCAGCAGGATATAGCGGCCCTTTGCTACTTTTTTTATCTCACGTTCCATAAAGCCAAGTTCGGGCGGGTTAACTTCGTCATCGGCCGAGTTTATAGCAAATAATGGTGCTTTGATCTTTGTCAGGTAAGGCGACGGATTGTAATTGCGCGATGCATCAAAAGCGTAAATAACATCGTTAGCGTCAAGCGTGGTTTGGTAGCGTTTCCAGGTACGTTCAACTATGGCATCTTCCTGCTCACGGGTTGGTGCTGCTTTTTGCATTTGCAGCGGGCTGCTGCCCATAAACATTAAAACTGCAGCGGCACCTATCAGGCCCTCTTTGGGTTGTGTCTTATACTCGCCGCCCATCCAGGCCGGGTCGTTTTCTATCAGGTCAATGGCCAGCTTCCGGGTCATGCGGTTGCGGCCGGCAATTTCAACCGGGTTACTTGCCAGCGGCATCAGTGCGTCCATAAAATCGGGATAAGTATAACCCCAAACCCAGGTATGCATAGCCCCCATTGATGTGCCCATAACCAGGCGCAGGTGTTTAATACCCAAGTGTTCAGTAATCAGCAGGTGTTGCGCTTTCACCATATCGTTGTAAGTATATTTAGGAAACTTCATGTGCAGGCCGTCGCTGGGCTTGCTTGATTTACCGTGGCCTATGCCATCAATAAACACAATGAAGTATTTGGTGGCATCCAGCACCTGCCCCGCGCCAAATAAATTGCCCGAGAAACGTTGTATAGATACCAATCCTTTCGAGTCGCCGGTGGTGCCGTGTGTTATCAGTATGCCGTTGCTGATATTGCCCGCAGCATCTTTATACGGTTGACCTACGGTAATGTAATGTATGTTCATTTCGGCCAGCTTTTCGCCGCTCTCAAAGGTGAAATCTTTGGCTTTGTAATCGCCTTCTATGGGTGTTGGATAAGTTGATTGCGCTTTGGTTGCAAAAGCTACTGACAGCAGGATAAGTAAGGTGTATTTACGCATGGTTCAACGGTTATGTGAGTAGTACTAATATACAAATTTATCCGCCAAGTCATCCTGAACTTGTTTCGGCTCGACGGGATGGTAAACAAAAAAAGCCCCCGATAACTCGGAGGCTTTTTACTAAACCATTATTCCCCCTTCAGGGGGTTAGGGGGGTGTCTTATAATTTACCCAATTCCTGAACTAAATCTATTAGTTTGTTTGAATAACCCCACTCGTTATCATACCATGATACAACTTTAACAAAGTTGTTGTTTAAAGCGATACCAGCTTTTGCATCAAAAATTGATGTACGTGCATCACCTTTAAAATCCTCAGATACAACTTCGTCTTCAGTATAACCTAAAATACCTTTAAGGTCGCCTTCTGATGCTTCCTTCATTGCGGTTTTAATATCCTCGTAAGTAGCAGGAGTTTTAAGGCGTACAACCAAATCAACTACAGAAACGTCGGCAACCGGAACACGGAATGACATACCTGTTAATTTACCTTTTAATTCAGGAAGAACTAAGCCTACAGCTTTAGCTGCGCCTGTTGATGAAGGGATAATGTTTTGGTAAGCACCACGGCCACCTCTCCAGTCTTTTGCAGACGGGCCATCAACTGTTTTTTGAGTAGCAGTTACCGCGTGGATAGTGCTCATCAAACCTTCTTCTATACCAAATTTATCATTTAATACTTTAGCGATAGGTGCTAAACAGTTAGTGGTACATGAAGCGTTTGATACGATATTTTGATCTGCTCTTAATAATTTATGGTTAACACCCATTACAAATGTAGGGGTATCATCTTTTGCCGGTGCGCTCATTACAACTTTTTTAGCGCCTGCGTCGATATGTTTTTGTGCACTCTCCATTGTTAAGAATAAACCGGTTGATTCAATAACAACTTCGGCACCTACTTCGTTCCATTTAAGGTTAGCAGGGTCCTTTTCAGCAGTTACACGTATAGTTTTACCGTTTACAACCAAATGTCCGCCCTCAACAGCAATAGTGCCTTTAAACTGACCGTGAGTTGAATCGTATTTTAACATGTAAGCCATGTAATCAGGCTCAACAAGGTCATTAATACCAACAACTTCAATATCTGGTCTGTCAACTGCAGCTCTGAATGCCAGGCGGCCAATACGGCCGAAACCGTTAATTCCTATTTTCATGATTTTTTAATTTTTATTTGAATAATACGTTAATAGATTGTTTATAGGTTCTTTTATTATGCCCGCAATTTCAAGTCCTGCTTCGGCACAGGTCTCACGCAGATAATCCTGGAACGCAAAAGCTACCGAGCCTTCAAAATGTAATGCCGCTTGCGGGTATTGCTTATGTAAAGGTAACAAGTATGTGGCTATTAGTCTATTAAATCCGTCTTTTATGACGCTTTTCAGATATTCGTCGCCATCGTTCTCAATAAAAAACTCGCTGAACGAACTTAAATATAACGCGGTTTGTTTTTGGCGATAAACTTTCTCTAACAGTGTTTTCCGGTCGGCTTCATATTTATGAACAAACTTTTTCCGGAGGTTTTCTGGCAGTGTTTCGTTCATGAAACTTTTGATGAGCTGCCTGCCCAACCAATTACCCGACCCCTCGTCGGCCAGTATATATCCTAAACCATAGTTGTTTGGCTTAACCTTGCGGCCATCATACCAGGCGGCGTTTGATCCGCTGCCGCAGATACCAATTATACCCGGCGTGTTACGGTAACAGGCAATTGCAGCACCCTCAATATCATGCGATACGGTTACTTTAGCAAACTTAAAAAACACGGAGAAAGCATTTTGTACAATAGCCTGCAACTCTTTTGACGAAGACCCGGCACCAAAAAAATAAATTCGCTTTATTTCTTCGGCATGATGTATCAGGTTGATGTTTTTATTCAGGATCTGGATGATGTGTTTCTCATCGATGAAATAGGGATTGATGCCATTTGTTTTAAAAGACGCAATTGTTCTTCCTTTGTCTGACAAGCGCCAGTCTGCATGGTTTGATCCGCTATATACAACCGCGATCATTATATGGAAAGTACCTCCACCATTTGTAACAGGTCTGATTCCAGCTTAAAATCATGATGACTTAAAGCCTCATCAAGCGGGGTTAGTTTAATATGATTAGCCTCAAGCCCAACCATTTTTTGGCTTTGGCCGGCAATAAGCGCGTTAACCGCGGCAAAGCCTAAACGGCTACCCAATACCCGGTCAAAACTGCTTGGTGCACCCCCCCTTTGCAGGTGGCCCAATACGGTAACCTTTATATCGTAATTGGTAATTTCTTTTTGAACGGCCTTGGCCAGGTCATAGATCCCGCCGGTTTTATCGCCTTCGGCAACTATAACTATGCTGGATGATTTCTTGTTGGATTCGCCGCTTTTTAATTGTTTGATCAGGTCATCAATAGCGGTTGATTTTTCAGGCAACAAAATAGCCTCTGCACCGCATGATATACCCGCACGTAAAGCAATAGCGCCCGAGTCGCGCCCCATTACCTCAACAAAAAACAAACGATCGTGCGAATCGGCAGTATCACGTATTTTGTCAATAGCTTCAATAACGGTATTGGTAGCGGTATCAAAACCTAAAGTATAGGTTGAACCGTAAAGGTCATTATCAATAGTCCCCGGGATACCTATTACGGCAACATCAGGATATTTTTGCGAAAAACGCAACGCGCCGGTAAAGGTGCCATCGCCGCCAATTACCACCAGGCCCTCAATACCGTGTGCCTTTATGTTTTGATACGCAGTTTCCATCCCTTCATCTGTACGAAAAGGCAGGCAACGTGCTGTTTTTAATATGGTACCACCTAAATTTAATATGTTACTAACAGAGCGGGTCCCCATGTCGTACATATCGTTCTCGATCATCCCCTTATACCCCTGCTTTATACCAACAACATGTAAGCCATTAAATATCGCTGTACGTACAACAGCCCTAATGCACGGGTTCATTCCCGGTGCGTCGCCGCCTGATGTAAGTACCCCGATTTTTGAAATTTTACGCATCTTTTATACTAAAAAAATTTTGCACGAATATAAGGTGTGAAAATTACACCGTTAAATTTATTTTTATTTATTTTTGAAACCAATAAGCAAATATCTTAATAAATTATTAACTTAATTACAACGCCACTTTGGAAGATAAATTACCCGCGTTCGAGTCAGTATTCTCTATTGACTGTTTAATTTTTGGGTTTGAAGCAGGGGAACTGAAAATACTTTTAATTGAACGTAATGATGAGCCTTTTAAGGATTGGTACGCCTTACCCGGTTATATTGTTAAGCAAGACGAAAGCCTTGATGACGCCGCCGACCGGATACTTTATGAGCTTACCGGCCTGCGCGACTTGCAAATGAAACAGTTTCATACATTTGGCGAAGTTAACCGCCATCCGCAGGGCCGTGTAATAACCGTAGGCTACTATGCATTGATCCGCATTATCGGTCAAAAAGAATTAAGGCCGATTAACCAATACGCCCGCAAAGCCATATGGCACTCGGTTAATAATTTACCGAAACTGGCCTTTGACCATACTGAGATATTTAATAACGGCTTCAGCAAGATCCGCAGGAGGTTAAACCACCAGCCGTTGGCATTTGATTTGCTGCCCGAAAAATTTACCCTTACCCAGTTACAAGGATTATACGAGGCTATCCTGAACAAAAAACTGGATAAACGCAACTTCCGCAAAAAAATGCTGAGCTACGGCTTTTTGAAGGAACTGGTTGAAAAGCAAAAAGGAGTTTCCTATCGCGCAGCTAAACTATATAAGTTTGACAGGCGCAAGTATGCCAAGATCTTTCAGAATGAGTTGACGGCTTAGTAATTCTGAGTGTTGAGTTATGAGTGTTGAGTAAAAATAAAAACTACTAACAAAAAATGCAGATCCGATGGGTCTGCATTTTTAGTTTTATATGTATAATATTCTTCTCGGTGTCGACTCAACACTCAGAACTCACCACTCAAAACTCCTTACTGTGCTTCAGCAGCTAACTCCTGGTGGAATTTAACAAGGCTATCTATTGGTGAGCGGATAATGTTACCTACCTGCATTCCGTTTTCTGTACAAACCTCTTCCAACACATTACGGAAGTTATAGCCAACCGAGCCGATACAGTTAAAGGTATATTTTTGATAATCAGGATAATGCGTTACCAGGTTTTTAAAGAAATCTTCGAAAGATGTTTTAACCAGGTTGCGCGAATATTGAATATTTACATTATTGTCATACACAAACTTGCTAAAGCTGGCGCAAAAACGGTTTGCCAAAGGTTTGGTATATACCTGCTCATTAACATCATCAGGTGTTAACTGGAAGGTTTCCCAGAAAAGTGTACGTACCGCTTCCGGCATATATCCCCTTATATAATCGGTTAATAGCTTTTTACCAATATAGCAACCGCTACCTTCATCGCCCAATATATAAGCGCCCGAGTCGATGTTATTTACGATGTCTTTTCCATCATAAATACAAGTATTGGTGCCTGTGCCTAAAATTGCGGCAAAGCCGGCATTTCTGCCTAACAGCGCACGTGCAGCGGCAAGCAGGTCATGGCCTATATTTATCTTAGCATGTGTAAAAACGGCGCTCATGGCGTCTTCAACCTGCTTACGTTTTTCTTCGGTAGAGCACCCCGCACCGTAATAGTTAACTTCTGTTATTTTATCTTTTTCAAGATCGGTAGGTAAACTTTCATTTAACGAGTTGACGATATATGCGATACTTGAAAAATATGGATTATACCCCTCTGTGTTGAAGTAAACCTTCACACCTTCATCGTTAAGTAAACACCAGTTAGTTTTAGTTGAGCCGCCGTCAGCAATTATGATCATAATTTTAAAATTTATAAAATAGTCGCTAAATGTATAACTTCTTCTTGTAATAAAAATATTTGTAATAAAAAAAATATGACTAACCCTATAGTTTATATTAATATTACGTTAAGGTTTCAATCATATTTATAGCAGGCGCAATAATAAAAAGTAAAAATTCTAATTTATTTTTACGCAGAAATTTGCATCTTTGCGCTTTCCCGGGGCATCTCGGGAAGATGGTCCTATAGCTCAGCTGGATAGAGCAACAGATTTCTAATCTGTAGGTCTCAGGTTCGAATCCTGATGGGATCACCGGAAGCCTGGCTAAATTAGCCGGGCTTTTTTTAATATAATAGCGAAATACCCATTAATTATCGTACCTTGCCAACTTATATAAAATAATCATGGCAACAGGAACAGTAAAATTTTTTAATGAATCAAAAGGCTTCGGCTTTATTACACCAGATGCTGGTGGCAAAGAAGTGTTTGCACACGTAACAGGTTTAATTGACGAGATCCGCGAAGGTGACGCAGTTACATACGAAGTAGAAGATGGTAAAAAAGGCCCAAGTGCCGTTAACGTTAAAATCGCGTAAGTTTGGCAAAATCTACAGCAACATTTAGTAAAAAGGAAAAAGAAAAAAAGCGACTAAAAAAATCGCAGGATAAAAGGGAAAAAGCCGAAGAACGCAAGTCTAACTTCGTAAAAGGCAAAACCCTGGAAGATATGATGGCCTATATTGATGAACATGGCAACATCACTTCTACCCCACCAGACCCGTCGCGTAAATTAAAGATCAATTCCGAAGACATCCAGATCGCTGTCCCTAAACAGGAAGACATCGTACAGGAAATAGTGCGTAATGGCATTGTCGGTTTCTTTAATGACGCAAAAGGCTACGGTTTTATCAAGGACCTGCAAACGCAGGAAAGCATATTTGTGCATGTAAATGCATTAACAGAGCCTATTAAAGAAGGAAACAAAGTTACCTTCGAGATAGAGCCAGGCGCCAAAGGACCAACTGCGGTAAAAGTCAAAATTTCTAAATAAAAACAAACAAAGCCGGATAATTATCCGGCTTTGTTTGTTTAAATGCCTGTCGCGCTTGCGACATTAATTATATTAATCAAGGATCACAACCCATTTGCCTTCATCATTGATAGCATAGGTTAGCCCGTCGCTCATTTCATTTACTTCGCGGCCATGTTTTTCGCTATAATAACTTTTCATTTGGCGCACTGTTTCACCACCGTTCTCACGGCGCAGGTATAATAATAACGAGCTTAAATTTGGAGTCACTTCGCTTAAAGGCTGGTAATCACTCTCTCTTATAAATGCTGAACTCATAACAGAACAACAATCATATACAAGGATGGTTTCGTTTAAGACAGCGCTGTCGCCAATAAACTTATTGTAAAATATACACTAAGCCAGGTGGATGGATAAAATAAATTTCCTATATTTCCATCACAGAAGGTTACATTTTAAATTAGCTACTTAACTGATTGAATATGGGCACAGCAACTACTAAAACTTCAACCGGCGGTATAAGCCCTATTTACATTATCGGCGCTTTATTTTTTGTTTTTGGGTTTGTAACCTGGCTCAACTCCGTATTAATACCGTATTTAAAAATCGCCTGCGAACTGAACACGCTTGAGTCGTACCTGG
This sequence comes from Mucilaginibacter sp. UYCu711, assembly GCF_050433825.1. Taxonomy (NCBI): domain Bacteria; kingdom Pseudomonadati; phylum Bacteroidota; class Sphingobacteriia; order Sphingobacteriales; family Sphingobacteriaceae; genus Mucilaginibacter; species Mucilaginibacter sp. UYCu711. The sequence continues at coordinate 60,383 of NZ_JBNPWM010000005.1, read as the reverse complement.
TAGCGTTTGCTTTTTATATTGCTTATCTGGTGATGGCTATCCCATCGGCCTGGGTATTAAAAGTTACCGGTTTTAAAAAAGGCATGTCAATAGGGCTCAGCATTATTGGCGTAGGCGCATTGATCTTTATCCCGGCTGCTTTAACACGTACTTATAGTTTATTCTTAACAGGTTTGTTTGTACAGGGCACCGGCCTGGCCATATTGCAAACGGCATCAAACCCTTATATTACCATATTGGGCCCTATTGAGAGCGCCGCAAAACGCATCAGCATTATGGGGATCTTCAATAAAGTAGCCGGATCATTGGCCCCAATTATTTTAGGTGCCGTCACCCTAAGTGATGCCGACGCCCTGCAAAAAAAATTAATCACGCTGAATGCCGCCGATAAAGCGGAACAACTTAACCAACTGGCACACCGGGTTATAATACCATACATTATTATACTGATTGTACTGCTGATACTGGCCGTGCTGATCTATTTTTCAACCCTGCCCGAAATTGATACCGCTAAAGATGATACGGGTACCGAAACCATCACGATGCCGCAAACCAGTATCTTCCAGTTTCCGCACTTGTTGCTGGGGGCGTTTACCTTGTTTTTGTACGTGGGCGTAGAAGTTATGGCAGGCGACTCGGTGATCAGCTATGGCGCAAGCCAGGGCATCCCGCTATCTACCGCAAAATTTTTTACTACCTGTACGTTGGTTTGTATGACGCTGGGCTACATTGTAGGTATTATAGGCATCCCCAAATATTTCACACAGGAAAGCGCGTTAAAGATCTCGGCTTTTTTGGGGATCTTCTTTTCGTTAACAGCGATATTTACTACCGGTTATATATCGGTTCTAAGCATCTCATTGTTAGGCCTGGCAAATGCGCTGATGTGGCCGGCTTTATGGCCACTGGCAATAAAAGGGTTAGGCAAATTCACCCAGATTGGTTCGTCGTTTTTAATTATGGGGATTGCCGGTGGCGCATTGTTGCCGCTCCTTTACGGTTTCATAGTAGACCAACTGGTTACCGGCGGCCAGCTGAAAGCAACAGCAGCCACACATGGTTATTGGATAATGGTGCCTTGTTACGTTTTGATTGCTTATTATGCAATATCGGGCCATAAAATAAAAGCCAGGGTCAGCTAATCCGTCTTCCTGGTCGTTGTCCGATCTGGGGCGGGGATATTCTATTTTTTTATCGGCCCGATATATTTCCTGGCCATTACCAGATTGGCATACTTAATATAATGCGATTGCCCGGCCGGGCTTTTATCGTCATAAAACTCAATCCAGATATAATTGATCTTTAAGTTGGCATCGGTGCGCCATTTAAATCCTGCAAAAGCCGCTTCGTTTGGATTATTTATCCATGAATCTGCATCCCAGTGACCGTTAGGGAACCCCGGACCCCAGTGCCCTACTTCCTTGCCGTCCTGCCAAACTTTAAGTTCGCCGTTGTTAGCGGTTATCGGGTTGTTTAGTTTTATCATCAGTTCCACACACATCCATTTATCCCATTTCAATTCCTGTGCAGCCGGGCTGTGGTTTACCATGTCATTACCCCAACACTTGCCCTGCGCGCTGCTTTTCATATCGCCCCAATACAAATAGGTATCCATATTCGGTGCATTAACCGGTTCGTAAGCTATAGAAATTCTTTTATCGCCCAATCCGCAAATCCCGGCACGGGGGTTGGCGTAAGTAGTTGGCGGGTTATATCCCCCAAACCAAACAGATTCATGATGAATATATCCTTTTGATGACAGCGGGTATTTTACATAATAACGCAGGTAAACAGTACCATCAAACCCTGTTTTAAATACTTTGTATAAATGCCCGCCATCATTAACCGCGCCTTTACCTGTTATGGTTAAGGCGGGTGTTGTGCTACCTTCGGGTTTGTCTTTTATATCCACCATCATCCCCTCCGGGTTTTTAACATCATTATACCGGCCATGAATATTGGTTATACCATCATTAAAACTTTCTGTATAAAGCACGTCAGGATCCTGCGCTATGCCAACATCGTTTAGATATTTATCGGCCAGGGCAACAGGCGTAATGCCCAACGGTTTAAAACTCGTTGTTATGATGATAAAGGGTATGAAACAGAGATATTTGATTTGCATTTAGTTAAGGTAGTATTATTTAAATCAAAATCAACTTCCACGTGTTTTAACCTTATGAAAAACCACACCACCATGCCAAACGAACCCAAAGAAATGCCGGTAACACCTGATCGCCCGGAGATACAACAACCATCTGACCCAAGGCCTGCCGAAACGCCGCAACGCGAAATACCCGACGTACCGCAGGAACTGCCGCCGCCAACCGTAGAGCCCGCCGAGCCAAAGGTTATTTAAAAAGGCGAAAAACTGGTATCGGTGTATCTTATAATTTTAATTTTTGCCAGTTACTTTTTAAAGCCCGGTAAAGCTCTAATTCTTCGTCTGACATTGATGCGATAACGTTGATAGATTTACCATTTAACCCGTTAATTACATAGTTGGTTCTGGTAGTATCAAAAAACTGTATCTTAAATTGATTATGCAGGTTACTATTTTTTTGAACAATAGCTTCAAACGTAGTTTTAAAATTTTCCTTTTGGAATTCGGTAGCAAAGGGTTTCGATGACATAACACATTAACTTGTTGGGGGTTAAAATGTTTTGAAAAGTATTAAACAGTTATCCCAAAAACGTCTGATAACGCTTTTTTAGCCGCGTTATACCCGCACATTCCATGCACGCCCCCACCCGGCGGTGTTGACGATGAACAGATGTACAAGCCCCTTGCCGATGTTTTATAAGGCGACCACCGCAATGCAGGGCGGGTAAACAGCTGGCCTATGTCCAATATCCCCCCGTTAATATCACCGCCAATGTAGTTGGGGTTATAGGCTTCAACCTGCGCGGTGTTCATGGTGCTTTTGGCTACGATCAGGTCCTTAAAACCGGGGGCAAAACGTTCAACCTGCGCTTCAATAGCGGCGGTCATATCCTGTGTCGAGCCGTTAGGCACATGGCAATAGGCCCACGCGGTGTGTTTCCCTTCAGGCGCGCGGCTGCTGTCAAACAAGCTTTGCTGAGCTAACAAAACAAATGGCTTTTCAGCCTGGCGGCCCTGGCTGGTTTGCAGTTCGCCTGCTGCAATTTCTTCAAAAGTGTTGCCTAAGTGTATGGTACCGGCCTGGCGGCATTCCGGCGCGGTAAAAGGTATGGGGCCATCCATCGCCCAATCAATTTTAAATACGCCCATGCCATACCGGTAACGCTCCAATTGCCACTTGTATATCGATGAGAATTTATGTCCTGCTATCTGCAATAATTGCTTTGGCGTAACATCAAATAAAACAGCCTGTGTCGATGGTAATTGATCTAACGACTTGATATATGTCCGGGTTTCAATTGTGCCTCCTATCGACTTAAAACAGCCAGCCAAAGCGTTTGCTATAGCTGCTGATCCCCCCTTTGGAATGGGCCAGCCTTTTAAATGCCCCGTGGCCAATAGCACTAAGCCTATTGCCGCTGTACTTAAATTGCTTAAAGGTTGTATGGCATGTGCCGCCATGCCGCCAAATAATCCCCGCGCTTCAGTAGTCTTAAAACGTTTTACAAATGTTTCGGCGCTTTGCAAAGCTTTAAGGCCAAATTGCGCCATTACAAATGGGTGCCTCGGGAAACGAAGTGGCCCTAACGCGTCCTGGTCAATTAATGGCCAGGCGCCGGTTAACTCGCGCATTAATGCCGTATACGTTTGGGCATCCGCACCTAAACAGTCGGCTGTGTTTTTGATGGACCTGTCTAATATAGCGGCGGTACCATTATCAAACGGATGCGCAGCGTTTAAAGTGGGCTGGATATATTCCAGCCCAAAATCCGCCAACGGTAAAGTCTTAAAAAATGGCGAGGCTAAGGCCAGTGGATGGATAGCCGAACAAACATCATGCGTAAACCCCGGTAAGGTTAACCCGGCCGAGCGCAAGCCGCCGCCTATCTCATCCTTACCCTCAATTATCAAAACGTTTAATCCCTGCTGCTGCATTAATATAGCCGCGGCTAATCCGTTAGGGCCCGAGCCTACTACAATAGCATCGTAATCGCTTTTCTGTAAAGTCATTGTGGCAAATATAAGGTATCGAAAATTTATAGTAGTTTTAAACCACCTATAAACGTATTATGTTCAAAACAAGACACATCGCTGTATTGTCGGTACTGGGTTTACTTACCGTATCCTTGTTAGGCTTTATAAAAGGGGCATTGCCAAAACCAAAATCCCAGGCAAATAAACCGCCCAATATTATTTTGGTGATAGTAGACCAATGGCGCGCCGATGCAACCAAACGCGAAGGTTTTAAGTTAAATACCACGCCGTTTTTAGACAGCCTTGCCGAAACCGGCACCTGGTTTAACAAAGCCTATTGTGCCGCCCCTATCTGTGCGCCAAGCCGTATATCTATGTTTACCGGAAGGTTCCCAAGTGCCACGCATACCCGTTCTAATTTCAACATCACAGATGCCAGTTACCAAACCGACCTGGTGAGCGTTTTAAAATCAAAAGATTATGCCACCGGTTTTGTAGGTAAGAACCACACCTACCTTACTCCACAAATGTTTGATTACTGGCATAACTACGACCACCTTGGCGAACCGAAGGTAACAGATCCGCAGAAGCTGGCCATGAACAAGTTTTTGGGCAGCACCAATTTTTATATGAGCGAAAAGCCTGCGCCTTTCCCGGCCAGCATGCAGCAACCATCGCGCATTATTAAAACCGGCGAGGAATGGTTGACCAGCCAGAAAACGGCTGGCAGCACTAAACCCTTCTTTTTGTACCTGTCAATCCCCGAGCCGCATAACCCTTACCAGGTATCAGAGCCTTATTATTCCATGTTCCCGGCCAAGGATCTGCCACAGTTTAAAGCTGGCGCGGCCTCATTGGCAACCAAAGGTAATAAGTGGGCTTTGCAACGTGGCTTGTTTCATATGGGTTATGGCGATTATGAGAAGCAGATTCCGCGCATCCGCAGTAATTATTATGGCATGATGCGCCTGATAGACGACCAGATGCGCGGCCTGATGAACTACCTTAAACAAAACGACCTTTACGATAACACCGTAGTAATTTTTGTGGCCGACCACGGCGACTTTACCGGGCAGTACGGCCTGATAAAAAAAGGCGTTGAAGTACCCGAGTGCCTTACCCGTATCCCAATGATATGGCATGGCCCGGGCATTGTGAAAAACAAACTGCCGCATAGCGCCCATGTAAGCAACGTGGATATTATGCCGACAATCTGTACCATGATAGGCGCGCCCATCCCCGATGGGGTGCAGGGCCGCAGCTTATGGCCGCTGCTAACCGGAAAGCCATACCCTAAAGAAGAATTTAACAGCATGATGGTGCAACAGGGTTTTGGCGGGTTAAACTATGTTAATTTTGAAGAATACGACCCATATACGCAGGACGGCACAGTCACCAAAGGCCGGCAGGAAGCAGATGAGCTAAATACCTGGAGCCAAAGCGGGACCATGCGGATGCTGCGCAAAGACGGTTGGAAACTTACCTACGATATGCAGGGCGCGGGCCAGCTTTATAACCTGGCTACTGACCCCCAGGAGTTAGTCAACCTATTTGGCAACGAAAAATACTTAAAGAAACAGGACGAACTATTGCGAGACTTAATGACCTGGGACCTGCGCACGCAGGATCCGCTACCCATGCCGCATAAACAAGGCAAGCGCCAATACGGTTACAAAAAAGATCCGTTTAATTACTGGACTCCGTATAAGGATGAACCTGCTAAAAATTTGCAGAAGAATTTGAAGCTGTAAAGATCCATTCTACCATCCTGTCATTTCGAGCGATAGCGAGAAATCTATATTCTGTTGCGACTCTCAGTGAATGTACAGATTTCACCGGTTGGTAGAAATGATATATATTATATTTAGCTTTAGCATATAAAACGTCAATAAGACAATGCGATACATCTTTAAATCAGCTTCAATAATTATATTATTAACAGCAATTAATTCTTGCTCTAATGGACAGGGAACACATCCAAAAGAATGTATCGAGCTAAACAATAAAGGATCTGACATTCTAACAAGTTCGACTGATGGAAAAAGAGATTTGGACAAGGCTGTTGACTTTTTCAAGCAGTCAATTGTTTGCGATTCAACAAATATCACACCCTATATAAATTTGACTACCGCTTTAGACGACAAACATTTATTTAAAGAGGAAATTATTTTTTATAATAAAATATTAAAGATGACTAAAAACGATCCAGGAATGCTGGAGCAAAAAGGAATGTTATTTGAGCGCATGAACGACTCCGTTTCAGCAAATAAAATTTATAGTCTGGCGTTTTCTGAGTGCAAAGAACGATTGGTTCAAAATCCGGCAGACGGCAATCTTATTGGTATTTTGGTGGATTTGAAAGCTATCACTATTGGAACAGATGAAGCGATAAAAGAGTTGGACAAGCAACTGAACGTGCATCCCGAACTTTCGCCAAGATTATCTTATCTACACGAGTTTTATAAAAATTTTAATAGATACGCTTTTGTACATCGTCTTGCAACAATAGACGGGATACCGCAACAATAAAAAGTCCCAACCATAGCGGCCGGGACTTTTACATTAAAAACAATGTCACCCTGAGGCCCTCGAAGGGTTAGATATAACGATTGATCAAATTCTCGATATACTCTTGCCTTCCGCTGGCAACTTTTGGCTCGCCATTTTGTATGGCGTAAGCGCGCAAGTCCTCAAGGCTTAATTTGCCCTCTTCAAACTCCTTGCCTTTACCGCTATCAAATGAGGCGTAACGGTCGGTGCGCAGTTTTTTGTATTCTGATTTTTGCAGGATATTGTCGGCTGTTATCAATGCACGCGCAAAGATATCCATACCACCAACGTGCGAGTAGAACAAATCGGCCTGGTCGGTTGAGTTACGGCGGATCTTAGCATCGAAGTTAATACCGCCGCCCTGTAAACCACCCGCTTCCAGGATGATCAGCATAGACTCGGTTATCTCATTAATATCATTCGGGAACTGGTCGGTATCCCAGCCGTTTTGGTTATCGCCACGGTTGGCATCTATCGATCCTAATAACCCACAATCCGCAGCAACCTGCAGCTCGTGCTGGAAGGTATGGCCGGCTAATGTCGCGTGGTTTACCTCGATGTTCAGTTTAAAATCATCAAGCAAACCATATTTCTGCAAGAAACCAAATACGGTTGCCGAGTCATAATCGTACTGGTGCTTGGTCGGCTCACAAGGTTTTGGCTCGATAAAGAACGTACCTTTAAAGCCTTGCTTGCGGGCGTAATCTTTAGCAGTATGTAAGAACTTAGCCAGGTGCTCCTGCTCGCGTTTCATGTTGGTGTTTAGCAAGCTCATGTAGCCTTCGCGTCCACCCCAGAAAACGTAATTCTCACCGCCTAAAGCGATGGTAGCATCCAAAGCAGCTTTAACCTGTGCCGCGCCATGCGTTAACACATGAAAATCGGGGTTGGTAGCCGCGCCGTTCATATACCTGCGGTTTGAGAACATATTGGCTGTACCCCAAAGCAGTTTTACCCCGCTTTCGGCTTGTTTTTGTTTGGCATAATCAACCAGTGCCTGCAGGCGGCGGTCGTTTTCATTTATATCGTTACCATAGTCAACCACATCAACATCATGGAAGCAGTAGTAAGGCAGGTTCATTTTGGTCAGAAACTCAAACGCGGCATCCATTTTATCTTTGGCGCGCTCAACCGGGTCGCTCTTTTTGTTCCACTCAAAAACATGGGTAGGCTCGCCAAACGGATCGGCACCATTACCTACAAACGAGTGCCAATAAGCCCCCGCGAAACGCAGGTGTTCTTTCATGGTTTTGCCGGCCACAACTTTATCTGCATCATACCAGCGAAAAGCCAGCGGGTTATCAGAACCTAAGCCCTCATACTTTATCTGGCCTATGCCTTTAAAAAACTCTGTATCGCCTGTTACTATACTCATCTTACAATTATTGAATTAATGATTTTTTGAATTATTGATTTTATTATTTTGATTTCACCGATTTTTGGTGATTTCACTGATTAGTTTTTTAGTTGTTTTTGTAGCAGCGCTTTCCATTCCTGGTAAACGGGATGGAAGTTTGCTGATGTTGGCTCAATTACCTGTATGCGTTCCATTTTGTTAAATGCTTCGGCTGGCGATGAAAAGATCCCCGCGCCAATACCCGCGCCCAATGCAGCGCCTACGCTGCCATCATTATTATAAAGTTCAACCGGGATTCCCGTAGCATTTACAAATGTTTGGGCGAACAGGTCGCTTAAAAATAAGTTGGCCTTGCCTGCACGGATGATTTTGGGGCTCATGCCGTTCTCGCGCATAATATCCACACCGTAGCGGAACGCGCAGGCTATCCCCTCCTGCACCGCCCTGGAAATATGCGCCGGGGTATGCAGGTTAAGGTCGATGTTATGGAAATGCACGCCAACCAGCTCGTTGTTCAGCATCCGCTCGGCACCGTTGCCGAAAGGCAGGATCCGCAGGCCGTCGCTGCCTAAAGGTGCTTTGCTCGCTTGCTCGTTCATCTGGGTATAACTAACTGATGAACCGAAAAGGTTCTTCGTCCAGCGGTATAAACTGCCGGTACCATTGATGCATAACAGCACCCCTAAACTTTTTTGCTGTTGGGTGTAATTAACGTGTGCAAAGGTGTTAACGCGCGATTGCGGATCGTAAGTCAATTGATCGCTCACGCCATATATCACGCCCGATGTGCCTGCCGTAGCAGCCACCTCGCCGGGGTTCAATACATTTAATGATAAGGCATTGTTGGGCTGATCGCCGGCTTTATAAGCTATAGGGATACCCGCTTTTAAACCTAATTGCTGCGCGATTGAAGGCAGTACGCCACCATGGGTTGAAAACACATCCTGCACCCTCGGGAATAAGCTCTCGCTAAAGCCATAGTGGTTAATGATATCTTTTGATAAGCTGTTATTTATAAAATCAAAGAAAACGCCTTCTGATAAAGCAGATATCGAGGTGGTGATCTCACCGCTTAGCTTCATGGCGATATAATCGCCGGGCAGCATGATCTTGTCAATACGGTCGTAAATGCCTGGTTCGTTTTGTTTAACCCAAGCCAGTTTGCTGGCGGTAAAGTTGCCCGGCGAATTAAGCAGATGCGACAAACATTCCTCATGCCCGATGGCATCAAAAGCCTGTTGGCCAATTTCAACCGCGCGGCTATCGCACCATATAATGCTGTCGCGCAACAATTTTTGATCTTTATCAACCAATACCAAACCATGCATCTGGTAGGCAATGCCTATAGCTGCTATATCCTGCGGATTATACTTACCCGAAGTATTGCATTTACTGATTGCCTGCTGCGCCTGCTGCCACCACATATCCGGCGATTGCTCGGCCCAACCTGGGTGCAGGGCAGTTATCGGCGATTCCTCATCGGGGTACTGCGCCGTTGCTACAGCTTTTTGCGTAGCAGCATCAACTACCGATACTTTTACAGATGAGGTACCTATATCAATTCCTAATAATAACATGCTATTTATAAGCTATTTGTACTAAAGTGTACCTTTTACAATTGGTTAATGATTGCAGACGCAAATTAATTTTTTTAAAGGTTAAAATCCACCTGTTGGCGGTATTATTTTCGCTATGCGGATTTCCGAACTTAGAAATGCAGAAATATGCCAATATTGTTTAATAAAAAGCTAATTTCTTGTAAGTTTAGCCCACTAATTACTCCCTCATAACCATGCAAAGACGTCATTTCCTTCAATTATCTTCAACTACGGCTGTAGCTTTACTGGCAGGCAGGCTAACTTATGCAACATCGGCACAAACAACAGCCATGGCTTTACCTAACGAAGTTTGGGCGCAAAGCGGCGAGGAATGGTTCAAGCTAACTGGTAGCAATGGCACCAAGTTTAGTTATAAGGATATTGAGGTAGTGATTAAAACCCACGGCAATGCTAAAGGGGTTTATATCACATCGCCCACGCAGCAGTTAAACGCTGTACGCCTATCGTGGAAACATAAAATGCCTGCAGGCGCTATGTTCCTGGGCGATCATTGGGAACGCTCGTACGGCGATCTGCAATGGAAAAAAGATCCTGCCAATGTTAAAAACCCGTGGTATGTATTGATACATGATGCCAAACATACCGCCTGCTTTGGCGTGAAAACCGGTACCAATAGCATTTGCTGGTGGGGTGTAAGTGCCGGTGCATTGGAGCTGACTTTAGATACCCACTCGGGTGGTAACGGGGTGATGCTGGGTAACCGTACCCTGCATGGCGCTGATATTATTACCATGCAAAGCAAACCCGGCGAATCTGCCTTCCAAACTGACCATCGTTTTTGCGGCATGATGTGCGGGAAACCGCGCCTGCCCAAACAACCTGTTTATGGCATTAACGATTGGTACTTCGCTTACGGCAATAACAATTTCGACCTGATCAAGAAAACCACCGCCATGATGAGCGAGCTGGTTACCGATACGCATAACAAACCATTCTCGGTGATAGACGCGGGTTGGGCCACCTACTCGCCTCTGCTACCCGGTGATGGCGGCTGGAACGACGATTTCTCAAAACCGAACGATAAGTTTAAAGACATGCACTCCATGGCCGAAGAAATCAAGAGAAGTAATATGCGCCCCGGCTTATGGATGCGCCCTTTATGTGCACGGCATGACGAAAAAGCCAGTTTGCTGGCGCCAACCATCAAGGGCCGCGGCGGCGCAAAACGACCGGTGCTTGACCCTACTATCCCCGAAAACATTGCCCGGGTTAAACGCAATTTTGATTTTTATAAAGAATGGGGATTTGAACTGGTGAAGCACGATTTTAGCACCTATGATATTTTTGGCCGCTGGGGCTTTGATATGAAGAATGAGCTTACCGTACCCGGCTGGAACTTCAATGACCGCAGCCGCACCAATGCCGAGATAATGCTTGACCTGTACCGCGCCATAAGGGAAGCGGCGGGCGATGGCATTTATATTATCGGCTGTAATACCATGAGCCATTTAAGCGCGGGGATCTTTGAACTGAACCGTATAGGCGATGATACCAGCGGCAACGAATGGGAACGCACACCACGCATGGGGGTAAATACGATGGCTTTCCGCCTGCCGCAGCATAATAAATTTTACGCGGTTGATGGCGATTGTGTGGGCCTAACCACCAAAATAGAGTGGAGCCGCAACAAACAATGGATGGACCTGCTGGCACAAAGCGGCGCGCCACTGTTTATCTCGGCACAACCCGAAGCCATGGGCGAAGCGCAAAAAGCTGCTATTAAAACTGCATTTGCACAAGCTGCCAAAGTACAGCCATTAGGTGAGCCGCTGGATTGGATGGAAACTTTGACGCCGAAGAAATGGAAGTTGAATGGTAAGGTGGTGAATTATGATTGGAGGTAAAAGCCCCTCCCAACCCTCCCCGGAAGGGAGGGCTTTATAAAAGCAATTTAAAAATCTCCCCTACCGGGGGAGATTTAGAGGGGCTACACCGCAAACGTTTCCACAAAAACATTCCGCCTGAATAATAAAAAATCCTACTTTTAGGCCGCTATAATAAACCAACCAATTTAACCATGAAGCTTATTAACAAATTTATTTGCTGTGCCTTGCTATGTTCGGGTGTGGCTGTGCAGGTACGCGCACAAAAAACTATCGACCTTGCATCGCCCAACGGGCAGATAAAAGTTGCAATAACCCTTGGCGATAAAATATACTATACCGTATCAGACAATAACACCGACCTGCTAACCCGCAACTACCTGGCGCTTAACCTGCGCACCGGCAAATTGGGCGAAAATCCAAAGTTAACCGGCACAAAAAAAACTAAAGGCGACGAAACTATCAAACCTTATATCCCCATCAAATTTTCGACTGTTAGAAGTACGTATAACGATTTGTTGCTAACCTTTAAAGGCGATTATGCTGTCGAGTTCCGTGCTTTTGATGATGGGGTTGCTTACCGTTTTATCACCACCAAAAAAGGAGATATAGAGGTTTTGAATGAGGACTTCGCTATTAACTTCCCTGAGGATTATACCTTGAACTTACAGCAAGCTAATGGGTTTAAAACTTCGTACGAAGAGTTATACACCCACATTTCATCAGCTGGTTGGAAAGCTGAAGATAAGATGTCGACCCTGCCGGTTTTGATCGACACTAAAAAACAATATAAGATCCTGATCAGCGAGAGCGACCTGTCTGATTATCCCGGCATGTTCCTGAAAGGCAACGGCGCTAATGGCGCTACCGGTACTTTTGCTAAAGCCCCATTAGAGTTTGGCCCGCAGGGCGACCGTAGTCAGCGCATTTTAAAGGAGGCCGATTACATTGCTAAAACTACAGGCACGCGTAATTTCCCGTGGCGTTATTTTGTCATAACCAGCAACGATAAGCAGATCTTAGAAAACACAATGACCCTTAAACTGGCGGCAAAAAGCGTTATTGGCGACCCTACCTGGGTTAAACCGGGACAAGCAAGCTGGGAGTGGTGGAACGATGCCGCGCCTTACGGTCCGGATGTAAACTTTGTAGCTGGTTATAACCTGGATACCTATAAATATTATATAGATTTCGCTTCAAAATATGGGGTTAAATATATTGTGATGGACGAAGGTTGGGCAAAAAGCACTACTGATCCCTACACGCCAAACCCTAAGGTTGATGTTAAGGAGCTGATCCGTTATGGTAAAGAAAAAAATGTGAGCATCATTTTATGGTTAACCTGGTTAACTGTACATAACAATATGGGCCTGTTTAAAACCTTCCACGAGTGGGGCATTAAAGGGGTTAAAATTGACTTTATGGACCGCAGCGACCAATGGATGGTTAAATACTATGAGGATGTGGTTAAAGAGGCAGCCAAAAACGAGGTTTTTGTAGATTTCCATGGCGCGTTTAAACCATCAGGTTTAGAGTATAAGTATCCTAACCTGGTATCGTACGAAGGTGTGCGTGGTTTAGAGCAAATGGGCGGCTGCTCGCCTGATAACAGTACTTACCTGCCGTTTATGCGTAACGCGGTTGGCCCGATGGACTTTACGCCCGGCGCTATGATCAACATGCAGCCCGAGGCTTATCGCGCAGCACGCCCTAACGCGGCTGCCATTGGTACCCGTGTTAACCAGCTGGCCATGTATGTTGTGTTTGAAAGCGGCGTATCCATGCTTTGCGACAACCCTACCCTATATTACCGCAACCCTGATTGCACCCAGTTTATCACCAGCGTACCTACTACCTGGGACGAAACCAAAGCATTGGTTGCTGATGCCGGGCAGATAGCCGTTGTTGCTAAGCGCAAAGCGGATAAATGGTTTATTGGCGGTATAACCAACGGTAAAGAAAAAACACGCGATGTTGAATTAAACTTCGACTTTTTAGAGAAAGGCAAAACCTATACCATGACTTATTTTGAGGATGGTATAAACGCCGGCCGCCAGGCAATGGATTATCGCCGCAAAACCAAACAGGTAACCGCAGGCGATAAAATGACCATCACCATGGTACGTAACGGTGGCTTTGCAGCCGAGTTGAAATAGAGACGATTTCGTTTTTAATATTTAAAGCCTCCGGAATTATCCGGAGGCTTTTTTGTTGGCATAATACCACACAAATTCCCTTAAGATTGCCTTTTAATTAACATGCTCAAAAAAATATATTAAAATAAATTTGCGTAACTCGTAAGTTACATATATATTGCGTAACCGAAGGGTTACAAATAAACTCATCACGTTTTAACATTTAAACAATATGAATATAGAAATCAAAAATTTAGTATTAAGCCTATGCCTGGTTATAGGCAGTTTAGCAGCAAAGGCGCAAGTAAAGCCGGTAGATATCATTAAGGAATGGGAACGATCAAAAGTTTATACGAAGGAATACCTGGATGCGATGCCGGAAACCGGCTACGCTTTACAGCCTACGCCGGAAATGCGGTCGTTCGCCGGGCAAATGTTGCACTTAGCAGATGCTAACTACGGGCTTGCTTCGGCAGCTATGGGTATTAAAAGCCCATTTACTGTAGGCGATCTGGAAAAAAGCAGCGACAAATCTAAAGCCAACGTAACCAAACTGGTAATGGAAAGCTATGATTACGTAGCCGATAACATCAAAAAAATGCCCGAAGCGCAACTTGATACACCTATCAAAATGCTTGGAAGTTTTGATATGACTAAAAGGACGGGCATAGCTAAGGCTTTTGAACACCAGGTACATCACCGTGGCCAAACAACTGTATACCTAAGATTAGCCGGCGTAAAACCACCACAAGAAAAACTTTTTTAACATGAACCAATATCAAACGTTTTATAATTTGCACCACGCTACGCAGCCGCTGGTAATAGCCAACGCGTGGAATTCTAAAAGTGCACAACTTATTGAGAAAGCAGGATTTGATGCGGTGGCCACATCCAGTGGCGCTATAGCTGCTTCAATGGGTTACCCGGATGGTGAACAAATGCCATTTGCAGAAATGCTTTATATTATTTCACGCATTAAGGCGGCAACCAGTTTACCGTTATCGGTAGATTTTGAACGGGGATATACAGACGATCCTGAACTTTTAAATCAGCATGTCCAGCAGCTCATTGATGCAGGCGCAGTAGGTATTAACCTGGAAGATAACCAGGGCGAAGAATTATATTTAAAGAAGCTGACATCAGTTAAAAATTATTTATTAAAAACCGGGCAGCAGCTATTTTTAAATGCCCGTACGGATGTTTTTTTGCAAAAATTAGATAAACCATTAGAGACAACAATAAAAAGAGCCGGTTTATATAAAGATGCAGGTGCCGATGGGTTATTTGTTACCGGCGTGCAGGACGAGGAAATAGTTAGACAAATTGTTGCAGCTACTACTTTGCCTGTTAATGTGGTAGGTGTTGCCAAACTCTCCAATATTCAAACCCTGGCAGATCTGGGCGTTAAAAGAATAAGTATGGCCGGTATTCTATTTGGTGCCGTATATAAAAAGACCGAAGCTATGTTAGCCGGCATTAAGGCAGACAACTCTCTGAGCGACCTGTTTTAAACACCAAAACTGTACCGCACGGGTCCTTTTTAAGAGACGCTGCGGAGATGTTTAAGTTGAAATAAGATATTTCACTTTTAATATAAAAAGCTCAACTTTATGGTTGAGCTTTTTTTGTGGAGGGATTGGACTCAAAGAGTATGATAGAAAATTTTTTACAGCTTAAAAGTAATTCGGTTAAAAGCGATTTTCAGTTTCTTATATTAAGGAATATTGAAGAAATGCTTGATGGTGTAAATATTTCACTTTTTAGCCAACATAGTTTTATCGATACTACGAAAGACAGCATTACCATATCCCTTGTCCATAAAGATGATTCGGATACTATAGCCACGTTAAATATTTTTACAGATCGCATCTCGTTATGGTACGGTTCGTGTGAAATTAACTTTGATTCTTTTGATTTAGATATTAACTATTTTAAAGACGTTTATCAAGATTGCCTTAACGGGAATTACATAACTACCGACTTTTTTTTAAGAAATAAATTGATTTATTCTTCCACTACTTTGACAACTTCGGGAAAAAAATGCTTAATGCCTTTTTTTTATAGACTTTATATTAAGTTTTATCAAAGGAAATTTACTTCAAAGCAGGTTCATTATAAATCATTTTCCCTTGGACTTTAATCATTTCAAACAGCAATATGAAATTCCTCTCCCTCGAACCATTTATCCCTTCAGGCAGTAATTTTGATGGTTCCAAACAACTTTTCCAGGAATTAGGTTTTGACATTAATTGGGACCAGGGCGACTATGTTGGTTTCCAGAAAGACGAATGTCGGTTTATATTACAACGTTATGATGTGGTAGAGTTTGCGCAAAACTTTATGCTGAGTGTTAAGGTGACCGATGTTAAAGCATTTAGGGATAGTGTGGTGGACAAACAACTGGTAGAAAAGTTTGGCATCCGCATTGGCAACATCACCCAACAGCCCTATGGTAAGGAATTTAATATCATAGACATTGCCGGCGTGTGCTGGCATTTTGTGGAGCAGTAACCACCTTCTCTTCAATCTCGAAGCGTAGCGAGAGATCTATACATATCCGGTTTGCGTACTCAGCGCGTGTATAGATTTCTCTCTTCGTTCGAAATGACAGGCTTTTTATTATACCGCCTTCTCCATAATATACATTTCCAGCGGTTGTTTTAAACTGCCAAACTGCTCAGGTATCACCAACTGTATCGTCTCCCCTGTTTTGCTGTAGCCGCGCCTTTCATACCAGTTTATCAATTCTGTACGGGTAGTTATTACTGTCATGGTAACAGCGGTGCAATTTATGCTTCGGGTATAATCTTCGGCGGCATTTAGTAATTGCTTGCCCAAGCCATTGGCCTGGAGGGTTGGCGATACGGTGAGCATCCCCAGGTAAACTTTATCACCTTGTTTTTGTAAATAAACACAACCGGTTATCAGGCCCTCGTTGTTGGTGTTTTTAAGGATGACGGCTTGTGGGTCTGCTATTTGTTGTTCAAGGCTTTCCTTGTTTATTCTTTGTCCGTCTATCAGGTCAGCCTCGGTTGTCCAGCCTTTTTTTGAAGATTCGCCGCGATAGGCAGAATTGATCAAATTAACCAGTTCGGGTACGTCAGCAAGGGTAGCAGGTGTAATAGCCATGCCGCAAATTTATTAATTAGCTTCAAAATGACAAAAGCATATATAAGCCTTTCATTATTAAAATGTTATAAAATGGAAACCCTATCGGGACATTTACCGTTAAAACATGAACAATTACAGGAGAAATAAGAATAATCTTTGCTTTTTTAAATTGAAAAACATAATTTTAACTTAACCCTTAATTATTACCCAATCATGAAAAAAAATCTTTGCTTTTTGCTGCTATTGGCATCATGCACAGTAAGCCGCCCTGTTCCGGGCAACTACTACAGCAACGGAACAACCTATGTAAAAAGCCTTAAACTTGATCAGAACGGTTCTTTCCTTTTATCTGCAGACAATTTCGATAGAAAAGCCGGCTTCCCCGGCAATTGGAAATACCTGTCTAAAGACACCATCTTATTAAAGTATAATTTAAAAGATTTCCCGGGAATAGCTAAAAGCGAGCATATTACCCAGAAGGAAGTAAAAGTAGTGCTCTTAAATAATAACGAGATCAAATACGACCAGGTTATATTAACTAAAGTTAATGCAAATGCTACCGCCAGCATCCGGTAGTTTGCAGGGTTAACCGGATGCTGGTTTAAAATCAATCGACCACTAATCCATTAATCCGCTGGTAGCTTAAATAACCTCCGTCATAAGCGTCGGGTGAAATCCTGAGCGTGTTCCCGTCGACCTCTAAAAAGGTTTTTATCTTATTTGTTTCATTGTCATAAATGATACAGGTGCCTGTTGTTTTATAAACCTGGCTAACAGTCTGTACTACGGTAAATGTTCCCTCTTTTTTCACCGTATCATGGGCCATTATTTTATAGGTATTACCAGAGAATATTACCGTTCGGCCATTGCCAATAGGGAAATTAACAACCTTGCCGCTATAACCCTGGTTTTCGGTTCGCAGTTCCCATTTTCCGGCAAGCCCGGTTTCTGCTGCTGCATCTGGTTTTTTACAGGCTAATAAGCCGAGTGTAATAGTAAGCGCAAAAAATAAAATGTTTTTCATAGGTAGATACTAATTCAATAATCAACTGGTTACTTTCCCGATAAAACGACAGCTAAAACAATAACGCTACAGTATGTAATAATTAATTGATGTTGCGAACACCGGGATACTTTATTTGTTAATACTTAAGTTTACACTAAACACCAACTGCTATGAAAAACCTGCTACTTGTATTTATATTGATAACGGGCCTTGCCCTAACCACCAAAGCCCAGGACAAACCCTTAACTCAGGCTGAGTATAAGGACCACATGGGTAAGGTAGCCACACTTTGCGATACGGTGTACAGCGTAAAAATATTTAGTGATACCCTTACTTTATTAAATATGGGCGGCAACTACCCTAACCAAAAATTCACTATAGCCATAAAGGGCAACAAATTACAGTTGGATTGGGTAAACCTTAAAAGAAAACACCTTTGCGTAACCGGCTTGCTTGAACTGTATAAAAACACGCTGCAGATCATCGCGTCAGAGCCTAACCAGATAACTGTAAGTAAATAATTAAAATATTATTTGCTTTTAAACACAGTTCATTTCGACCATAGGGAGAAATCTATACACAAGCAGGCGGGTAATAGTCTATGTATGGATCTCTCACTATCGTTCGACGACAAGTAGTAGATGATAATCCGGAACAATTCATCGTTTTTATAACAAACCACTATTTATAGCTTGCTAAAGCGTGATTTAAAGTTTATAATTGTCCAACCAATTATAAACTTTATAGAAAAATGAATAAGCTGACAACCGGCGATTACGTAGTATTTGCAATTTACTTTTGCGTAGTAGCCATTTATGGCATATGGGTTTACCGCCGCAAACACAACAAGAATGCCACATCAAAAGATTACTTTTTAGCAGAAGGCTCGCTTACCTGGTGGGCCATTGGCGCTTCCCTTATCGCTTCAAACATTTCGGCCGAGCAATTTATCGGCATGAGCGGATCGGGCTTTAAAATGGGCCTGGCCATAGCTACTTACGAGTGGATGGCAGCAGCCACGCTGATAATTGTAGCCGTATTTTTTATCCCGGTATATCTTAAAAATAAGATCTTTACTATGCCGCAGTTCCTTAACCAGCGGTATAACGGCACGGTAGCCATGATCATGGCTGTTTTCTGGTTGTTATTGTATGTAGTAGTAAACTTAACGTCGATATTATATTTAGGAGCGCTTGCTGTAAGCGCCATATCAGATGTAAACATCAATGTGTGTATTTGGGGCATGGCCATATTTGCCATTATTATCACCCTGGGTGGCATGAAAGTTATTGGATACACAGATGTTGTCCAGGTGTTTTTCCTTATCCTGGGCGGCCTGGTAACTACCTATATCGCGGTTAACCTGGTATCAGAGCATTATGGACAAACCGGCATATTAAATGGCCTTAAAATAATGAAGGACCAGGCAGGCGATCACTTCCATATGATATTCCAAACCGGGAACCCCAACTACCTCGACCTGCCGGGCCTGAGCGTTTTAATTGGCGGTATGTGGATAGTTAACTTAAACTATTGGGGTTGTAACCAGTACATTACCCAACGTGCTTTGGGCGCCGATTTAAAAACTGCCCGTGGCGGTATTTTATTCGCGGCTTTCTTAAAGTTGCTGATGCCGGTTATTGTGGTATTACCGGGTATTGCTGCCTTTATCCTGTATAAACAGGATGTATTTAGCTTCCATGATAAAATGACCATTGGTGGCGAGGTTAATCCTGACAGGGCCTACCCTATCTTATTAAATTTATTACCATCTGGTTTAAAGGGCCTTTCGTTCGCGGCGCTAACCGCGGCTGTTGTGGCATCGTTAGCAGGTAAAGCAAACAGTATTGCTACTATATTTACGCTCGACGTTTACAAGAAAATTAATCCGGGATCAACGGATAAGCAAATGGTTGTTGTTGGAAAAATAACGGTAGTTATTGCCATGTTATTGGGTATCGTATTATGTACCCATTTAGGTATCGATAAAAAAGGCGGTTTCCAATACATCCAGGAATACACCGGTTTTGTATCGCCGGGTATTTTTGCCATGTTTATTTTAGGTTTCTTCTGGAAAAAAACAACATCAAGCGCAGCTTTATTTGCAACCATTGGTGGGTTTATTCTTTCGGTAGGCTTTAAAGTGATGCCTGACTATATTAACCTGGAGCCGCTTTATAAATTTGGCTTTGCCGATAAAAACGGCGCCGGTGTTTACGAAATGCCGTTTATTGACCGTATGGGTTTTGTATTCCTGATCTGCGTGATAGGTATGTACATCATATCAATGATTGAGAATGCCGATGGTAAAAAAGTTCACGGCCTGGAGGTTGATGCCAGCATGTTTAAAACATCAAGAGGTTTTGCTGTAGGTACATTAATAATTGGCGGTATATTGGTTGCTTTATATTCAATGTTCTGGTAAGATCATCAATAGATCATTTAAAAGTCCCGGCCACAAACCGGGACTTTTTTTGTTTTAGCGGATCAGGGTATCTTGTTTCACTTGCCTTGTTTCAGCCTCAAAAAAACGCTTTTTTGTAGTTTACTGTAAATCAAAGCAATAAATTAAAATCATACTTAATAATACAGACGTAAAAGTTGTTTCATTTTGTTTCACCAATTTTTTATAAATAATTGCATATCAAATAGTTAATTCAAAATCCTGTTTCACTTGTTTCATTTGTTGCGTATTTTTGTGAAACAAAACAAGTTGGAACAAAATCAAACAAATTATCCCCCTGTCCACAAAATAATGTTTATTTGCAGCAGATAACGTCACCATTAAAATGATCCCAAATTTAGAACAAACCTTCCGCTGGTACGGCCCTAACGATGCGGCTACTTTGCAAGCCATAAGCCATACCGGCGCTACCGGCATTGTTAACGCGCTGCACCACATCCCTACCGGCGAAGTGTGGAGCCTTGATGAAATAAAAAAACGTAAGGCTATTATTGAAGCCGGCGGCTTTAAGTGGTCGGTTGTAGAGAGCGTGAACGTGCACGACAGCATAAAAACTGCCGGCCCGGAGCGTGAGCAACATATCAACAACTATATTGAGACGCTAAAGAACCTGTCGGCAGCAGGCATAAGCATCGTATGCTACAACTTTATGCCCGTACTGGATTGGACCCGCAGCGACATTGACTACAGGTTACCAAACGGTGCGTCTGCCCTGCGTTTCCATGCCCCGGCCTGGCGCGCTTTTGACTTGTATATACTGGAACGCCCGGAAGCGTTTACTGAGTTTACCGCAGAAGAACAGGCAGCTGCAAAACAGTACCTGGATGGTTTAAGTGCTGATGAAGTAACCCTGCTAACCAACAACATGATGGCCGGCCTGCCGGGCACTAAAGATGTGCTTACTGTTGAGCAGTTTAAAGGATATTTAAAACGTTATGAAGGTATTGATGCAGCAATGCTGAAAGCCAATATGGCCTATTTCCTTCAAGCCATTATTCCTGAAGCGGAGAAGCTGGGTATAAAGATGTGCGTGCATCCAGACGATCCGCCGTTCCCGATATTTGGGTTACCGAGGATAGTATCGACAGAACAAGATTTAAACGATGTGGTAAACGCCATCCCTTCGCCAAGTAATGGGTTAACGTTTTGCACAGGCTCATTAGGCGCACGTGGTGATAATGATTTGCCGGGTATAGTTGAACGGTTGGGGCAGCATTTCCATTTCCTGCACCTGCGTAACGTTAAGCGCGAAGCCGATGGCAGTTTTTATGAAGATAACCACCTTGAAGGCAGCACAGATATGTACGCGGTTATGAAGGCACTTGTATTGGAGCAAAAGAAACGCCGGGAAGCTGGCCGTACCGACGCAGCCATCCCGATGCGACCAGACCATGGACATAAATTGCTGGACGATTTCAACTATGATACCTTCCCGGGCTACTCTGTAATAGGCAGGTTGAAAGGGCTGGCTGAATTACGGGGACTGGAGTTGGGCGTAAAGAGGAGCTTGTTGTAAATCAACAATAAAGACCATTCCTGCGAGTGGTCTTTATTGTTACAAACAAATCCACCTTTTCCTGATTATAATAGGGCAACTGCAAGTTAAAAAACTACGTATTTAAAATATGCCCTACATAGCAGCGACAGCTACCATCGATTTACCGTATAAAACCAACCAGCAAAACGTTAAAAAGCAGGCTCACGACTTGTTTTCGGCCAATTTCCCGCAAACGGACAGGCTGATATTTGCGTTTGATAATACCGAGATCATCACCCGTAATTTTGTAAAACCGCTTTCCTATTACGGCGAACCAAATACCTTCGAGGAACGCAATAACGATTATATCGAGAACGCCTTAAACTACTCGGTACAAGCTATTGAGGATTGCGTTATAAAAGCAGGTGTTAAAAAAGAAGACATAACCGACCTGGTATTTGTTTCAACCACCGGCCTGGCTACGCCGAGTATTGATGCATTGATCATTAACAAAATGCGGTTAAACCCGCACGTTAACCGTAGCCCGTTGTGGGGCCTGGGTTGCGGCGGTGGTGTATCAGGCATGGCAAAAGCCAATATGGCGGCTATGGCTAACCCCAATGCTGTGGTATTGTTAGTCGCAGTCGAGCTATGTTCATTAACCTTAATCAAAAGCGATTATAGCAAGAGCAATTTCATTGGCTCAAGCCTGTTTTCGGACGGTATAGCGGCTTGTATTATCAAGGGCGACAATCATACCTGCCCTGGCAACAAAGTTGATTATGTAGCATCCAGCAGCAAATTATATTATGACTCATTAGAAGTAATGGGCTGGGATTTCCAGGACACGGGGTTTAAGGTTCTTTTCTCGAAAGATATCCCTACTTTCATACACGAAAATGTTAAGCAGGATATTACCGAATTTTTAGCTAATCATAACTTGCAGTTAAGCGATATTAAAAACTTCATCTTTCATCCCGGTGGCAAGAAAGTGTTAGATGCCTATACTGATGCTTTGGGTGTTGAGGGCGATTTCCTGAATAAAACCCGCGCCGTTATGAACGATAACGGTAACATGAGCAGCGCTACGGTTTTATATGTTTTAGAACGATTTATGCGAGAAGGATTTGAAGATGGGTACGGTTTAATGATGGCCATGGGGCCGGGTTTTTCGAGCGAGATGGTATTGCTAAAGCTTACTAAAAACTAAACATGTATTTCATCATATTCATTTCTTTTTTGATCCTGCAACGGTTGTCAGAACTATACATATCAAGCCGTAACGAAAAATGGCTGCTGCAAAACGGTGCCATACAATACGGGCAAAGCCATTACCCTTTTATGGTGGCTATGCATACACTATTCATCATATCAATAATTGCCGAGTATAACTGGCGGGGCGGAACACCAATCAGCTGGGGGTTTTTAATAGCCTTCCTGCTGGTATTAGCTTTTAAGTTTTGGGCACTATCATCATTAGGTAAATACTGGAACACTAAGATCTACCGTGTACCTGGCGTGTATCCCGTAAAAAAAGGGCCATACAAAATTTTCAAGCACCCTAATTATATGGAAGTGGTTTGCGAGATAGCTTTGATCCCCCTGGTATTTCACCTTTACTACACCGCAATAATCTTCACCCTGCTAAATGCAGCTATGTTAACAGTGAGGATAAATGTAGAGAATAAAGTTTGGGCTAAGTAGTTTCTTTACCAATCACTCTTAAATTATTTTTTAGCAATCACGCACTTATCGCTTTATTACGCGTTCGTATATTTCTATGTATTGCTTAGGTGTAACCCGGGCAGCAAGTTGTCCAATCAAGGCAAGCGGAATTTGGTCTGGCTTTTTAAACCGAACACAGCCTTTACCCATATCCAACTTAAATTTACTGTGTTTGGGATATTCGGCGGTAAACCAATCAAGCAGTTCTTTATTAGCATACAGCCCTAAATGGTGCATTACGATAAAGTTTTTTTGCGATCCGATATAAATAAATCCCAGCGGCAACTTAGGGTCGCCATGATAGCCTGCCGGGTATACCGAATGCGGTATAACAAAACCCGGCATGCCATAGTAAAACTGCTCGGCGAAGCCCTCGGGTATGTTATCTTCAATAGCCTCCCATAATGCCTGCATAGGCGCCTTGCGATCGTCCGGGAGATTATTAAAGTAGGCTGTTATACTCATATTAGTTTGCTTTAAACCCTTTTAAATACCGATGCAGCTAAAGGGGACAACGTAATATTGATAGAATTATTCCTGCCATGCCAGCTTACAGCTTCGCTTGTTAAGGTTGATTTGTTGGTTATGCCGGCTCCCCAATATTCCTGTTTGTCCGAATTAAAGATCTCTTTCCAGTTGCCCGCGGCAGGCACACCTACCCTAAAGTTGGTACGAGATACCGGTGTCATGTTTAATACTACCAGCAAATCATTCTTAGCATCATGTCCTTTACGGGCAAATACTACTACCGAATCGTCGGCATTGCCACCGTCTATCCATTCAAACCCTTCGGGCGAAAACGCTTTTTCGTACAAAGCCGGTTCTGATTTATAAAGCTGGTTAAGCGCCCTGATGGTTTCGCTTATCCCTTTATGGTTTGGATATTCGGTTACATGCCATTGCAGCGCATCCTGGTAGTTCCATTCTACACCCTGGCCAAACTCGGCACCCATAAACAGCAATTTAGCACCGGGGTGCATAAACATATAGCTATAAACCAAGCGCAGGTTGGCAAACTGTTGCCATTCATCGCCCGGCATTTTGCGCAGCATAGAGCCTTTACCATAAACAACCTCATCATGACTGAAAGGCAGCATAAAGTTCTCGGTAAACGCGTAGATCAGGCTAAAAGTTAACTGGTTATGATGGTATTTACGGTTGATAGGGTCTTCCTGGAAATATTTTATGGTATCATGCATCCAGCCCATCATCCATTTCATGCCAAACCCTAACCCGCCTAAAAATACCGGGCGACTAACGCCTGTAAACGAGGTGGATTCTTCGGCAATGGTTTGTATATCGGGGAAATGGCTATAGCAAGCCTCATTAAATTCTTTTAAAAACGATACGGCTTCCAAATTCTCATTGCCCCCATAAATATTAGGTTCCCACTCCCCCTCTTTGCGTGAATAGTCCAAATAAAGCATAGATGCTACCGCGTCTACACGTAAACCGTCGACATGATATCTATCTAACCAAAAAATGGCATTACTTATCAGGAACGCGCGCACTTCATTTCGGCCATAGTTAAATATGTACGATTTCCAGTCGGGGTGAAAGCCCTTACGCATATCGGCATGCTCATATAAGTGCGTGCCATCGAAATTGTACAGCGCCATAGCGTCTCCCGGGAAATGCGAAGGCACCCAATCCATGATAACGCCTATACCTTCCTGGTGAAAGCGCTCTATCAGTAACATTAACTGTTGTGGTGTACCATAGCGCGACGACGCTGCAAAGTACCCGCTAACCTGGTAACCCCAGCTTGGATAATAAGGGTGCTCGGCTATCGGCATAAACTCTACATGCGTAAAGCCCATATATTTAACATAAGGCACCAGCATGTCAGCCAATTGCTCATAACTATAAAACACGTCCGGCTGTTCAAAATCGCGTGCCCATGAGCCTAAATGCACTTCGTAAACAGAATATGGTTTATCTAAAGCATTATGCTGGTAACGATTAGCCATCCAGTTTGAATCTTTCCACTCATAAAAAGTATCAGCAACTATTGATCCTGTAAGTGGTGGTATTTCCCAACGCAAAGCAAAAGGATCACTTTTTTCCAGGTCTTCGCCGGTATTTGAGCTGATAAAATATTTATATACCTCGCCCACCCCAACGTCCGGGATAAATCCTTCCCAAATACCCGAGCCATCCCAACGAATATACAAAGAGTGCGAGCCGCGATTCCAACCATTAAAATTGGCTATCACAGCAACATATTTAGCGTTTGGTGCCCAAACTGCAAAGTAAGTACCCACTACCCCATTATGCTCCACCACGTGCGAGCCTAATTTTTCATAAAGCTTATAATGCTTGCCCGATTGAAACAGCGCTATATCAAAATCACTAAACCGGCTATAAGGGATAACTGCTTTATATTCTTCAACCGGTTGTGCTTTAACAACCTTTGGTTTGGCGGCCTTCTTTACTATTTCCGTTTCTTTTACAATTTTTGCTTTAGTAGTTTTTGCAGGTTTTGCTGCCGCAGATTCGGGTTGGGTAGTAGCTATTTTCTTTGCCATGGTAGAAAGCCCTTGGGGCGTTTAGATATAACTCATTTTATAGATGAGCCTGGTTTTATAACAATCAAATATATCATTATTGTTTGGTGCAAAGCAATAAACAATAAATAGTTGTAGAAGGTAGTAGTTAAAAAATGTTAATGTTTTCTGTGTTTCGCAATTAGCCATTACATTAGTTTAAACTTGATACCTATGCTGCATAATTACTTTACTATTGCCTGGCGCAACATCCGTAAAAACAAAGTGTTTGCGCTAATTAATATATTTGGCTTATCTGTAGGCATTGCCTTCGCTTTACTAATAGGCGCTTATATTTGGGGCGAGCTACAAATTAACCATGAACTAAAAAATGCCGATAACCAATACATCATCCTTAGCAAATGGGAGGACCCAAACCTGGGTAATGAAATAGGTATTATAGCAGCCTTACCTAAGGCACTGAAAGATAATTACCCTACCCTGGTTGCTAATTATTATCATGCTGATGGGATTACTACCACTGTATCAAAAAACAACAAGCATTTTAGAGAAAACCTTCAATTGGGCGATAGCACTTTGCTAAAGACTTATGGATTTAAACTATTACATGGCGATGCTAACACTGCTTTAAAAGATCCGTTTACAGTAGTAACTACAGAAAAAATGGCCATGAAATATTTTGGGCGGACGAACGTAATAGGCCAAACACTTAATTTTGAAAACCTTAACGGCGGGAACCATGATTTTACAATTACCGGTGTATTAAAAGAGATCCCGGAAAATTCCGTAACCTCCCTGGCAGGGAAGAATGATTTCTTTTTTAATAACGCTGCCGCGCGATATTTTAACCGTAGTCTTGAAGGTTGGATGAACCCAGGCAATGTGGGTTATGTAGAATTACAAAAAGGCGTAACTCCTGCAACTGTTGAAAGAGCCATGAAATCCCTGATGGATAAAAATGCATCAGACAACGTAATTAAGAAAGAGCTTACAGAATACCTTGTAAAACTTACAGATTATAACCTTACCGCCAACAATGGTGTGATCAAAAAAATGACCTTAACGCTATCCTGCACAGCATTGTTTATCTTGTTTATGGCAGTTATTAATTTTGTAAATATCTGTATCGGCAGGTCGTCAGGGCGGATGAAGGAAATGGGTATCCGCAAGGTATTAGGTAGTTTACGCAAGCAGCTTATTTTACAATTCATGATCGAATCGGTTGTGTTAGTCATGTTATCAACCTTTGTGGCGCTAATAATTTACCTTGTTGCCAAACCTTATTTTAGCGATGTTTTGGGCAAGCAAATTCCGGGGCTATTTTCTTTCCCGGTATATTTTATTCCGCTCCTCTTCCTGTTTTCATTGCTGATTGGGCTATTAGCGGGGCTTTATCCGGCACTGGTATTATCAGCCTTAAAATCTGTCGATTCGTTAAAAGGCAAATTAAGCTCAGTTAAAGAGAGCGTACTGTTTCGCAAAACGTTGGTGGTTTTTCAGTTTACCATTGCAGCTGTTGTTTTTACCGGCGCCATTATAATGTCGCAACAAATAAGCCTGTTTTTTAGCGACAACCAGGGTTACACCAAAGACAACATCATTTACGCACAGCTGCCGTGTGACTGGTCGCCTAAAGGCGTTCAGAGGATGGGATATATCCGCTCGCAATTGGCTGAAATACCTGAGGTACGCAACATATCCTTATCGTACGAAATACCCGACGGTCATAACGGCGGTAATTACAAGATCAACAGACCGGAAAATCCTAATAAAGTGATAAGCAGCACGGGGATGGTTTGTGACAATAATTACACGGCTACCTATAAGATCCAGATGAAAGCCGGGCAATTTTTCAGTCCGGTTTATTCACCTGGCGACAGTTCAAAAATTGTGATCAATGAAACAGAAGCCAAAACGTTGGGTTGGGACCGCGCCGAAGATGCTATTGGTAAACCAGTAATGATCTGGGCCTATTCGGCTAAGCCTTTTACCATTGGTGGCGTCACTTCCGATTTTTATTTCGGGTCGATGCAAAATAAAATAACTCCGATTACTTTCATGAACATTAGGTATAATTCGGTTTACCGTTATTTCTCTATCCGCATAAAACCCGGCGATATGCAAAAAAGCCTGGCAGCCGTCGAGAAAAAATGGACAGCATTAATGCCGGGTACGCCGTTTGATTATAACTTTATGGACGATGCACTAAAAAAAGTCTATATAACCGAGCTGCAATTAAAAAAGGCCGCCTTTATAGCAACCATATTATCGGTAATTATTGTACTGCTTGGTGTATTGGGTTTAATATCCCTAAGCATTCAAAAACGCACCAGGGAGATAGGCATCCGCAAAGTGCTGGGATCATCGGTTAACAGCGTAATCATGCTGTTTATGAAAGATTTTTTAGTAACCGTAGCTATCGCCGGAGCAATTGCTACTCCACTGGCTTATATGATAATGAAGCAATGGTTAAATAGCTATGCCTACCGGATAACAATAACACCTTTGCCTTTTGTTATTACTATAGTGGTACTAACCGTTTTAACAGTGGTATTGATCAGCATACAAACCGTAAAAGCTGCATTGGCTAATCCGGTGAAGAGTTTGCGGGTAGATAATTAAGCCGTAAATAAAAAGACCTCCGAAGTTTTTAAAACTTCGGAGGTCTGATACAATATCAAAATTAAGTTTCCGATTATTTACTGATCTCTATCTTCTTAAAGTTTTTACTGTATTTAAACTCTAATATTTTATCAGTATTAACCGTAAAATCTTTAATAGCCTTTCCATCAGCAATAATTTTTGATGGCTTAAACGGCAGGCCCGATACGCTGAATGCATACGTTTCATATCTTGGTGTGTATAGACCTTCCATACTTTGCTGTACCGTGAAATTAGTTTTGCTGCCGTTTACCGCGAATTTTTTCTCCGAGTAAATATCCTGCTCGTACGCAAAGGTTTCGCCGTAATCTTCAAAGAAGAATGAGTTAGCATCATAATCGCTGTAATAAACATTTAGCTTAACTTCTTCAATCTCCTTCTCGCCAACATATTGCATTACCGGGTATTCAGGTATTACAGAACCGGCCTTAACAAAGATAGGGATAGTATCCAACGGAGTTTGCACCTCTACTTCTTTACCACCATCAACAACTTCTAACGACCAGAAGTTATACCATTTACCTACCGGCAGGTAAACCTTGCGGCTTTTTTGTCCGGGTTCTAATACAGGGCAAATCAATATTTTATCGCCATAAGTAAACTCATCCTGGCGGAAATAGTTGTCAGACTCAATCTGCTCTTGCATAACTATCGGCCTTAAAATAGGGAAACCATAACGGTGATGTTCCCAGAAGGTAGAGTATAAATAAGGGATAAGCTTATATCTTAACTCAATAAATTTACGGTTGATAGAAGTGTATGGCTCGCCAAAGCTCCACGGCTCGCGCTCCTTGGTATCACCGGCGGAGTGCGCACGCATAAACGGTGCGAAGGTACCTAACTGGATCCAGCGGGTAAACAGCTCGCCATCAGGCTCGCCGCTAAAACCACCGATATCAGTACCACAAAATGATATGCCCGACATTGACAGGCGCTGCAACTGGATATTACCCAATTTCAAGTGCTCCCAGGTAGCTACGTTATCACCCGTCCAAACAGACGAATAACGTTGTACGCCCGAATAGCCTGCCCTGGTAATTGTAAATGGGCGCTTATTTTTCATAATGGTTCGCAAACCTTCGTAAGTAGCGCGTACCATTTGCATACCATAAACATTATGCGCCTTACGGTGCGATCCGCGATGGCCATCATACTGGTGGCGCACATCATCAGGGAACGTACTGGTGCCAAATACAGCAGGCTCGTTCATATCATTCCAAACACCTGCAACACCCGCATCAACCAAGCCCTGGAATAAACCGCCCCACCATTCGCGCACCTCCGGATTGGTAAAATCGGGGAACTGGCAACGGCCTGGCCATACGTGGCCCTCCATAAAGTAGTCATCACTTCGGCGGCAGAAATAACGGTTCTCTTTACCCTCCTTAAACACCCAGTAATTATCATCCACGCGGATACCCGGATCAATAATAACAACGGTTTTAAAGCCATCGGCAGCCAGTTCCTTCACCATTTTTACCGGATCAGGGAAATATTTCTTGTTCCAGGTAAAGCAGCGGTAACCATCCATGTAATCAATATCCAGGTAAATACCGTCGCAAGGGATCTTTTCTTTACGGAAAGTATCGGCAATAGCTCTAACCTTGGCCTCGGGATAATAGCTCCAGCGGCATTGATGGTAACCAAACGCCCAAAGTGGAGGCATTGGGTGTGTACCTGTTATAATATGATAATTTTTAACCACGTCCATCATGTGCGGGCCGTGGATGTAGTAGTATTGCAATTCGCCGCCATCGGCCCAAAAGCTGGTTTTATTTTTTTCTTCGGCACCAAAATCAAAATGCGATTTAAAGGTATTATCGAAGAAAATACCATAAGAGATACCTTCATTTATACTAATATAAAAAGGTATGGTACGGTATATCGGGTCCTGATTCCATTGGAAAGAATAAGCATCTGTGTTCCAGTTAACAAAGCGCTTTCCTTTTAAGTTAAGTTCGGTTGGTTTATCGCCTAAGCCAAAAAAACTTTCGTTTGGCGCACAGGTTTTTGTACAGAAAACATAATAACCACCAAAAGCCACATTCTCTTCCCAGTGCATAGGCACCGCATCCATGCTGGTAACTTTGTCGTTAGCATCAGAGAAAGAGATAAAGAAATCCTGCTTACGGATATGGCAATTTATTACCCCTGTTGATACGCGAAATTCCGCATCATTTTCAAACAAGGTAAAGGCAGTAGCTTTTTGGGCGAGCTTAGGTACGGCGTACGAAAACTCATCCAGGAAAACACCGTGTGGTGCAAGTCTAACTCTTATAATTTCGTCGGTAACAACAACTATTTCAACTTTAGCCTCGCCATCTGTAAAGAAAAACTTGTTACCTATTTGATCTGCATGGTTGGGTATACCCAGGTATTTTTTTTGGATAGGCTTTATACCGATGATAGGATTATTTACGTGTTGAAATACTTCCTCTTCTTCGGCTACTTTATTTAATTCTAATTTGGGGTCTACCGTATTCTCTTCCATAAAACGTTTAAACTAATCGTGCCTTGCCCACAAAAATTTTGCAAAAACGCAAAAAACAAGTTGGCAGGTGCTTGTTTCAACAGCTAATAAACGACTTTTATTCAATAAATAAGTTATAATCCGGGTGGAAAACATTGACAAGTGTGAAAAATTATGAAACTCATAATTTTCAATACCAGAAAGTTAGTTAATAGCAACAAGCCTAAAACCTGCTGCTATTAACTGGCTGATAATTTATAAAGCGCCCAGGGTTGCCTTTAGATCGACAACTGCGGCATTGGTACTTTTACCGGCTTCAAATATCTCGGCCGATGATAATTTATTATCATAAAAAGCATTGTTAGCACTCTTATCAATTGATAAGTTAGAACCGTGGATGGTTATCCCTGCAAATAATCCGCGGCTGCGCGAATAGGAATATACCTCAGCTTCCAGTTTATAATCTGTACTTGCTGTCGAGCTGCGCCCAACCGGCCCGGCCGCTGCCGATATGTCGCCACCAATAGTAAAATCGCCGTTTTTTACTTTAGCCAATACGCCTTTATGCCTAAAAACCAATACCATATCAACCGATTGTACACCTATTTGCAAACCCAATGTACCACCGGTAAGCGTAACAAATACAGGGTCGCTCCATTTACCATCGGGCAATTTAACCATAGCAACGCCTTTACCGCGCTTGCCGCCAATGCCAAAACCGGCATTTAATAAGTTAGGAATGATTACTATTCCCTGGTAATCAGTAATTAATTGATGCGGAATACTTTCCTTCATGGTGCCAAAAGCCTTCAATACGGCGGATGATTTTTGCACCTTTTCAGTCTCTTTGCTTGTTTGCATAGTCGATGCCAGTACGATAAATACGCTTAACAGTACCGGCACCAGGTATAATTTTAATGTTTTCATAAGTGTTATGTTATTTAGAACTACAACCCTTAAAAATTAGAGTTGTTTGTTTCTTTATTAACTTGCACTATTTAATTACCTATCACAATGAGCGACAAAAACATTCCTTTTCAGGTTATAAACTGGGACACCATAGCCAAAACAAACCATCCCGGCGAGGTGGGTAATTCAACCTGGCAAACACTACAATTTCCCGGGTTGCGCGTCAGGATAGTTGAATATACCGCAGGTTACATTGCCGACCATTGGTGCAAAAAGGGCCATATTGTACATTGTTTAGAGGGGGAGGTTATTTCTGAGCTGAAAAACGGCGAACGATCGACACTAACTCAAGGGATGACCTACATAGTTAGTGACGAACTAAGCTCGCACCGCTCATTAGCGCAAACTAATGTAAAACTGTTGATTATTGATGGCGATTTTTTAAAGTATCAGCCATAAAATAAGTAATTGGTCATGCCAACGTATTATCTGCGCATACGCACATTAGCATATCTGCACATCTGCTTATCTTTGTCGCGATGAAACCCGGTAAACAGCAGGTATTTTCTATTAGTAATGATGAGCAGTTTAATGCCGTCGCGTTGCAGATATTTCAACATCAGGCAAAAAACTGTAAGATTTATGCTGATTTTATTTCGGGCTTAGGTATTGATCCGGCTACCATAACTAATATCCAGGATATCCCTTTTTTACCGATCCAATTTTTTAAGGCCCATTCGGTTTTAAGTTCGGCCGATGATGTAGCCATAACATTTACCAGCTCCGGTACCACAGGCATGATCACCAGCAGCCACTATGTAATCGATGTTAGCTGGTACGAAGAAAGCTTCCGCAAAGCATTCCAGTTATTTTATGGCGATATAAAAGCCTATACGGTTTTAGCTTTATTGCCGGCTTATTTAGAAAGACCCGGTTCGTCGCTCATCTATATGGCACAGGACCTGATAACGCAATCTAACAACCCTGATAGCGGCTTTTACTTGTATAATCACGCCGATCTGTACGCGCAACTTATCAAACAACAACAGGCTAAAAAACCAACCTTGTTGTTAGGTGTAACCTTTGCTTTGTTAGATTTTGTAGAGCAATACCAGATAAATTTCCCTGAGCTGATAGTTATGGAAACCGGCGGTATGAAGGGCCGGCGTAAAGAGATGATTCGCGAGGAGTTACATGAAACCCTATGCAAAGGTTTTGGGGTTGATACCATACATTCAGAATATGGGATGACCGAGCTATTATCGCAGGCTTACTCAAAAGGAGCCGGCATATTTAATTGCCCGCCCTGGATGCGCATCATAACGCGCGACACCAATGACCCATTAAGTATTATTACTAATAATAAAGCCGGCGGCATTAATGTTATTGATCTGGCAAATATTAATTCATGCTCGTTTATTGCTACTCAGGACCTGGGTAAAATATACAGCGATGGAAGTTTTGAGATATTGGGCCGCTTTGACAATGCCGACATTCGCGGCTGTAATTTACTGATAGCGTAAAAGTTAATATACAACTAACAGAATTTATATATTTTTGCACTTCAAAATATAAGTGATTTAAGATGATCGAGAAATTTTTGCATGACGAACAGGACCAAAAAGCTGTTGAAAAGGTATACACCCGCCTTATAGACCTGTTAACCACCGGCGAAGAAATAATATACATTGCTGTACAAAAAAAGCCGTTAGTTAATATCCTGCCTGATTGTATTGCCATAACCAACAAACGCGTATTGTTTTTTACTCCGGCAAACCTGGGCCTGTCTATAAAATTCATTGATTATGTTTGGAAAGATGTGGTTGATGTTTATACCAAAGAAGAAATTATAGGTGCCATATTCAGCGTAAAAACCACCAGCGGTGCCGAAATGGGTGTTGATTACTTACCTAAGGTACAGGCCCGTAAACTATACCAATATGCACAGGAACGTAAAGAAGCCGAACGCGAAGCACGCCGCCTGCGCGACCTGGAACAAAAACGCGCCGAATCAGGCTCAGTACAATTTGAAACACCGTCACAACATGTGGCCGCGCATCAAATAGCTACGCCGCCAGTACCTGAGCCAACACCAGAACCTAAGTTGGAGCCGGTTATTGTTCATCACGAAGAGGCAAAACCTGATATATTAACCGAAAAACTTAAAAAGTTAAGGACTTTATTTGATAACGGGTTGATATCGCAGGAAGAATACAATCACAAAAAATTAGAATTACTAAACGATTTGTAATAATTTAAGTAAGTAGCCGTGCATCAAAACTAAACGGCTGCTTGCTTATAATCTTAACCTTATCTGCATGGCTATGCAGTGGGTTTAACAGATAATTATATTCCTCCTTTATTATTGCCGAAGGTACTTTAAGCAGCAGGTTTTTCTTTTCCTGTAAAAACCGGTTCCCTATTTGTTTCAGGATATTTTGCTCAGGGTACTCGTGCCAGTTTTGAGGCAATAATTTAATGTCTAATTCGGCAGCTGCATTACCAGGCACCTCAACTATCATCATGCAATAATCATCAGGGATATTTGTCGGGCTTAAATGCGCCAGGGCTTCCAATACAGCCAATGATCTTGACGAAGCGAAATAAACCATTGGCTTACCCTCACTGTTCCACCGGCCGCCGTATAAACGGGCACCATTGCCGCTTAGATCTGCATAAGCACTCCTAACAATGCGGTAAAGTAACATTAAGCAAAAATACCGTGCTCAATACGGCCTAACTCTTTAAAAACAATGTCAAAACCAATTGAGGTATCCAACAGCGAAACAGGGGCCTCGCCTTTAAACACATACAACGGAGTTTTCATCCACGTTTTGAATTTATCAAGCGAACCAAATACTTCTTCGCCACGGGTGTACAAACGGGCTAACTCAACCGCTTTCTCTGCGTATTCTGTTTTGATAATTTCTGTATCATCGTAGCGCTGTAAAGTGCGTTCAGAGATATGCAGGATGTTGGCAAACTCTTGCAGGGTTAAAGATATTTTTTTGGCAAAAGCCATCAATAAGTTTTTTGGCAATCCTTTACGCGTAGTTGCAAGGATATCAAAATCACTCATAAAACTAAACTGCGCGGCAGTACTGCCTAATAAATTACTAAACAAGTTGCCGGATTGTACAGCGTAAATAGCTAATGGCTCATTTAAACTGTTGTTTGTGGTATCTTCACTCATATAATATACGACATTAATCCAAAAATAAGTACAATTTGTCGTAAATAAAAATTATTCCACAATAATTAAAAAATAATTTTTCTTTCCTTTTTGTATTACCAAAAATTTTCCGCCAATTAAAGCCTCCTGGTTATACACACTTTCAGGCGATGCGATCTTTAATTTATTAATAGCCACACCCCCGCCCTGTATCATCTTCTTTGCTTCACCTTTTGATGTGAATACAGCGGTGTTAGCAGCTAAAAGATCGGTAGCATTTACGCCTGCTTGAAGATCGGCTAAAGCTATTGTAAAGTTAGGCACGCCTTCAAATAAGCCAATTACTTCACTTTCATTGAGTTCGTTTAAAAATTCAATGCCGGTATTGCCAAATAAAAATTCAGATGATTTAATGGCTTTTTCGTATTCAGCTTCGCCATGCACGCGTATCGTTATATCTTTTGCCAGCGCTTTTTGCAATACACGTAAATGGGGTGCAGCGTCTTGTTCGGCTTCCAAATCTTTAATGGTTGGTTCATCAAACAAGGTAAATATGCGGATATAAGTTTTAGCATCCTCATCGCTGGTATTTAACCAAAACTGGTAAAATTTATAAGGCGATGTTTTTGCAGGGTCCAACCAGATGTTGCCACCCTCGGTCTTACCAAATTTTGATCCGTCTGATTTTTTGATCAATTGTGTGGTTAAAGCAAAAGCTTCGCCCCCGCCTTTACGGCGCACCAGCTCAGTACCTGTAACTATGTTTCCCCATTGATCTGACCCACCCATTTGCAGCTTACAATCGTTATGTTTCCACAAATAGTAAAAATCATAACCCTGCACCAACTGATAAGTAAATTCTGTGAACGACATGCCGGTTTCACCCTCCAAACGTTTCTTTACAGAATCTTTAGCCATCATATAGTTAACCGTGATGTGCTTACCTACCTCACGAATAAAATCAAGGAAGGTGAAATTCTTGAACCAGTCGAAATTATTAACCATCTGGGCGCTGTTGGCACCGCTGTTAAAATCCAGGAACTTCTCTAACTGCGCTTTAATACCTGCCAGGTTTTGCTGCAACACATTTTCCGACAGCAAATTACGCTCGGCTGACTTGCCTGACGGGTCGCCAACCATACCGGTAGCACCGCCAATTAAGGCTAACGGCTTATGGCCGGCACGCTGGAAGTGGATCATGGTCATGATCTGCGCCAGGCTGCCAACGTGTAGCGAATCGGCAGTTGGGTCAAACCCAATATAGCCTGACGTCGTACCCTTATTTAACAGTTCCTCGGTTCCGGGCATAATGTCATGCAGCATGCCCCGCCAGCGTAATTCTTCAACAAAGTTCATTAGTATAGTTATATTTCAAAGACGCCAAAGATAATAGAATATGTCCTTTAGTGCAGAAAAGAAAAACAATAGCCGCCGCTGTTAATTAAATATATAATAAGCATAATTATTTATTTAGACCGCTAACTATTCAACAAGTGGGATATTTTCCCTATTTTTAAGGTTAACGGGTTATATCTGCTATTGCTATGAATTTTCTATCTCATTACTATTTCGACCGTGATGTTACCGACTGCTACTTTATTTTAGGTACGGTATTGCCCGATCTGTTAAAGAATGCGGATAAAACTATAGTGCTCCATCCCGAAAAATTACAGCATCAAAATCCCCATGTTAACGCCATTATTAAAGGCTGGAATAAACATCTGGACGTAGATCGTTATTTCCACTCGTCTGATTTTTTTGCAACCCATTCACATGAGCTTAAAAAATTATTGGCCCCGGTTATTGAAGGTTCGCCGGTGAAACCTTTTTTTTTAGGACATATAGCTATTGAGCTGATATTAGATAACCTATTGTTGACTACCGGCAAAATTAAGGTTGATGATTTTTATGCGCATCTAAAAGGGTGCGATAATACTATTATTGAAGAATTCCTTACTTCGGCAGGGCTAAAGGACACTACCCGGTTCTTGCGCTTTTATGAAGGTTTTAAGCGCGATGGCTACCTGCACACCTACTCAGAAACCCAACAAATTGCCTACGCGCTTAAAAGAATTTGCATGCGTGTTTGGGAAAATCCGTTTACACCACTCCATGAAGCACGGATGAATGAGGTATTAGTAGCCTATCGCCGGTTATTATTGCCCCATTTTATGACGATATTTTATGAGATAGAGGGTAAATTATTGGCTCAATAAGCCGCTTTTTTACCCGGTTAAAGTCCTGTAATTGAATATAATTACCCAAAAACACTGCTTATCCTGCAAAAACCCTTAAAAATCAGCATTTAACAGTAAATTAAATTTTATAGAATAAAAATATAGTCCTACCTTTGCAGTCCCAATTAACAAATTGGGAAAAGGAGATAAATTATTTAATGGCAAAAAAACAAGAAGCAGAAAAAGAATTAAAAGCTAAGGAAGCAGAACTGGGTACAGTTACCGCAACCAGCGAAAAAGAAACTATTGAGTCAGAGGCTGATTCAATATCAATCGAAGAGATCAAATCTCAAATTTCAATTGCCCCCCTGGCAGATTTTGACTGGGATGCAGATGACAAAAAGTTTGGTAACTACAGCGACAGCGAGCGCGAGAAAATGGAGAAATTGTATGATGGAACTTTCAGTTCAATCACCAAGGGCGAAATTATCACCGGTACTGTTGTAAATGTTAACAACAAGGATGTAGTATTAAACGTTGGGTTTAAATCTGATGGTTTGGTATCTGTTTCTGAATTCCGTGATACACCTGATCTTAAAATCGGTGACACAGTTGACGTATTTGTTGAATCACAAGAAGATGCGAACGGCCAGTTAGTACTTTCTCGTAAACGTGCAAAAACTCAAAAATCATGGGAAAAAATTAATTCTGCACTGGATAATGATGAGATCATCACTGGTTTTGTTAAGAGCAGAACAAAAGGTGGTCTGATTGTAGACATCATGGGTGTTGAAGCCTTTTTACCAGGTTCACAGATCGACATTAAACCTATCAGGGATTATGACGTGTATGTGGGCAAAACAATGGAGTTCAAAGTTGTTAAGATCAACCACGAGTTTAAAAACGTAGTGGTATCGCACAAAGTGCTGATCGAAGACGATTTGGAAAACCAAAAAACCGAAATTGTTGCCAAACTTGAAAAAGGCCAGGTATTGGAAGGCACAGTTAAAAACATTACCGACTTTGGTGTATTTATTGACCTTGGTGGTGTTGATGGTTTATTACACATTACTGATATTTCATGGGGCCGTATTGAGCATCCAAGAGAAGTTTTATCATTGGATCAGAAGATCAACGTTGTTGTGTTGGATTTTGATGACGAGAAAAAACGTATCGCTCTTGGTTTGAAACAATTAACTCCGCATCCTTGGCAATCACTTGACGAAACTTTGCAAATTGGTTCGAAAGTTAAAGGCCGCATAGTTACTGTTGCCGATTACGGCGCTTTCTTAGAGATCATCCCGGGTGTTGAAGGATTGATTCACGTGTCAGAAATGTCATGGTCTCAAAACCTGCGTAACCCACAAGAGTTCTTGAAAGTTGGTGACGAAATTGAAGCACAAGTATTGACATTGGATCGCGACGAGCGTAAAATGTCATTAGGCATCAAACAATTAACTCCAGATCCTTGGCAAAATGCTGCCGA
Source organism: Mucilaginibacter sp. UYCu711 (assembly GCF_050433825.1). NCBI lineage: Bacteria > Pseudomonadati > Bacteroidota > Sphingobacteriia > Sphingobacteriales > Sphingobacteriaceae > Mucilaginibacter > Mucilaginibacter sp. UYCu711. The sequence continues at coordinate 21,656 of NZ_JBNPWM010000005.1, read as the reverse complement.
TCGTTACGCAGTTGGTACAACTCACGTAGCTACAGTTAAAAACATGACTAACTTTGGTGTGTTTGTTGAACTGGAAGACGGCATTGACGGATTGATTCACATCAGCGACCTTTCATGGTCTAAGAAAATTAACCACCCTAACGAGTTCACTAAAGTTGGTGAAAAATTAAACGTGGTTGTTTTAGAACTTGATGTTGAGAACCGCAAATTAAGCTTAGGCCACAAACAACTTGAAGAAAACCCTTGGGATACTTTTGAAAGCATCTTCACTATTGATTCAATACATGAAGGTACCGTTATAAAAGTAACTGATAAAGGCGCTATTGTTGCTTTACCTTATGGTGTTGAAGGTTTCGTACCTACCAAACACCTGGTTAAAGAAGATGGCAAGGGCTTAAAAGCTGAAGAAGCTGCTGAGTTCAAGATCATTGAATTTAACAAGGAAAACAAACGTATCGTGATCTCTCACTCACGTATATGGGAAGAAGCCCGTGCTGACGCTCGTGTACAAGATTTCGAAAACCGCAAAAAAGAAGCAAAATCTGCTAACAACGCGGTTAAGAAAGTGAAAGAATCGGTTGAAAAATCAACTTTAGGTGATTTAAGCGTACTTGCCCAATTGAAAGAACAAATGGAAGGTGCAGAAACTAAAGCAGCTGTTAAAAAAGCAGCAGCTAAAAAATCTGAAGAAGAAGCTAAATAAGCTTTAAACCATATTTTTCCAAAGCCCTATCGAGCAATCGGTAGGGCTTTTTTTGTAGAAAAGAGTTTTATATTTGACTATGATATTCTATAACGAAATATTTGTTGCTATCATAGTATGCTTGATTTCTGCTGAGATAGGATTTTTTTTAAGAATAGATCTAAAGTATTGAAAAGGTTGTTTTGGACAATCAGTGGGCTAATTGTTTTTTGGCTCGTTATTCCGGTGCCGTTAAACTATTATTATAATAATAAACGTTCAAAATATACTGGCATTGATTTGAAAAAATATAGCTCCTTAAAAATGGTTGTGAAAGACGATCACACTTTCACATTTAGTCAAAGGGTCCCGTTTCTTCAAAACAAAAATGGCGACTGGTTTTATTGTATGGATGGCGACATGGAAGTCCTTGAATGCACATTTGACGGAATAAGAATGCAAGAAATACAGATGTCTTATAGTAATGCTTGGTTATTTAAAGGAGAATCTTTGCTAGATAGTTCAGTCGGAAATAGAATAGTTTTTCGTCCAAATAAATAGCTATACTCACCTTACGCGGCCGGAAAAGAGAAGTAAAACGTAGTGCCTTTACCCTGCTCACTTTCCAACCAAATGCTGCCATTATTAGCTACAATAAACTCTTTGATAAGATTAAGGCCTAATCCGCTTCCTTTCTCGCCCTTGGTACCATAAGATACCTGTAGGTCCGAGGTTAAAAACTGTTGCTGTTGTTCTGCCGAGATACCTGTTCCGGTATCTTTCACCATAAATACAACCTTTCCCGCATCCTTCTTTTCGGCACTAAGTTCAATAGTGCCATTCTCATAAGTAAACTTAATAGCGTTTGATAACAGGTTACGCACGATAAAGTCAAAATGATTCAGGTCCCCAATGATGCCTGCACCTGCAGGTACATGATCGACAACAGATATGTTTTTTAAAGCTGCCTGACGCGCAAGCAGGTTAATATTCTTATTCACGATGCTTTTGGTGTCCAATGTTTCAGGTTGCACCTTAATACCCTGCAACTGCGCCCTTCCCCACTCAAATAAGGTTTGTAATAACTCAAATGACGCTTCGGTTTGCTTACGCAGATCGGATATAATTAACTTAAGCTCCTCCTCGGTAAAATCCTCGGTTTCCATTAACGCGAAAAGCTGCGCAGCGCTTCCTGCCGGGCCTTTCAAATCATGCCCAATCACAGAAAATAAGGTATCTTTAACCTGGTTGGCAGCTTTAAGCTCCTTATTTAATCGCTTAACCTTACGCAGGTATAAAAAGAAAAGCACCAATGCTACAACCGCCATTCCAAGTATCACAAGGCTTAAGTCAAGTTCTTTCTTTTCTTCCTTACTTACTTGTTGTAAATTACCAATTTTCTCTCTTGAGCTTTCAAGTGCATAGCTACTGTCAATAGCCGAAATATCTTTCGTGGTATCGGCGCCTAATAAACTGTCTAACAAGCGATGGTTCTCTTCCAGTGCTGCTATAGCTTCTTTGTAATCTTTTTCCTGCCGGTAAACATCTGCAAGGGCGGCATAAATGGCGGCTTCTAATCGTGGTTCGTTAAGCCCATTGGCTATTTTCAAAGCACTTTTCAAATCATTAAGGCTTTGGCCCGAATTCTCTTTTTTCAATACCCCGGCAATGCTTATTAAAGCCTGGGCCTGTTCCTCGGGTTTATTATATTTCTTTGCCTCGGCGAGTGCCTGTTTATAGTAAGCCAATGCCTTAGTTTTTTGCCCCTCTTGCTCATAAATCTTGCCTTCTTCAGTTATCAGGTTTATCTGGGTATCCCGCTCAGACGGAATATTACTTTCACGTATGCCTTCCTCCAAATATTTTAGCGCCATTTTCCTATCACCTTTTTTGAGATAAATATGGCCAATGCGATCCAGTAAAATAAAATAAGCTTCGGGTTTTTGTTTCCGATGCTCATATTGTACCAGTGTGCGCAAGTAATATGTAAGCGCTTTTTCAGTGTCCCCTTTTTCCTCAAACACTTTCCCCAGGCCGTTGTAGGTATTCATTACACCTTCGCTGTCATGACTGTCAACATAAAACTTCATGGCCCTGTCCATCTCTTTGGTAGCAGCATTTATATTTTGCTGTTGCCCGTCTACCAAGCCCAATTCATCATATGCCTGGGCAATACCTTCCGGCTCGCGTAGATTTCTAAATATAGATAAGGCTTCGTTAATAAAGCGGCGTGCCAGTTCTTCGTGATGATGCCGGATATTGATGCGGCCCAATTCAAGCAACAGCACACCTTCGCTATGCCGGTCATTAAGCTTTTCAGCTAATCGCATCGCCAGGTTACAATAATGTACTGCCGAATCCGGCTGATCTGCCGCATATAACTTACCAATCTCAAGGTAAGTATTGATCTTTTGAGAATCTGACTCGTTTTTTAAACGTGTATGAAGATTATAAACAGATTGCTGCGCCGCAGCTGTACCTGTAGCTAATAAAAACAAAAAAACAAAAGACCTGATTTTAAACATATAGCTGTGTATATAACTGGGGATGGCAAAGTTAAGATAATACTGGGTTTCATTAGGTTAATATTTAAGCCTTATTTTAAATCAGTACCGGGTTAAGCGTAAAAACTAATCTCCAATCGCTATTCAACTAATCACTAAAATTATTACCTTTGCCCAAATCCACCCAAACGATGCAAAACCTTACGCTGCTCGACGGTCAAAAATTTCAAATCACTATACAGCGTTTATGTCGTCAATTGATCGAAAATCATAACGATTTTTCCGAATCAGTATTAATTGGTATTCAGCCGCGCGGCATTTACCTGGCTAAGCGTGTAGCAAGCGAATTACGCAAAATTTTACCCGAAAGCAATATCCAGCAAGGCGATATGGACATCACTTTTTATCGTGATGACTTTCGCCGCCGCAGCGCACCGCTGATACCCAGCGAAACCAAAATGGATTTTATTATTGAAGGCAAAAAGGTGGTGCTGATGGATGATGTACTATGGAGCGGACGCACCATCCGTGCAGCTATGGAAGCCATGCTGGCCTATGGCCGACCGCAAAAGGTGGAGCTGCTGGCTTTAGTTGACCGCCGTTACTCGCGCCACCTGCCAATAATGCCCGACTATGTAGGTATCGACGTAGATTCAATTGCATCGCAAAAAGTAGTGGTTAGCTGGAAAGAAACAGACGGCGAAGATAAAATCGTGTTACTATCAGAAATAGAAAAATAATACATATAACAAATCCGAAATCGATAATCCGAAATCAGATATAAAGAAACATGGCAGAACTTAGCACAAGGCATCTATTAGGTATTAAAGGTTTAACCGTTAAGGATATTGAATTAATATTTGAAACGGCAGACCGCTTTAAAGATGTGCTAAACCAGCCCCAGATCCGTAAGGTGCCATCACTACGCGATTTAACTATTGCCAATATCTTTTTCGAGAACTCTACCCGTACCCGTTTATCCTTTGAGCTTGCCGAGAAACGCTTATCAGCCGATGTTGTGAACTTTGCAGCCTCGTCATCATCAGTAAGCAAGGGCGAAACTTTGATTGACACGGTAAACAATATCCTGGCTATGAAGGTGGATATGGTGGTAATGCGCCATCCTTATGCCGGCGCGGCAACCTTCCTGTCAAAACATGTAAAGGCGCAAATAGTAAACGCCGGCGACGGTGCGCATGAGCACCCTACCCAGGCTTTGCTGGACGCTTTCTCTATCCGCGAGAAATATGGCGACGTAGCAGGCAAAAAGGTAGTTATCGTAGGCGATATCCTGCACTCGCGCGTAGCGCTTTCAAACATACTTTGCCTTAAACAATTAGGCGCCGAAGTAATGGTTTGCGGGCCAACCACATTGATACCGAAATATATCAACGCCTTAGGTGTTAAGGTTGAGCATAACCTGGTGAAGGCTCTTAACTGGTGCGATGTGGCCAATATGCTGCGCATCCAATTAGAGAGACAGGACATCAAATACTTTCCATCCATACGCGAGTATACCATGCTTTACGGATTGAATAAGGAGATCTTAAATTCGTTAGATAAGGAGATCACCGTAATGCACCCCGGCCCTATTAACCGCGGGGTAGAGATAACCAGTGATGTTGCAGACAGCAAGCAATCTATTATTTTAGACCAGGTACAAAACGGTGTTGCCATACGTATGGCAGTATTATATCTGTTAGCAGGACAAAACCCATAAATTTCCCGATGAAATTTGCACGGGGGATAGTAGTGGTAATGGTATTTATATCATCAAACGCGTTAGCACAAAGCCACCAGCTTCAAAAAACAGATTCAGTATACCGGGTGATAAAAAAACATATTATTACCAGGGATGCCGATGCTATCTATGAAATGGCCGATGCGCGCCTTAAACAGTCCATAACCCAGGGTAATTTCAGAGACTTCCTGTTCCGCGACTTATTCTCGCTTGGGCCCGTAAAAAAAGATTCTCTGCTCAGTTTTGTTAATAATCTGACAGCTACTTATAAAATACAGTTTCAAACGCTCACCATGCAGCTTGGCATCAGCCTTGGTACTGACAATAAACTGGCTTACTTTAGGTTAGAACCTTTTAAAGAAGGGCCGGTTGATAAGCCTTCGCTTGTAGCAACAACTAATCCTTTAAAAACAATAGTCGATAAAATAGTTGATTCTGTTGCGCGGCGTTATATCCAAAAGTCTAACACGGTTGGTTTAAGTATAGGTATTATTAAAGATGGAAAGATCAGTACCTACAATTATGGCGAAACCAAAATCAGTAACAGGCAATTGCCTAATAATAATACCATTTATGAGATAGGTTCTATCACCAAAACATTTACTGCCGCCATTTTAGCGCATTATGTTAACGATGGCAAAGTGAGTTTAACGGATCCTATAACCAAATACCTTCCGGATTCGGTAGCCGCTAACCCTGCACTTAAAGACATTACTTTATTAAATCTAATTAATCATACATCCGGCCTGGCCAGCTTACCAACCAATTTTACTGCACAAAAACCGTATAACGAGGCCAATCCTTATAAAAATTATACCCGGCAGTTGCTATTTGCTTATCTAAAAAACTGCACGTTAAAAAGTGTACCCGGCAAAAACTATGCTTACTCTAATTTAGCTGTGGGGTTATTGGGGATTATTTTGGAAAATATTAGCGGTAAACATTACGATCAATTGGTTAGCGAAATTATTTGCCGGCCATTAGCAATGAAGAGTACCATACAACATTTATACCCGTTAATTATACCACGCTTTACGACAGTTTATGACGAAGACGGCCATGAAACACCCACTTGGGACATGTTGGATACCTTTGCGGCTGCCGGATCATTGAAATCAACCATAAATGACTTGTTGATATATACAAAAGCCAATATGATAAAGGCTGATAATAAACTGTCAAAAGCGTTTAGTTTAACTCACCAGGTAACTTTTAACAATGACACGCAACTAAGCATTGGCCTGGGCTGGCATATTATTAAGGTTGATGGTATTAGTTATTACTTTCATAATGGTGGCACAGGGGGCAGCAGCAGCTTCCTGGCGTATAATATAGAAAGGAACATTGCTATTGTAATATTATCAAATGCCACCGCGGGTACAGATGCTACCGGCACTGGTATTTTAAAACTATTACAAAAATAGCTGTCTGCTAAATAGTTATACTATCTCCCACCTTATAAATATTATGAAACTTTATACCCTGCTTATCAAAGTGTCTGGTGTAGGCCTCATACCGTTGTTTAATAAAAAACTCTTTTGCGTAGCCATCGTGCACAGGCAAGATCTGTTTAGGTTGTAATTTATCAGCAAAGCCGGAGATCCGTACCTCGTTAGCGAAGGGCGCCATAGTTACCATCAACAATAAGCCTATCCCATGGTATTTTAGTAACTTGTCTTCCATCGAATCTACTGGGTGCAGCACCTTATCATTTATGATAAAACCCGTCATCTGCGGCAATGGATTATCCATTATCAGCTCATGTACAACCGTTAGAGCTTCCAGTTTAAACGGACCAACATTGTAGATACCGTCTTCCCAAACAGTACTTGCGATGCCTTCCTTCTCTATTTGCCCGGCAACTTGCTTATTGGTATAAACCGGTGCATTTGATAAGGAAACAATCTCTTTAAGTATCGCTGCATCCAAGTGGTCAGGGTGATTGTGGGTAATGATGATAGCATCAACATCAGCAAACATATCGGGCGTTACTACCCCCTCAGCAAAACTAAATTTACCCGGGTCGAACAACAGTTTATAGTCGTCTAACTCAAAAACCAGGCAGGAGTGTAAGTATTTGGTGATCTTCATGATATGCGATTATGAAAATATAACGCTGTCCTCAATAAAAAGTTTACAATAGTTCCGCCAACTCCTCCAACCCGTTAACAGTAGCCACCTGGTCTTCATTCACTACGCCAAAACCATGGCTTATAAATACAAAAGGTACACCGGCTTTGGTTGCCGCGCTGTAGTCGCCCATGGTATCGCCCACATAAACCGGGGCTTTAAGGTCATGATCTTTTATTATATCCAGTATATTTTCGTTTTTGGGTTGATTTTTTGTGCCGTAGCACTGGTGCCCCTTAAAGTAATGCGCCAGGCCGCTTATTTTAAAAAACACCTCGATGTAACCGTTCTGGCAATTACTTACAATAAACAGCTTATAGTTGGCCGCCAGGTATTTCAATGCATCTTCCAGCCCGGGATAAAGCTCCCCGCCTTTTTCGTATAAAATTTCCAGCTCATATTTACCGGCAAGGGCTTTAAACTCCTCGCGCTGCTGTTCATTTAAATAAGGCAGCAGGGTTTCAAAAATAGCTTTGTAGGTCATCCCAGTTATGGAATGGATCATGGGTTGGGTAAAATCTTCTTTAATATAGTCAACCTGTTCTTTAGCGGTTTGCCAGGCCGTAACCACGTTTGCCGAGCTATCCCAAAGTGTACCGTCCAGATCAAAAATTATGCTGTCGTATTTGTTTTTCAGTGTAGTATTCATAGAGCCGCAAAGGTAGATATTTTATTTATCCCTACCTTTAAATTGAGTCTATTATTGGCGCGTTACTATGGCTACCTGCATTTCTTCCAGCTCTTTAGCCCGGGTGGCTTTATTCAAAAAAGCGGGCTTTAAACGGCTGATCCAATAGCGTTGAAAAGTTTTTAATTGCGTGAGCTTATAACCTTTAGCTGCGAGATCGTTTACCCTGTTACTGCCGGCATATAATACAAATTGCCCCTGCGGAAGTTGTTTAAGATCATCATTTACAATAGTTGTTACCGGCACATCGCTATAGAAGTTCATGGCCGATACGTAGGCATCATCAAACTGCACAACAGGCAGGTTTTGAGGGTTATGCTGATTAATCCAAACCGCGGCTTCGCTGGCTGATTGATAATGCAGCAATGATTTGTAAAATACCGTATTCAAATAAACATTAATAAAGAATGATACCAGGGCCGTACGCAAAACTATTTTAGCTATTGTATTGGATGAAATTGCCGGTGGTAAAAAAAACAAGCCTGCCAATAATATGACCAAACAGGTGCCAATAGCTATCGTAAATGTTTCGGGTTGATAGAAATAATGTAATACCCCAATAACTACCAATAGTACCCAGATAAGCACCGTTTGTACACCCCATATACCCTTAATGCTGCTTGTTTTTACCACATTATGCAAATATTGCGCTGTTATAATGGCGAAGAATGGGTACACAATATTTAAATAATGTGGTAACTGAAATTTCGATGCCGAAAACAGCAGGAAAGTCAGCAACGCTCCGCAGATGCAATACCACTCGGTGGCTCGGGTTTGCTTGCATCCCTTTTTGATGAATTGAAATATCGCCGCAAATAACAACAGCGACCAGGGTAAAAATGCCCAGAGCGTGGTATGTATAAAAAAGGTTGGGTCGCCATTGCCTTTGATGGGGCCGGTGTTGAAGAAACGACCAAACTGGCTGTCCCAGAAAAAGAAGCGGATACCGGATACATTGTGTTTATCAAATACCAGCTTCTCCGGATGCAGATCAAACTGCTGGTTGAGGCAATAAAGCTCTGGCAGGATAAAGATCAGCACCAGTAGAATACCAATTAGCCAGCGCAGGTTAAACAGTTGTTTCCATTGCCGGGTTATGACGAACTGGCCTGCTATAGCTCCGCCTATAGGGATGATGGCGAACATGCCCTTGGTCATGATGGCGCAGGCGGTAAAAAGACATCCCCATAGCAACTGCCAATAACTGTTTGTTGTGTGTGATTTGTATAAATGATAAACCGCAGCGATAATTAACCCGGTTAAATATGGCTCGGCGCGGACATCGTTGTTGGATAGTACAATATGCTGCGCGGTCAACAATATCAGTGTTGCCCATAAGCCTGTTTGTTTATTATACAACGCCTTACCAAACAGGTAGGTGTATCCTGAACCCATCAGCAAAAACAATATGGCCGGAAGCTTATAGGCCCAGGTTGTATAGCCGAATAATTTAAACGAAAGCGCCGCTATCCAAAACGGGAAATGCGGTTTATCCAGCCAATCCTTACCATACGCAAACAACTCAACAAAATTGTTACGTTGGGCCATTGTTTTGGCAATGGACGCATATAGTGTACCATCCGGGCCAGTTATGGGTACAAAAATGCCGCTAAAATTAACTAAAACAGCTATACCAATAAAAAGGTAAAGCCATTTTGCAGCAATTGCGGGGGTTTGGTTATCCATACAGGAAGTAAAGGTAAGCAGAGTTTTGTTATTGCCTGTTAATGAATTTTTATATTAAATTTATAAAGTCAACGCTTCCTAGGTTGGCCTAACCAATTATAGATATGATGAAAAAATTATTGAGTGCAGCAATTGCGCTATTACTAAGCCCGGTGCTGGTATTGGCCCAAACCGGTAAGGTATTTGATAACCTGACCGTATCCAGTAAAATATTAAAAAGCGAGCGCAAGTTTGCTATTTATTTACCACCCGATTATGAAACATCAAACCGCACCTATCCGGTGTTGTATTTACTGCATGGATCAGGCGATGACCAGACCGGTTGGGTACAATTTGGTGAGGTATTAAATATTACTGACAAGGCCATAAAAGATGGTATTGCCACCCCCATGATCATAGTAATGCCCGATGCCAATACCGGGCAGCGCGGCTATTTCAACAGCATGAAAGGCGACTGGAACTACGAAGATTTCTTTTTCCAGGAGCTCATTCCTTTTGTAGAAAAGAAATACCGGGTTAAAGTTGAAAAACGCTCCCGTGCTATTTCCGGCCTGTCAATGGGCGGCGGCGGCACCTTTATGTATGCCTTACACCATCCCGAAATGTTTTCATCTGCCTGCCCTTTAAGTGCGGCAGTTGGCCCTAACACTTTAGAGGATGCAAAGCGGGCATTATCGCGCAGCTTACCTAACGCCCCTGATTCGGTTGTAACCAATTACTATAATAAGTACAGCGCAATGGCATTAATTAACAACATGCCCGATGCCCAGAAAAAAGCGGTACGCTGGTATATTGAAGTAGGTGATGATGACCGCCTGAGCGAAGGAAATGCGTTGATACACATCGCTATGGCCAAAAAAGAGATCCCGCATGAATTCAGGATTGTTGACGGTGCCCATACCTGGACAGTATGGCGCGGCGCGCTGCCTAAAGTATTACAGTTTGTGAGTGACGCTTTTCATCAGTATTAGATAACCGTACACCTGTCGCGTAGACTCACCCGGTCTACGCTTCGCTTGACCACCCTCTCTTCGCTGCGCGGAAAGAGGGTTTTTTGTTTTTATTAATGAACAATTACCCTCTTTCCGCCAAAGGCGAAGAGAGGGTCGCGCTCGAAGAGTCGCGGGGTGAGTCGACGGCGCGCGTCCTTCGCAAGCGCTCTACTTATACCCCATCGCCTGCAGCTCAAACAGCTCGGCATAAATGCCGCCTTTGGCTAAAAGCTCTTCGTGGTTGCCTATTTCTTTTAGTTCGCCTTTTTCTAATACCAATATCCGGTCGGCCATGCGTACGGTGCTGAACCGGTGCGATATCAGTATGGCTGATTTTTCTTTGGTTAACTCTGCAAAGCGTTGAAACACCTGGTATTCGGCACGGGCATCTAAGGCTGATGTTGGTTCATCCAATATCAGTAGTTGGGCATCGCGCATATAGGCCCTGGCAAGGGCAACCTTTTGCCATTCGCCGCCCGATAAGTCGACACCATCAGCAAAGCGCTTACCCAGCTGTTGGTCATACCCGTTTGGTAATTTGGGAATCAATGATTCTGCCAGGCTTTGTTTGGCCGAGCGTTCAATTAATTCGCGGTTAGCTATTTGTTTAATGTTACCTACGGCTATGTTTTGTGCAAGGGTCATCTGGTAGCGCAAATAATCCTGGAAGATAACGCCTATGTTTAAACGCAGATCAAACAGGTCGTATTTACGCAGGTCTATGCCATCTAACAGGATCCGCCCCTCAGTAGGATCGTACAGGCGCGAAAGCAGTTTTACCAGTGTAGTTTTTCCGGCGCCGTTCTCGCCAACCAGCGCCAGCTTTTCGCCGGGGAACAAGGTAAAGTTAAGATGCCGGTTTGCCCAGCGTTCTGAGTTATGATATTTAAAACCGACATCCTCAAAAACAAAACCCTGCTGTATGGTTTTTGGGAATGGCAGCGGGTTTGCCGACTGAACTATTTTGGGCTCGATATCAAAAAACTCAAAGAAATCGCGCAGGTAAATGGCCCCTTGCGATACAGTACTAAACCTTGTCAGTATACCTTCCAATAACGATCGTAGTTGCCTGAATGATCCGGCCAAAAATGCCAGTGCGCCTATTGTAACCTTACCTTCAACCGTGCTGATGATTATAAAAACATAAGCCGTGTAATAGCCAATGCTACCCAGCATTGCAAAAAACGTCCCCCATACCGATCGCTGGATAGCCAGCTTTTTACTATCCTTATAAAAACTATCAGACAATTGCTTAAAGCGATCAATGATAAAGTCTGACAGGTCAAATGTCTTTATTTCTTTGGCGGTTTGATCGCTGGCACCTAAATAACGGATATAGTCAAGCTCCCTGCGTTCGGGCGTTTGGCCGCGGGTTAATAAATAACTGCGGTCGTTAAAATAAGATTCACCTATAAATGCCGGGATAATGGCAAACAGCAACAATACAATCAACCAGGGATTAAAGGCCATTAAGCCGGTAGCTAAAAAGGCCATGGTAATTACATCCTGCAGCTGGCTCATTATCTGGCCCAATAAAATGGTACGGCCCGTGGTTTGCTGGCGGGCGCGTTCCAGTTTATCATAAAATACAGAATCTTCAAACTGGTCAAGGTCCAGCGTTGCCGCATGGTTCATTATCTTTACCGAAGTATAGTTACCAAACCTGTCGCCCAGTAAACTTTCTATCAGCGTTATGGCACGGCTAAGGGCATCGGTAAATATGGCCAATGCAAACTCGGCGGCCACCAGTTTCCACAAATGGTGAATATCTCCCCCTTGCGTATGCCTCAGCTGGATCACCCCATCAATTATCAGCTTACCTATATACAACAGCGTCACCGGCATTGCCGACCTTACAATGCGCAGCACCAGGCTAATCATTAACATTAGCGGGTTGGTTTGCCACACCAGCTTAAAAAACGCCGGCAGGTTACGCAATGCCTGCAGGCGATCTTTGAAAGTTAAAGTTTCTTCAATTTTATTTACTTCGGGTCTGGCCATTATTTCTTTACCGTATTCAATAATCTATATCCTACCAACTCATCCCACCGCGCGGTAACCGGGCGATAGTACACCAATAGCTGGTAATCATTCTCTGTTTCAAAATGGGTACCTTCTATGGGGATATCATCAGGCTTGCCTGTGTTTTTATCAACCCAAATATATACATAGTCGTACACCCCTTGTTTTAAAAACAGGTCTGTAAAAAACCGGCCTTTAACAGGTTCGTATTCCAGTTTGCTCGTCGCGTCAATTTTATAGTCATTAAACTTACCTACAATGTAAGCTGTACCATCTTTATCAGTTTTATTTGCGGCTACGCTAAAATAAATATGCGCATAATCAGCATCACGGCGCGGTTCTGATCCTTCCTGGTTCAATATAAAAAAGTTGCCATCGTTATCATACTGGAACGAATAGCTGGCCTGGTTGCGCAGCGGATCGCCAAACAGTACAACTGTATTAGCCGTATCGCGATAGATCTGTCCTATCCTGTCTGATTTTAGCTTAAGACTACGTGTATCAAACCGCCTGAATTCATTCCTGCCGGGGAAATCATTGATGCTGACATCGTTATATACCAGCTGTGTTCCGCGTACATAAGTAGGCTTACTATTCCAGACACCTGTCGCGCTACGGGCATTTTGCATCAGCAGCACACGGATATCATTATTGGGGTTCTGCACATTAAAACCACCATAGTTTACCTGGAAATTTATTTTTTGATTGGTTTGCCTTAATGAAGGATCGGTAGACGGAACAATATCTGCAGCTACGCCTACTACCCTGTTACTCACAATATATAACCGGCGGGTAAAAACCATTTTTGATTTATCGCCATCTTCATAAACCTTTAATATGTAGTTGCCGGATATTTTTGGGATGATGGTTTGGTTGGGCAATTTTAACTCGTAGTGTGTATATTTTTGAATGGTGTTGGTAGAGTAGGCATAATCGGTCAACCTATCATCCTGGAAACCCTGCAGGTATTCTGACGGGGACAGATTAGATGAGTTCCACTTACTGTCGCAATGCTCAATAGTATAATAGTAGTTTCGGGTACCGCCGCGCAGATCGTCAAATGCCAGAAGCACCTGCTCGCCTGATTGTAAGGTAATTTGCGGGAAGGATGCTTGTTTTTTGGTATTGTAAAACTCTATGGTTTTAATGTGGGCATTGTATACGCTATCGGCGTAGGGCTGTTGGGCAAAGCTTTTTATGGCGATTATTGTAAATAGAATAAAAAGACCCTTTTTCATCTTACAATAATAATCAAAATTTTGTCCCCTCAGGGTCTCTCGCAGAGGACCCTGAGGTTGCACGTCACTCCTCAGGGTCCTTTACAAGAGACCCTGAGGGAACAGAAAAAAAGCCCCAACAAGTTTTAGCTTATTGAGGCTTTAAAATTATTATGTCACTGCTGCGAGCGTAGCGTGGCAATCGCGAACTTTGCAGCGTGCGATTGCCTCATTCCTCGCAATAACAGAAGGTTTCGGCTTACGCCTCCAACTCCATTATCTGTTCTGCCAAATCCTCCCATTGTTGCTGAACTTGTTTTAGCTCGGCTTGTTTTTGGGAATAGTTGGCATTGGTTTCTTTTAGCTTGGCGCCGTCATTATAGATCTTATCATCGGCTAATTTAGCTTCCAGCTCTTTAACCGTTTTTTCCAAAGAAGCTATTTTATCTTCCATATTGGTCAGGTCCTGGTTCAGCTTTTTTAATTGCTGATGTTTATTTTCTGATGGTTGTTGTTGCTTAACCGGTTCAGGCTTTTTCTCTTCTTTTTTAGGCGCAGGTGCTTCTACTTTCGGATCGATCTTACGCTTAGCGTTCCACTCATCATATTCGGCATACGTGCCCGGGTATTGTTTTATTTTCTGGTTTTCGATGAACCAGATCTTATTAGCTACGTTATCCAGGAAGTACCTATCGTGGGATACTACAATCACTGTACCTTCGTACTGTTGCAGTGCCTGGATTAAGATATTAACTGAAGCCATGTCAAGGTGATTGGTAGGCTCATCCAGTACCAGGAAGTTTGCATCGGCGGTTAACGCTTTTGCTAAAGCCACGCGCGATTTCTCGCCACCCGACAATACCTTGATCTTTTTAAACACATCATCACCGGTAAACAAGAACGATCCTAAAATCGAGCGCAGCTCGGTATCGGTATGTTTTGGTGCGAATGATTGCAGCTCCTGTAAGATTTGATGCTCAAGGTGCAGGCTTTCCAACTGGTGCTGTGCAAAAAATGTCTGGGTAACATTATGACCGGTAACGGCTGTGCCTTCAAATTCTTTATCAGCACCCGCTACAATACGCAGCAAGGTTGATTTACCTTTACCGTTTGCACCTATCAGCGCTATTTTATCGCCTTTTTCAATAATTGCTTCGGCATCATCCAAAATATCAATTGCAGGATATTTTTTGGTGATATGCTCCAAAGTAGATACGTGGCGGCCCGATTGCTTGCTGAACTTAAAGCTAAAGTTAACCTCAGGATTATCATCATCCACATCATCCACACGCTCCAGTTTATCCAGCATCTTGATACGCGACTGCGCCATTTTTGCTTTTGATGCCTTGGCGCGGAAACGCTCAATTAAACGCTCCTCTTGTTTTATTTTTGATTGCTGGTTTTTAAACTCGCCACGCTGAATTTCGGCACGCAGTGCTTTTTCTTCCAGGTAGAAAGTATAATTACCCGCGTAAACGTTCAATTTACCTTTGCGCGATTCAACCGTACGGTTGATCACTTTATCCAGGAACCACCTATCGTGCGATACGATAATGATAGCGCCGTTAAATGCCTTCAAATAATCTTCCAGCCATTGGATAGACGGTAAGTCTAAGTGGTTGGTAGGCTCATCCAGTAACAGTATATCAGGTGCCTGCAGAAGAATCTTAGCCAGCATTACCCGCATCCGCCATCCACCCGAGAAGGTGCTTAGCTTACGCTGGCAGTCAGCTTCGCTGAAACCAAGACCCGCTAAAATTTCGTGTGCTTTGTATTCGATGTTATAGCCGTCAAGCGCTTCAAACTCGTGCTGCTTGTCGCTTAGTTTATGTAGTAAGTCTTCGCTATAATCTGTTTCCAGCTTTTTTAACAAAACCTCTATCTCGTCATGCAGTTGATTTTGGCGCTCAAAAGCCTCCATAGCCACATGCACAATGTTTTTGTCGGACGAGTAGGACAACAGATCCTGGTTAAGGTAGCCCATGGTAAGGTCCTTAGCCATTGATATGGTGCCCGATGTAGGTTTATAGTCGCCTACAATAATTTTTAAAAGGGTAGTTTTCCCGGTACCGTTAGCACCGATTAGGCCTATTTTTTCACCGGGTTTAATATGCCAGTTGGCTTCATCATATAATGCCCTTGCACCTATCTCGAACGTAAGATTATTTATAGCGATCATTTGGCCGCAAAGATACGCTTTTTGAGGCGAAAGCTGAAAGGTAAAAGGCGAAAGGTTACATTCAATTCAGAATGGCTATTTACCATCTGATACCTTTTACCTTTCGCCTTTAACCTCCTATCCTTTTACCGCTTTCAACCAGGTCTCAGCCATTAATGCCGCGCCTGCAATTGACGGGTGCACGCCGTCGCCGGTCCAATAGGTTGGCGGGGCCAGGGTTATGGCTTTATCAAATGCTGCCTGGTAAGGTACAAATGGCGCATCGTATTCTTTAGCTATATCTTTGGCTGCTTTTTTAAACAGGTCGAATGTCGGGTACCAATCTTTAGTTACCGATTTTACATCTAACACGCCAAAGGGCTCGCAGATGATCAGTTTCACGTTCGGTAACTCAGCTTTGGTGCGGTCCAATAGTTTTTTATAGTCGGCAATGTAGTTCTCTATAGTGCCTTTGTAACCACCGCCAAGCGTATGCCAGTAATCGTTTACACCAATGTGGATGCTTAATACAGTTGGTTTAATAGCCAATGCATCAGCGTCCCAACGATCGGCCAATTGGTATACTTTGTTACCGCTAACACCTTTATTATAAATCTGCAGGTTCTTATCCGGGTTTTTTAATAACAACTGGCTGGCCGCCATAAATGCATAGCCATTACCCAACGCCCCGGTATTATTAGCCACAACAGCATTGCGGTTACCACGGCCCGAATCTGTAATCGAATCGCCCTGGAAAAGGATAATATCATCTTTTTCAATGCTTATTCTTTTAGAGATAGGCGCGGTAGCTAAGGCGGCCGAAACAATTTCGGGGATACTTATAGCCGCTAACGTGCCTATTGATGCGTTCCTGATAAAACGGCGACGGTTATTTGTAGATTGATCTTCCATAATTGGTATTAAGTTTTTGAAGCGCAACGGGTACTGCTGCGGTGGTTTATTTATGACGAACTAAAGTACAATATTCTTTTACAAATCAAAATATTAAACAAGTAACTTTGCTGCTATGTATTCGTTAATAAAGCCCTTACTATTTCAATTCGATCCGGAAAACATCCACTATTTTGTAACCCGAAATTTAAAGCGGCTTAACCGTTTCCCTGGCGGGGCAGCATTAAGCCGTGCCGTTTGGGACCTGAAGGATCATCGCCTTGAAAAAGAAGTGTTCGGCCTTAAATTTATTAACCCGGTTGGCCTGGCAGCGGGCTTTGATAAAAATGGCGAGGTGATAAGCGAGCTGGCAAATATGGGGTTCGGTTTTATTGAGGTGGGTACAGTTACTCCCCTGCCCCAGCCCGGCAACCCGAAGCCACGCATGTTTCGCGCCCCTGAAGATAAAGCGCTGATCAACCGCATGGGTTTTAATAATTTAGGGGTTGATGTTGTTGCAGAGCGCATTGCCGCTTACCGCAAAACGCAAGCGGCGGCCCAAAAAGGATTATTAATTGGAGGCAACATCGGCAAAAATAAAAACACGCCTAACGAAGACGCGGTAAGCGACTACATTAAATGTTTTGACCGCCTTTTTGATGTGGTGGATTATTTTGTGGTAAATGTAAGCTCGCCAAATACACCGGGCCTGCGCGAGCTACAGGAGAAAGAGCCGCTAATGCACTTATTAAACACGCTGAAGCAACGCAATAACAAAAACAATGTATTTAAGCCCATCCTGCTAAAGATAGCTCCAGACCTTACTAATGAGCAACTGGACGACATTGTTGAGATAGTGCAGCAAACCAAAATTGCAGGGGTAATAGCCACTAATACTACTATTGATAAATCATTGCTAACAAACCCAAAACTAAAAGAAGAAGCCGGCGGATTAAGCGGCGCACTATTAACTAAGCGGTCAACCGAGGTGATACGTTATGTGGCGGATAAATCAAACCGGTCGTTCCCGATTATTGGTGTCGGCGGGATCCATTCGGCCGAAGATGCCCTGGAGAAATTAGACGCGGGCGCATCATTAATACAATTGTATACAGGGTTTATTTATGAAGGGCCGGGATTGATTAAGCGAATTAACAAGAGGATATTGGAAATGTAATTTGTAGATACGCAATGCATTGTGTCTCTACAATGTGAAATATCCGGCACAAAAAAATCCCATCGGTTTTCACCAACAGGATCTTAAAAATCACAAATTCTTTTCAGAAATTAGTTATTTGCTGCAGCTGCTTTAGCTAAAACAATATTGTTTAAAGTTACCTGGCTTTTAGGTGACTCTGCAGAACGGCTTCCAGACTCAAGGTTGGTAGCATTCTTTAAAAACTGAACTTCTAATCTTGAGAAAGTCTTGTTTCTTCTATCTTTTCTTTTTAAACGTGTTACGCCCATGATGCTTTTATTTTTTAATATTTTTGTTAACCTTGAGGTCGGGAGCGGATTCGAACCGCTGTACGAGGTTTTGCAGACCTCTGCCTAGCCACTCGGCCACCCGACCAATTTTAAGGATTGCAAAAATAGTAATTATTTATTGCAAGCCAACATTTATTTAAGCTTATTTCTGTTTATTTCTGAACAAAATATAGCGGTGGCAATTGCTACGTTTAATGATTCGGCATTACCGGCGCGTGGTATGGTGATGGCTTTGGTTACTAACCGCTTCACTTCGTCACTTAAACCGTTGCCTTCGTTACCCATAACTATCAATCCTTCAGTACCGAAATTAGTGCTATAAATATTCTCACCATCCAGTAAAGCACCGTAAACCGGCAGTTTTGTTGCCGATAAAACCAAGGGAAGGTCAACATAATGTACATTCATCCGCGAAAGCGAGCCCATTGTTGCCTGTACTACTTTAGGGTTATACACCTCAACACAATCTTCAGAACAGATAATATTTTCTATCCCAAACCAGTCGGCCGTACGAATTATGGTGCCCATATTACCCGGATCCTGGATTCCATCTAACACTATTGCAAATTTTTTGTTAAGGGTAGTAGCATTTAAAAACGGCCATTGTGGTATTTTAATAACCGCAATAACATCGGGCGGGGTTTTTAAAGCACTTATTTTTTCAATTATAGCAGATGAAATCTCTAAACAGTTCGTTTTCTGCGATAATTTGAGCATTTTTGGGGCAACGGCCTGGGTATGGTAAACGGTTTCTACCTGGTAAGCAGAATTAATAAATTCTGATACCGATTTGTAGCCTTCAACTAAAAACAAGCCATGCTCCCTACGAAATTTTTTGTGTTGTAAGGACTGTAATAAACTAATATTTGATTTTGAAAGCATATAAAAGCATAAATAGATACCGTATTGCAATATTAAGTATTTTGCTGCTCTTTATAGGCTCGGGTTGCAGTTTAACGCGCGGATTAAAAGGTAACGAATCGTTGGTGCGCAAGGTTACTATTAAGGGTATGGACAAAGAGTTTAGCGAACTGGCGTTAAACTATGTAGATAAACAGCAACAACCCAACAACCTGGTTAACCTGGAGCTTTATTATATCTTTAATAAAAAAGGCAAAAAAAATATTGGCGAGCCACCAGCTATTTTGGATAGCAACCTGGTTGAGTTTTCGCGTGTTCAGATCGAAAAATTCATCCAGAGTAAAGGCTATCTAAAAGCTAAGGTAAGTGATACCATAATTATCAAAAAGAAAAAAGCCCAACTGATTTTCACTACTACTCAGGGGCCAATGTTTAGGATCCGTAAAATTGCCGACAGTATCCCCGACAGAACTGTGCGCAATTTGTACCGGGCAAACCGTCCTGTATTTTCGCATTTGCAGCCTGGCGGGCGTTTTGATACGGATAGTTTAGCTTTTGACCGTGACGCATTTTACCAGGTGATGAAACGCAACGGCTATTATGAATTTTATCGCCAGTACATCAATTTTGCTTACGACTCGACCTATAACAGCAGCGTGGTTGATCTGACCCTGATCATAGATAACCCGGCCGACAGGCCCTCGCATCCTACCTTTAGCATTAATAATACATTAATAACGATATCTACTGCAGGCGGGCGTACAACCGGCGTAGCCGATACAACGGTGGTCGATTCGCAGTTTACCTTTGTTGATTACTCGCATAGGTTTAAGCCGCATCCGGTGGTTGACTATATCTTTCAAACCAAAGGCGACCTGTATAATTCTGATATGCAAACCATCACTACATCCCGCCTGTCAGAGTTAAACGTTTTCCGTAATGTGCCCAATCCAACCTACATCAAAACTGCCGATAGTACCAACCGGCTAAATACTGTTATAAGCATGATCCCGCTCAAGCAGATGTCGGACCGTGTAGAGGGCGAGTTTTTATTTAGCGGTGGGCGGTATGGTTATAATATAGGTAATACGTTTACCAATCGTAACATGTTTAAACAGGCGGTTACCCTGCAGGTAAAGTTAAACATGAGTATATTGTATGATAACGGCCGCAATTCTATTAACGGCAGTGGTGTTGAGAATCAGGATTTTAAAGTAGGCGCAAGCCTGATATACCCCTGGATAGTCACGCCTTTTAACCTTGCTAAACCCGGCAAATATGGGGTGCCTCATACTACATTTTCTTCCAACTACTCCTTATATTTTCAAAAAGGATTGGTTGAACGAACGAGTTTAGTAAATTCTGTAACCTATGATTTCCTGGAACAGGCTAACAAGGTACATAGCATAACACCTATTGATATTGAATTTTCAAAAGGCACGCTTGATCCGGTTGCAAAGGAACAACTGTTGAAAGCCAATCGCCTTTCATACGTGTTTTTAATAGGGCGTACCGTTTTTACTACCGGTAGCCAGTATACTTATCAGGTAAACGGCAACCAGTTAAATAATTATAAAGACTTTACTTATTTCAGGGGATCGCTTGATGTTGGTGGTAATATGTTGTCGGCAGTAACCAATGCTTTTAATACTGAAAAAGATAGTGAAGGGAAACGCACACTTTTTGGCTATAGTTTTTACCAATATACCAAATTTGAGATTGACCTGCGCTTATACCGTAGTTTTGGCGGCGAGCGCCAGTTTATTTTCCGCGTCAATCCCGGATTAGGGGTGCCGTATGGAAACAGCAGCCTGCTTATATTTGAGAAAAACTTTTATGCCGGTGGTGCTAATGATATGCGCGCCTGGCTACCACGTACTTTAGGGCCGGGGCAATTTAACAGGGCGACAACCTACGGCCCTGCCGGGACAGATGCAGCGCCTACAATAGGCGATACTTTGCGTACGCGATTGAAATATATTGACCAGTTTGGCGAGATAAAGCTGATTACCAATGCCGAATACCGCTTTAAAGTGGCCAACAACTTTTTTGGGGCAAAACTAAAAGGCGCCCTGTTTATGGATGCCGGTAACGTTTGGCGGTTACATAAGCAGCCTGATAACCCTAATGGCGAATTCAGGTTTAACAATATATTAAACTCTTCGGCAATGGATATTGGGGCGGGTTTACGGTTTGATGTGAGCTTCTTTGTATTCAGGCTTGATGCAGCCTTTAAGTTTAAGGACCCGCAATTTAACGGCTCAGAACAATGGGTGTTGGTTAAGCACGCCAACGAGCTGTTTCATGATGGGGCCTTCAAATCCCGGTTCTACAACGAAAACCGCGAAAGCTATAATTTTATGCAGTTAAACTTTGGTATCGGGATGCCGTTTTAGGTCGGAGATTAGTTAACTAGAGGTCAGGCCGGTCATAATAAAATAAAAAAGGCGATGAGTATTGAAACTCATCGCCTTTTTGGTAACTTGTATAGCTAAAGACTCCTCTAATCTCTAATCTCTAATCTCTAATCTCTAATCTCTAATCTCTAATCTCTAATCTCTAATCTCTAATCTCTAATCTCTAATCTCTAATCTCT